>CBHRRQ010000018.1:0-27785 GCA_966081555.1 uncultured Terrabacter sp.
CCGCTGCCCAACGCCATCCAGACCCGCGAGTACCTCGCCTCCATCGGCCTCGGCCGGCTCTGAGCCCAGCGGCTCGGGCACCATTGACGAAGGAGTCAGACGCATGACTGTACGTATCGGGATGATCGGCCCCGGTGGCATGGGCCAGGCCCACATCGACCGCATCCACACCGTCATCGCCGGCGGCCGTGTCGTCGCCGTGGCCGACGTCGACGAGGTACGCGCGAAGGAGGTGGCCGCGCGCATCGACGGGACGGCATACGCGACCTCCGCGGAGCTCATCGCGTCCGCCGAGGTCGACGCCGTCATGATCTGCAGCTACGGGCCGGCGCACGAGGTCGACGTCCTCGCGGCGATCGCGGCTGGCAAGCCGGTCTTCTGCGAGAAGCCGCTGACGCCGACCGCGGAGGCCGCGCTGCGGATCATGGAGGCGGAGCAGGCCGGCGGGCGCCGCCTGGTGACAGTCGGTTTCATGCGTCGCTTCGACCGCAGCTACCGCCAGATGAAGGCGCTGCTCGACTCCGGCGAGCTGGGTGAGACGCTCATGGTCCACTGCGCCCATCGCAACCCGACCGTGCCCGAGAACTACACGTGGGACATGGCGATCAACGACACGGCGATCCACGAGGTCGACACGATGCGGTGGCTGCTCGGCGAGGAGTTCGTCTCGGCCCGCGTCGACAAGCCGAAGAAGACCTCGCTGCGCTTCGAGCACCTCCAGGACCCGCTCGTGCTCATCCTCGAGACCGCGTCGGGGGTGCGCGTGGACGACGAGATCTTCGTCAACTGCCAGTTCGGCTACGACATCCGGTGCGAGGCCGTCGCCGAGAAGGGCACCGTGTCGCTGGCCGACCAGAACGCGGTCGAGGTGCGCGACGGGTCGGGCCACCGCAACTCGATCGCGCGTGACCACAACGACCGCTTCTGGGGGGCGTTCGTCACCGAGGTCCAGGAGTGGATCTCGGCGGTCGCCGCGGGCGAGCACACCGGCTCGACGTCGTGGGACGGGTATGCCGCCGCGTGCGTCTGCGACGCCGGTGTGCGGGCGCTCACCGACGACGGGGTCGTCAAGGTCGAGATGATCGCGAAGCCCGACTTCTACGCCTGACTCGGCCGCCTCCGCGGCTGTCGCCCAACGTTCGACTCACGTGGACAGATGGTTCACGCGTGGTTACTTTGGGCAGATCGTCGCGGGGGCGGTCAGCCCCCGCGGTCCGATCGAGAGGGCCGTCCCATGTCTCGTCACGTGAACCCTTGTCCCACAGTCACGTCGGATCGGTGGGCCTGACGTGGCCGGCGCGGGCCCCGAGCTGAAGCGGGCGCTCAACCAGCGTCAGCTGACGATGATCGCCATGGGTGGCGTCATCGGCGCGGGCCTGTTCGTCGGGTCGGGGACCGTCATCCACGACACCGGTCCGGGAGCGTTCATCACCTACGCAATCTGCGGCGTCCTCATCATCATGGTGATGCGGATGCTCGCGGAGATGGCGGTGGCCAACCCCTCCACCGGGTCGTTCGCCGACTACTCCCGCAAGGCGCTCGGCGACTGGGCCGGCTTCTCCGTCGGGTGGCTCTACTGGTACTTCTGGGTCATCGTCGTGGGCTTCGAGGCCGTCGCAGGGGCCAAGGTCATCAACTTCTGGCTGCCGGGCGTGCCGACATGGGTGCTCAGCCTCGTGCTGATGCTCCTCATGACGGGCACCAACCTCATCTCGGTGTCGTCCTTCGGGGAGTTCGAGTTCTGGTTCGCCGGCATCAAGGTCGCCGCCATCATCGTCTTCCTCTTCTGCGGCGCCCTCTTCGTGCTCGGGATCTGGCCCAACGCCGATCTCGACTTCGGCAACCTCACCGCGCACGGCGGCTTCTTCCCCAACGGTGGACTGGCGGTCACGGCCGGCGTCGTCACCGTGATCTTCTCGATGGTGGGCGCCGAGATCGCGACCATCGCCGCCGCCGAGTCCGACAACCCGGAGCGGGCCGTCTCCAAGGCCGCGAACTCGGTCATCACCCGCATCGCCATCTTCTTCGTCGGCTCGATCTTCCTGCTCGCGGTGATCCTGCCGTGGAACTCGGCCACCCTCGAGGCGTCGCCCTACGTCGCGGCCTTCCAGCGCATGGGGATCCCGTACGCCGACCACGTGATGAACGCGGTCGTGCTGACAGCTGTGCTCTCGTGCCTCAACTCGGGCCTCTACACCGCGTCCCGGATGCTCTTCGTGCTGGCGGCCCGCCGGGAGGCGCCCGCGTCGATGGTCGCGGTCAACTCCCGGGGCGTGCCGACAGTCGCCATCCTGGCCTCGTCGGTCGTCGGGTTCCTCGCCGTCATCATGGCCGCCGTCTCGCCCGACACCGTCTTCTCGTTCCTGCTCAACTCGTCCGGCGCCGTCATCCTCTTCGTCTACCTGCTCATCGCGGTCTCGCAGATCATCCTGCGCTACCGGTCCGACCCGTCGACGCTCAAGGTGAAGATGTGGCTCTTCCCCGTGCTCTCGGTCCTCACGGCGCTCGCCATCGTCCTCGTGCTCGTGCAGATGGGGCTGACGGAGGACGTGCGCATCCAGCTCGTGCTGAGCCTCGTTTCGTTCGGCGTCGTGCTCGTCCTCTTCTTCATCAACCGCGCCCGCATCGCGCGTCTGCCCGCGCGGGCGGTGCCCGCGCACTCCGGTGAGGCGCACCGGGTGCTGGTGCTGGCCAACCAGACCCTCGAGGCCGACGAGCTGATGAGCGAGCTGCAGCGCATCGACGCGATGGGCAAGGCGACCTACTACGTCTGTGTCCCGGCGAGTGCGGTGGAGACGGGCACGGCATCGACGCACGGCGCCTTGTCCGTCGCAGAGGCCACGACCGAGGCGGCCCAGGCACGGCTGAACCGCACCCTGGAAGCCCTGAGGGCGCACCAGCTGGACGCGACGGGCGGGCTCGGAGACTACCGACCGCTCCGTGCCCTCCGTGCGGCGGTCGGCGAGTTCGACCCCGACCAGATCGTCATCGTGACGCTGCCCGCCCGGGACTCGATCTGGCAGCGCTTCGAGGTCGTCGACCGAGCCGCCGAGCTCGGCCGACCGGTGACCCACGTCGAGGCCGCCTCGCTCGCCGTGCGGGCGTGACCCGTGACCATCGTCGTCGCGTTCACGGCGCAGGACAGCGGCACCTCGGCGCTCGAGCTGGCCGCCGTGCTGTCGCGGTCGACGGGTGAGCCCCTCACGGTGGCTGTCGTCGTGACGACTCCGCAGGCGGCAGGGGCGGTGGAGTTCGTCGACGGCAACTACCTGGGCCCGCTCCGCGACTGGGGCGAGTCCGTGCTCGAGCAGGCGCGGGAGTCGCTGGCTCCTGACGTGCGGGCGAGCTTCGTCGTGCGTACGGCCTCGTCCATCCCTGCGGGGCTGCTCGACCTGGCAGCCGAGGTGAAGGCTTCCGCGCTCGTGCTCGGCTCGTCGAGCAAGGGGGCGCTGGGCCGCATCTCCTTCGGGAGCGTGACGGACCGGCTCGCCCACTCGGCGCCCCTTCCGGTGCTGCTGGCCCCGCGTGGCTACCGGCCCCCGCCCGGCTCGCGCATCCGCCGGGTCACCGTGGGCCTCGGCGGCTCTTCGGGGGCGGCGCACGTGGCGTCCAAGGCGGCTGCTCTCGCTGCGTCGCTCGGTGCGAGCCTCCGCGCGGTGTCGTTCGCCGTCAGGCCGCCGAAGAGGGTCTACGGCAGTGTCGAGGAGTCGGCCGACGACCTCGTCGTCGACCGGTGGCTCGACCGCACGAGGAGCGCGCTGCGCGCTCACGTGGGAGCCGAGGACGCCGCCCTGGCCGAGCGCCTCGCACGGTCGCTCGTGGTCGGTGAGGGCGTCTCGTGGAGTGCCGCGATGTGGGGCGTCGAGTGGAGCGACGGCGATGTGCTCGTCGTCGGGCCGAGCTCGTCGGCGCCCGCGGCCCGGCTCTTCCTCGGCTCGCGCGCGTCGAAGATCGTCCGGTCGGCACCGGTCCCCGTCTACCTCGTGCCGGCCCCCCGGGCCGGCTGAAGGGCCCAGGAGGCTGTTGCGGGTAGGTCACACGTGCCGTTGACCGAATGAGGGGACCACCACCATGACCGACGACAGCACCCGTCTCGCCGTGCTGATCGACGCCGACAACACGTCTCCGAAGCTGGTCAAGGAGATGTTCGACGAGCTCGCCGCCTACGGGACGATCACCGTCAAGCGCGCCTACGGCGACTGGACCAACCCGCACCTCAGCGGATGGCGCGAGGTGCTGCTCGGCAACGCCATCTCCCCGCAGCAGCAGTTCGCCTACACCGTCGGCAAGAACGCGACGGACTCGGCCCTCATCATCGACGCGATGGACCTGCTCTACTCGGGCAACGTCGACGGGTTCGCGATCGTGTCGAGCGACAGCGACTTCACGCCCCTGGCCACGCGCCTGCGTGAGTCCGGCAAGCGCGTCATCGGCGTGGGCCAGCGCAAGACCCCCAAGGCCTTCGTCGAGGCGTGTGAACGGTTCCTGTTCCTCGAAGTGCTCGCGAACGGCGGCGCTGCCGACGAGGGCGACGCCGAGTTCGTCAGGATCGAGCCGACGCGTCCCATCGAGAGCGTGCTGACCCGCGCCCTGCAGAAGGTCGACACCGACGACGACGACTGGGCGCCGCTCAGCGCGCTGGGCAACCACCTGCGCCGCACGGACCCGTCGTTCGACTCACGCAACTACGGGTTCGGCAAGCTCAGCGAGCTCGTCCGGGCGCAGGGCTACGTCGAGACCAAGACGGTGAGCGGCACCAACGGGAACGGCCAGCTGTGGGTGAGGCGCAAGCCGCGCCGGCCGGCTGAGCAGCCGCCCGCCGAGCCGGCCGCGAAGAAGGCCGCCAAGCGCGCCGCGAAGACGGCCAAGACGGCGAAGAAGGCCGTGAAGAAGGCCGTCGACGCGCCTCGGACCATCGGGGAGTCCTGAGCGCCCTCTCGTACGCTGGGGCCCCGGCCGAGACCGTCGGATCTTGCTCCCCTCAGAGTAGCAAGATCCGACCGTCCGAGCCTTGAGTGGCTGATGAGCGACCTTCGTCGCTGCGCTCAGGTCAGTCCGCGGCCTGGAGAGCCTTCACCTCGTCGCGCGCGGCGACGATGGCCGCGTGCTGGCGGGTCACGACCTCGCGGAAGCCGGTGCTGAGGTCCTGCTCCAGCGCCTTCTCGTACTCCGTGACGGCGTGGTCCTCACCCGTGAGGGCGGCACCCAGGACGCTGCCCGCATCGTCACCGGTCAGCGCGTCCTTGAGGGCGATCCATCCGCGGTGCAGCGCAGCCGTGGCGGTGCCGCTGTTGTCGACGTCGTCGCCGTACTCGTGGCCCATCGCGACGATCTCGCGGTGGAAACCGGCGCGCTGCTCGGAGAAGCGCTGCAGCGTCGTCGCCCACTCGGGACGGTCGTCGTTGCGCAGCTTCTCAGCGGCGGAGGCGAACCCTCGCTCGCCGTCCTTCAGCGTCTCCACGAGCTCCTTGGCAGCCTTGGCGTCGTCCGACATCTTCACTCCTTCGGTCCATGTGCTGGTCCTTCGGGTCCTACCCGAAGGTGTGACGGCGCAACCAGAGATCCAGGTGCGATGGGCAACTGCCCAGCGGGATCAGCGCAAGTTGTAGAACTCGCGGTGCACGTTCGCCGCACGGACCCCGGCGCGGACGAGGTCACGCTGCAGCGTGCCCACCATCGGCTCGGGGCCGCAGAGGAAGGCGGAGAGCTGGGGCGCCTCCACACCCACCGTCTCGAGGATCTGCGCGCTCGTGAGCCGCGGTTGCGTCTCGGTGTCCACGAGGTGCAGGAACAGCTCCTCGTGGTGGCCCGCCAGGTGGGCGACCTCGTCAGCGAGCGGGGCCGGGCCGCGCGCCGAGAAGAAGAAGTCGACGCGGTGCGGCAGCTCACCGGGAGTCGCCGAGCGGAGCCAGCTGAGCATCGGCGCCACGCCGATGCCGCCCGCAACCCACACCTGGTGCTCGGTGCCCCGCTTGTAGTCGAAATGACCCTGGGGACTGCTGATCACGGCCGGCATACCGGGCGCGACGACGTCGCCGATGCTCGAGGTGAAGTCGCCCACGGCCCGCACGGTGACGCGCACCTCCTGCTCGTCCGGGCCGCTCGCGATGGTGAAGGGGTGACGGTGCCAGCCGTCGCGGGCCTCGAGATTCACGAGGGCGAACTGTCCGGGGCGGAAGGCGAACCGCTGCCCGAGCGGTCGCAGCCAGATCTCGTATGCGGTGTCGTCGATGGGAGCCACCGACGAGACCGCGTAGTCGTGGGTGCGGGCAACCCTGCGGGCGAGCAGCTCGCGGAAGAGGTAGAAACCCAGCCCCACACCGCCGACGACGACGTAGGACCACCGCAGCAGCGAGGAGCCGAAGAGCGTCGCGTCCAGGAGGCCGTGCACGAAACCGAAGGCGAGGAAGACGCCGGTGAGTCGGTGGAAGCCGCGCCACAGGCCGTAGCTGCCCAGCCACCGCCCGACGACACGGACGGGCTCGGTCTGCATGAGGCGCTCGACGAGCCCGCGCAGCGGCCTCGGCGTGATGAAGCGCCAGCGGGGCGCGATGGCCCACACCGTGAGGGTCGCGAGGCCGCTGATGCCGATGGTCCCCACCGTCGGACCGAGCTGCGTGGCGTTCGGGTTGCCCGTCGTGGCGATGTGCACCCCGATGAGGGCCGTGCCGGCGACGGCGACCCGGCGGTGCCAGACCGCAGCCTTGTCGACGCCGTCGAAGAACCGTTCCACCCACCGCAGGGTGCTGATGAGGACCAGTCCCACGGAGAGGAGCAGCACGCCCTCGGCGCCGATGAGCTGGCCGACGAACTGGCCGGGGTCGCCGGTCGGCCGGGCGACCAGCCACAGCAGGGCGAAGACGGCAACCAGGGCCCCGATGGTGAGGGGACCGACCAGACGGGTGATGAGGTGCGACCCGCGATAGGGGCGCCGGTGTCGCACGGGCGTGGCGATGGCCATGCTGGTCTCTGCTTTCGGTCAGGGCGCACGGCGCTGCGCCACGGAGCCGGTCGTCGCCCGGCACACACCCCGATCAGTACTGGAGATGACGTACCCAGCCGCGGCCGCGCACCGGCACAGTGCCGGCGATCCGCTTCCGCACAGGATCAGCCCCCCTTGCCGGGTCGGCTCGCGTGGCCGAAGGTGGACGTCATGGAGACGCGAAGGCTCGGTCGGCTCGGCCACGAGAGCTCGGTGCTCATCTACGGTGCTGCAGCGCTCGCCGACGTGACGCAGGACGTGGCCGACGCCTCGATCCAGCAGGCTCTCGACGGCGGGATCAACCACTTCGACGTGGCTGCGAGCTACGGCGAGGCGGAGCTGCGACTCGGGCCGTGGGTGCCGCAGCTCCGCGACCGCATCTTCTTGGCCACGAAGACCGGTCGTCGCGACCGCGAGTCGGCCTGGCGCGAGATCAACGCGTCGCTGGAGCGGCTGCAGACCGACCGGGTCGACCTGCTCCAGCTGCATGCCATCGGCGACCTCGACGAGCTCGACCGGGCCACGGGCGCAGGCGGCGCCCTCGAGGCGGCGCTCCGCGCGCAGGACGAGGGGCTCGTCGGCGCCGTCGGAGTGACCGGTCACGGTCAGGAGGCGGCCCAGACGCACCTCGAGGCGCTGCGGCGTCACCCCTTCGCCACCGTGCTGACCCCGCTCAACCCGGTGCTGTGGCGCGACGAGACGTACCGGACGGCATACCTCGCGTTGGTCGAGGAGACTCGGCGCCAGGACGCGGGGCTCATGACGATCAAGACGGTGTCCCGCCGCAACTGGCCGGAGGGCGCCGACCAGACGCACACGACCTGGTACGAACCGTTGCAGCACCAGGAGTCCATCATGGCTGCGGTCTCGTGGGTACTGGCGCACGACGAGGTCGCAGGCATCCCGACCGCCGGCGACGTGAGGCTGCTGGGCATGCTGCTCGAGGCCGAGCGCAACCGGATCACACCGGCCGAGGCGGAGCGACGCCTCTCGGCCGACGACGCCTACGCGTCACCTTTCGTCGACATGCCGATCTGACGGCTCGTGCGGTGCGCATCTTCTGGGCCGCTGTCGGCGGGCTTCTCGCCGTCGGGCTCGGCCTGATCATCTGGGGTTCGCTGACCGGGCCGGACCGCGAGGGTCACGACGTGTCGAGGCAGCGGAACCGTGAGATGCAGGTCGGCGCGGTGCTGGTCGGTGTCTCGCTGCTGGTGCTCGTGGTCGCCTACCTGACGGCCGACTGGCCGTAGCGCTACGCCTTCAGCACCGGGTAGCTCAGGTGCGTCACACCGACGCCCTCGACGACGGTGGGGTCTCCCAGGGTCGTCGGCGTGCCGGTGAGCCGGTCGAAGAGCGGCACCCCGCCACCGAGCAGGATGGCCGCGACGTCGATGTGCAGGTGGTCGAGCAGGCCCGCGTTGAGGCACTGCTGGATCGTGTCGGCGCCGTGGACCGCGACGGACTTCCCGCCCGCGGCCTCCTTGGCCTGCCGCACCGCGCTCTCGATGCCGTCCGTCACGAAGCTCACGGTCGATCCGGCTCGCGGCCACCCGTCGGGGATCTCGTGCGTGAGCACGAAGGCCGGTCC
This sequence comes from uncultured Terrabacter sp., assembly GCA_966081555.1. Lineage (GTDB taxonomy): Bacteria > Actinomycetota > Actinomycetes > Actinomycetales > Dermatophilaceae > Terrabacter. The sequence continues at coordinate 8,571 of CBHRRQ010000018.1, forward strand.
CCACGCGTGGTTGCCGCCCCAACCCTGGGCGGTCTCGAACGTCCGCCGACCGGTGATGAGGGCGCCGAGGCGGGAGGTGAGGTCACGGAACTGCTGGGCGCTCGGCTCGGACATGCGGAACGTCATGGGGTCCGACCCGCCGCCGTCCACCTCGACCTCCCCCGAGCCGAAGTACCACGCGAAGACCCCCATGACATCGCCGTCGGGGTCGGCGACGTAGCCGTCGAGCGACATGGACATGATCGCGATGACGTCGGACATGGTGATGGTTCCTCTCCGTCGGTGGTGGGCCGGTGTGCCGTGCCCTCACCCGTGCGTCGAACGGGCAGTCCTGATCTCGACACGAGGTGCGAGACCTCTTCCGATCGTCATGAAGCAGTGGTTGCGTTCCAGCACCTCCGGCGCCTGAAGGGCCCAGTGGATCCCCTCGGTGAGCGTCAGGGGCGACCGCGCGGCACCGACGATGCTGGGCAGAGCCTCGTCGGGGCTCCAGTTGGCCATCTCGTCGCCACGGTCGACACCGCTGACGACGAAGGCCGGACCGTTCGGCAGGTCGACCACATCGACGGGCGCGAACGCGTCGACGTCCGTCATGTCCTCGACGACGAAGCCCTCCCGCTCACCGAGTCTCAGCAACGGCGCCAACACCGATGCCGGGACGAGGCTCTCGCTCACGACGAGGAGATCGCCTGCAGTGGAAGGGAATTCGTCGGCGACGTACCCCCTCAGCTCAGCGGCCGGCATACCTGCGAGCTCGTGGACCCCCAGCGCGACGAGACGGTCGGCCTGCGTGGCCAGCGGTGGGAGGGTCGGGATCGCGAGAGTGGCTTCGGGCACGGGTCCTCCAACGCTCGGTGGTTCGATCGGCCATCGGTCAACGCGCACGGATGCCGTGCCGTTCCCTACCACCGCGTCGCCGCGTCGGTGAGGGGTTTCGGAGGGTCTAGTACCAATGTCCGATGGTCGGCCGTCCCGGTGCCGGAGAAGGATCGGGCACGCACCGTGACACTCGACGCCGAGGAGCAGGTCATGACGGTGAAGAGACGAGTACTGGGGGTCATGGGGGCGGCGGCGCTGGCAGCATCCGCGCTGCCCGTCACCACCGCGCCGGCGCAGGCTGCGTCGTCGAAGGGCTGTGAGAACGGCGGATTCCGCCTGGTCAACCTGACGACGGGAGTGACCGTCGCTGCAGCGGGGGCTGACCGCATCCGCACCAGCATCGCCGCCAGCCAGCTCGGCAGCACGTTCGCCGTGCGCGGCCGCTACGCCCAGTTCGACGTCCGCTCAGTCGATTTCGCCGTCCTCAATCAGGCTTTCACGGGCGCACCGAACGAGCTCGACATGACGGGAGGTCGGTTCACGCCGGTCTTCGCGAGCAAGGTTCCGGACCACCGCGGGCTCGTGCTCAACAGCGCGGTGGCCGTCGAGCTCGACGGCGAGGGGCTGTCGCTCCAGCGGACCGGCACGGGCCTGTCGATGACGCTGTCGGCCAAGGACTGTGCGCAGGGCGGCATCTTCCAGATGGAGCCGCAGCGGGGCGACGGCACGAGAACCCGCATCACCCACACCCTCGCCACGTCGGGGACCGCCGGGCTGACGCCGTTCTACTTCGACAACCCGAACTTCCGGGCCCGCGTCGGCCAGTTCCTGGGCTCGGGCTGCACCAGTGTGCAGACGGGTCCGCCCGGCCAGTTCTGCGTGCAGGTGAGCACGCGCGTCAACATCGCCAACGACCTGTCCCCGAGCTTCGTCGCGCGTGACAGCGCCCAGGTGGCCGACCGCGTGCCGAACCCGGCGTGCAACACCGCCACCCCCGTCACGCCCAGCGTGCGGCACTGTGGCGGCGTGTCGGTGTGGGACGTCGCGAGCGGCGGACGGATGGGCTTCGTCACCGGAGGCGACGCGACGGAGGTGGCCAACCCGCCGACCGACTGCGTCTCGAACTGCCAGGCGCAGAACCAGGTGCGCGGGCGGCTGGCGAACCTCGGATTCCCCTTCCCGGTGCCCGCGGGAAGCCGGCTCGTGCCGAGGTCCGCTCTCTGACCGGGGAGGGGGCGGCGAACCCACTCCCACGGGTGTGTGGGAGTGGGTTCGCCGGTGCCAGCTCCACGCGTACGGCTGCACGTGGCTCGGCCCTCAGGACGTGCTCGACTCGTCGAGGCTGAGCTGCTGCCTGTGGAAGTCGTAGTGCTCGACTGCGTACGCGTACACCTGGGCGAGCGTCATCGTGTCGTGGAAGAACGGGTCCCACCCGACCGGGAAGTGCATCCGGCGACCGAGCGCCTCCTCGGTCTCCGCCTCGAGGCGCCGGTGCAGCCGGTCGATGGTGCGGTCGAGCCGGGCTGTCAGCCGCGGGCCGTGGAAGACGAGGGCACCACCCACCGAACCGAGGTAGTTGACGTGGTGGAACGGCCCGGTGGCTGCATCGAGGGCCGCCGCGAAGGCGCGGCTGAAGCGGTCGGGCAGCCGACCGAACAGCCGCACCAACGGGAGCAACCGGCGTACGACGAGGAAGCCGAACGTCATGTGCCACAGCATCTGCCCGTTGGTCCACCTCGTGCCACGGGTGCCGCGACGCAGGTCGACTGGCGTCGCGCGTGCGACGAGGGCGTGCAGGTCCGCGCGTGCGCGCTCCAGCTCGTCGTGGATGCGCTGCCGGTCGACGGGCGCCCTGTCGATGGCCACCACACCAGTGTCGCGCGGTTCGGGCCTCAGCTCTTGCGGAGCTCCTCGGCGAGCATCACGAGGATGCCGCTCGGGCCGCGGACGTAGGTGAGCCGGTAGACGTCCTCGTAGGTGGCGACGCCGCGCAGCGGGTGGCAGCCGTGCCTCGCCGCGATGGCCAAGGCTTCGTCGAGGTCGTCGACCGAGAACGCCACGCGGTGCATGCCGATCTCGTTCGGCAGGGTGGGCTCGGTCTCGATCGCGTCGGGGTGGAGGTACTCGAACAGCTCGAGGCGCCCGTTGCCGTCCGGCGTCTGCAGCATGGCGATCTTCGCGTGGTTGCCGTCGAGGCCGACGGCCGTGTCGGTCCACTCGCCGCTCACCGTGTCGCGGCCGAGGACGGCGAGCCCGAGATCGGTGAAGAACGCGATCGCCGCCTCGAGGTCGCGGACCGCGATGCCGACGTTCTCGAGCTTGATGGCCATGCAGGCACGCTACCGAGTCGGCGCGCGCGAGCCCCTCAGTCCCGGCCGAGGCTGGCGGCGACGGCGAGCTGGTCGACGAGGTCGTTCATCTCGTGGCCGGAGTGCCCCTTGACCCACTGGAAGGCGACGTCGCCGCGGTCGTTGACGGCCGTCACGAGCGGCTCCCACAGGTCGCGGTTGGCGACGGGCTTCTTCGCCGACGTGGTCCAGCCGCGCTTCAGCCAGCCGTCCCACCACCTGTCGCGGAAGCAGTTGACGACGTACGTCGAGTCGCTCACCACCACGAGCGGCCCACTGATCGCCGTGACGGCCTCGAGCGCCGCGCGGATCTCCATGCGCTGGTTGGTGCTGGGTCGCTCTGCACCGGAAGCGAACTGGTCGCGGTCGATGGCCCACGCCCAGCCCCCTGGGCCGGGGTTGCCTGAGCAGGCACCGTCCGTGTAGACGAACGTGGCGCCGTCGGGCGCCGGCATGGGTGCCTTGGTTGCCTTGGGTGCCTTGAGGCCCTTGGGTGCCTTGGGTGCCCGCGAGGTGGTCGCCGTCCCGGCGCGGGATGCGCCTCCCGCCGCGGACGGCGTCAGTCCCGGGAGGGCGAGCTCGGTGCCGCAGTCAGCGTGCACCCAGGCGTTCGCCTCACCGCGGGAGCCGACGATCTCGTCCCCCACGCGGATCGGGTCCTGGCAGTGCGCGCAGCGTCCGGGAAACTTTGCCAGCACGGTTCTCCTCAATGGCTCGGTCGAGGGCAGCAGCGTAGGCGTGCACGGCACGGCGGTCACGTCCGGGGTCCCGGCGGCTGGCCGACGACCGGACCTCGAGCTGTTGCCCTGACGCGTGTGTCGCGTGCCCGAGGTCTCCGGCCGTCGCGCTGTGACCGCGGGCTCAGCCGGCGGTGTTTCTGCCTTCCCCATACCCATTTCGTATGCCGTCCGCCTGCCTGAGCGCCCAACGGGGGCACGGTGCCCGCTGACCCGTGAGCGCCGACCCCGCGCGTACGGGCGCGTAGGGTCGGCTGGATGAGGACGCTGCACGTCGGACTCCGGATCGCGGACCTCGGACGCTCCCTCGCGTTCTACGGCGCGCTGGGCTACGGCGTCGTGGGCACCGTGCCCGAGACCGAGTTCGGCAGCCTGACCATGCTGAAGCTCCCCGGTGACGAGTTCGTGTCGCTCGAGCTCGTCCACGACCCCGAGTCCGGAGAGATCCGTCCGCGCGGGCTCGACCACCTCGTCATCAAGGTCGAGTCCATGACGGCGACCCTCGACGTGCTGGCCGCGCAGGGGGTCACCGCCGAGCCACCGAGCTCGCCCGACGGTTCGCACGACTTCTGGACGGCGTGGCTCACCGACCCCGACGGCTACCGCATCGAGCTCGTCCAGTGGCCGGCCGGTCACGCGGACGGGATGAGCGAGTCCGACTTCGCCGGCTCCGGCGGCGGTTCGGACCACCTCATGCCGTCCGAGGAGGTCGCCGACCTTGCCCGGGCGGTCCTCGACGAGGTGAACGCGCTGCTGCGACGTCTCCACATCGAGGGATCGCTCGAGCTGACCGGCGGGTCGAGCACTCCCGGTGCGCTCACCAAGGGCGACATCGACCTGCACCTGCGCGTCGATCCGGAGCGGTTCGGCGCCGTGCTCGAACAGCTCGACGAGGCCCTCTCGCGGATCAACCTCCATGCGTGGGCCGACACGCTCGCCGTGTATGGGGTGGAGGGCGACCGCCCCGTCGAGCTGGCCGTCACGCCGGTCGGCAGCGAGCACGACCGACGGTTCCGGCTCGCGTGGCAGCGGTTGAGGTCCGAGCCGACTCTGCTCGCCGAGTACAACGGGCTGAAGCGCGCGACGGCCGGGACGTCGCGGTACGACAGCCACAAGTCCGACTTCTTCACGCGCATCACGACACCGTGACGACCGTGACCTGACCCCGACGGCAGCGTGCGTCAGTCGGTGGGTGCGCGGTTGCCGTCGTCAGCGGCAAGGGCGACCAGCTCGGCCACCTCTCGGGGATGGGTGAAGAGATTGTTGTGCGAGCCGTCGAGCAGCGACGTGCGCACGTGCGGTGCCCGGCAGGCCGAGCAGGCGAGCTGGTCGAGCCACTCGGCCGGTGCGAAGGCGTCGTCGAGGCCGGCCGTCAGCGTCACCGGCAGGCGGAGGGCGGCGATGCGCTGCTCGGGGGCGTCGCGCAGACCCGAGTGGAGCATCGCGACGATGCCGGTGCGACCGCGGTAGACCTCCCGCGGGTCGACCTCGTCGGGGCGGTCGTGGCGGTAGGCGAGTGGCGCGGTCGCGGCGAGCCGGAGCAGGCGGCGCTGGCTCGGGGCGAAGGTCGGGCCGGCCATGACGAGCGACACGTCGCGACGGCGGGCGCTGAGCGCGAGACCAGTGGTCAGGGCGGCCTGGGCGCCGGTCGAGTGCCCGAGCACGACCACGGCGCGGTCCGGGGCCACCGCCTCGACCCATCGGGCGGCGGTCATCCCGATCGCGTGGATGGTGGGGCGCGTCGGCCACGGCCGGTCGGACCCGAACCCGGGCAGGTCGAGCACGGCGCAGCCCAGACCCAGCCCCGCGACCGCTCGCGCCGTCGGTCGCGCGTAGAAGGGCAGGCCGAGCCCGGGGAGGATCACGACGAGCGGTCCGGTTCCCGTCGGCTGCTCGCCCACCGTGACCCAGTGGACGGTGCGTCCGCGGACGTCGGTGTGGTGGTCGCGCACGTCCGCGCCGAGGCGGCGCGACGTCACGAGCGGCCGCCCCGGACATGGGGGACGGCTGTGCTGCTCCGGACGACGAGCTCGGGCTCGACGACCGCGCCGTCCGGTGCGCGGGTGCCCTCCGGCCCGGACGCGCCTGCCGTCCCGGCCGGCGCCCGGTCGAGCCGTGTCGTGACGGCCCGCACCGCCTCAGCCCCCAGGCGGGACGCGTCCTGGCGCACGGTCGTCAACGCGACATGGGGGTATGCCGCCTGCTCGATGTCGTCGAAGCCCACGACCGAGACGTCCTCGGGGACGCGCAGCCCGGCCTGCCGCACGACGTCGATGAAGCCCAGCGCGCACCTGTCGTTGAAGGCGGCGACGGCGGTCGGCCGTTCGCCGCCGAGGGCGAGGAAGGCCGCGGCCGCACGCGCCCCGTCGAGCTCGGTCAGTCCCCCGTCGAGCACGACCTCGTCGAGCGCAGGGGCGACCCGCAGCCCGCGCCGATAGCCCTGCCGTCGCTCGGCGGCGCCCGGCGCCCGGTCCCCGTCGAGCAGGGCGATCCGCGTGTGGCCGAGGCCGCGCAGGTGCGCGACGGCGAGTCGTAGGCCGAGCGCGTCGTCGGTGCGGACGACGTGGACGGGCCCTTCGCGCACCGGGCGCAGCAGGCTGACGACGGGCAGCCGCTCGCCGAGTCGCCGCAGGCCAGGTGAGCCGAGGCCGCTGCCGACCAGGACGAGCCCCTCGCACCGCTCGGCCAGCAGCGTGTCGACGGCCGCGCGGTCGTCGCGGTCGGGGGTGACGCCGCTGAGCACGATCTCGTAGCCCTCCGAGTCGGCCTCGGAGTAGAGGCTGCCGAGGATCTCGCCGTGGAAGGCGTGACCGACGGCGAAGGTCACGCCGAGCATCCGCGTGCGGCCGCGCCCGAGGCGGCTGGCTCGTGTGTCTGGCCGGTAGTCGAGCTCGCGCGCTGCCGCGAGCACCCGCGCCCGCGTCTCGTCCGACGCGCCCGCGACACCGCGGAACACGATCGAGACGAGCGCCCGCGAGACGCCCGCCCGCGCGGCGACGTCCTCCATCGTCACGCGGGCTCCGGTCATGGGTCGAGAGTCTAGAGCGCTCCAGAGATTCTGCGCAGAAACCCTTGACGACGAGTCGCCGTACGCCCTTCACTGGTCTACTAGAGCGCTCTAGTAGCCGTGAACCGAAGGAGCTTCCATGACCACGCCCACCCCTGTCCGCATCGGCCTCGTCGGCTGCGGCCGCATCGGCACCCACCACGCCACGACCCTCTCCCGGCGCCTCGCCGAGGCGGAGCTCGTGGCGGTCGCCGACCCGTTCGAGGCCAACGCCCGACGCCTCGGTGACGACCTCGGCGTCGACTGGCTCACCGACCCTCAGGCCCTCATCGACGACGAGCGCATCGAGGCCGTCGCCATCACGTGTGCCAGCACCGCCCATGCCGACCTCGTCGTGGCCGCCGCTCGAGCCGGCAAGGCCGTCTTCGTCGAGAAGCCGATGGCGATGACGCTCGCCGACGCCGACCGCGCGGTCGCAGCAGCCGAGGCAGCCGGCATACCTCTGCAGGTCGGCTTCAACCGACGGTTCGCCCGGGACTTCGCCGTCGCCCACGAGGCCGTGGCGACGGGGCGCATCGGCACGCCCCAGCTGCTGCGCTCGCTCACCCGCGACCCCGGCCTCGCCAACCCGGGGGCGGTGCCGCCGTGGACGATCTTCACGCAAACGCTCATCCACGACTTCGACGCCCTCAACTGGTTCAACGCCGGCGCCCGCGCGGTCGAGGTGAGCGTCATGGCCGACGCGCTCGTCGCGCCGGACTTCAAGGACGCCGGCCTGCTCGACACCGCCGTCGTCACCATCCGCTACGACAACGGCGCCATCGCCGTCGCCGAGGCGAGCTTCTCGGCCGCCTACGGCTATGACGTACGCGGCGAGGTCTTCGGCTCCGCCGGCATGGTGCAGGCCGGCAGCCCCGCGCACCTGACGACGTCCCTCTGGACGAACGACGGCGTCGCCGCCCCCACCGCGCGCCAGGACACCGACCTCATGGACGACGCGTATGCCGCCGAGCTCGCCGCCTTCTGCCGCGCCGTCCGCTCGGGTGGCCCAACGCTCGTCGGCGGTCACGACGCGCGGGCAGCACTGCGGATCGCGCTCGCCTGCATCGAGGCGGTCGAGACCCGGTCCACCGTGGCCGTGCGCGACAGCGACCGTGAGGTGGTCGCGTGAGCGCCGATGTGTCGCAGAACGGTTCGCCGTTCACGCTGGCCGTCAGCTCGGAGATGGTCTTTGTCGACCTGCCCGTCGTCGAGCGGGTCCGGCGCATCCACGAGCTCGGCTTCGCCGTCGAGATCTGGGACTGGACCACGCACGACATCGACGCGCTGGAGGCCCTGCGTGACGAGGGTGTCGTCTACTCGTCCATGACCGGCTACGTGCGCGGACGGCTCGCCGACCGCGAGGGTGCCGACGAGCTGCTCGCAACCGCGGCGCAGTCGGTGCCCGTGGCCCGGCGGCTCGGCATCCCGCGGCTCAACCTGCACGGCACCGGGCTCGACGACCGCGGCCTTCCCGTGCGGCCAGTGCACGAGGTCACCGGCACGATGTGGCTCACCGCGCGCCACACCCTGTCCCGCATCGCCGAGCTCGGCGAGCGCGAGGGCGTGCAGTTCGTGCTCGAGAACCTCAACACCGAGGTCGACCACCCCGGCGTCCCGTTCGCCCGGGCGGCCGACTGCCTCGCCCTCGTCGAGTCGGTCGACAGCCCGCACCTGCGCCTGATGCTCGACCTCTACCACGCCCAGATCGGCGAGGGGAGCCTCATCGAGCTCTGCCGCCGGGCGCTGCCGTGGATCGGCGAGATCCAGGTCGCCGACGTGCCCGGTCGCTGCGAGCCCGGCACCGGTGAGATCGCCTACCCCGCCGTCGCGCGTGCGCTCGCCGACATGGGCTACCGCGGCACCGTCGGGCTCGAGGCCTGGGCGTCGGGCGACCCGGAGCTGGCGCTCAAGCGTTTCCGCGACGCCTTCACCCTCTGATCCCCACCGCCTTCGATGTGTTCGGCGATCACCCGTGATCGCCGGACACACGAAGGGGGAAGCCATGGGAGGGGGAGCCGGCCCTGTCAGTGGCTGCGGCGCGCCTCGGCCTGGTCCTCCAGCCGCTGGTGCAGGTCGTGCGGCTTCGTGCCTTCCACCAGGGCCGTGAGCACGACATCGGCCTGGCTCGGCGGTGCGAGGCCGCCGATCGGCTGGTCGCGGTCGAGGTTCGTCGGGAACGCGTACGCCTCGGCGCTCGCCGCCACGACGTTCGCGATCTCCGCCTCGGTCCGCCCGGTGCCCCGGGCCGCCACCAGCGCCGGGAACACCGCCTCGACGACCCTCTGCCGGTCGACGGTCTCCATGGCGCGACCGAACGTGGACGAGATCTGGAGCAGGTTGGCCATGCGCCGGATGTCACTCGAGTGGTTGGAGCCGGCCGCGTGGAAGAGGGCCGGGTTGAAGAAGACGGCGTCGCCCTTGGCGAGCGGCAGCTGCACGTGGTGCTCGACGAAGTACGCCTGGAACTCGGGCCGCTGGTAGGCGACGTAGCCGTGCGCGTACTTCTGGCTGTGCGGGAGGTAGAGCGTGGGCCCCGACTCGACGGGCATGTCGCAGTGGGCCACGGCGCCCTGGAGCGTCAGCACCTGCGACAGGGCGTGCACGTGCGAGGGGTAGCGCGCGCACACCTCGTCGCTCTGGAAGCCGAGGTGGTAGTCGCGGTGCACCGTCTGGCCGGCGCCGCCGGGGTTGACGACGTTGACCTGCGACGTGACCTGGTAGCCGGGGCCGAGCCAGGCGGTCGCGGCGAGCGCCAGGACCTCATTGGCGTAGTAGTCGACGAAGGCCTCGGGGTCGGCGACGGCGAGCTTCTCGAGGGCGTTCCAGACGCGGTCGTTCGCGCCCGGCGTGCCGAAGTGGTCGCCCGACTGCGTTCCGGCAGCGCGCTGGTCGGCGATCATCGCCTCGAACGCCGCCGTGACGCGGTCGACGGTGTCGCCGGCGAAGGCGTGCTCGAAGACGACGATGCCCGGTCCGTCCGAGAGGGCGCGGGCCAGCTCGGCGAGCAGGTCCCGTCGCGCTGCGGCGTCATGGCGTATGCCGTCGAGCCGCGTCGCGTCGTAGACGACGACGTCACGCTCGAGCCGGGTCGCGTGCGGGTACTCTCCGGGTCGCGTGCGGTCGGTGAGGACCTCGAGCAGGTCCTCGAGGCGGCAGTCCTCGGGGAGCAGCCAGTGCGGGCTGCGGCGGCTGGTGGTGGTCACGGCGTCCTCCTCGACGGGTGCGGGCCCGGTGCTGGGCCTCCTCCCAGCATGGGAGCCGGGCGCTCCTCCCGCGGCCACGAGAACCCGTCAAAAACCTGTCAGGAGCCGTAGCCTCGGCTCATGGCCCCGCGTCCGTCCCGACCTCACCGCGTGCGTGACATCGCGGAGCAGGCGGGCCTGTCGGAGGCGACGGTCGACCGCGTCCTCAACGGCCGAGGCACCGCCAGCGTCCGCGCGGTGCGCTCCGTCGAGCAGGCGCTGCTCGACCTCGACCGGCAGCAGTCGCAGGTGCGCGTCGCGGCCCGGACCTTCATCGTCGACGTCGTCATGCAGGCGCCGGAGCGCTTCTCGTCGGCCGTCAGGGCAGCGCTCGAGGCCGAGCTGCCGGGAGCGCGGCCCGCGGTGGTGCGGGCGCGGTTCGACCTGCGCGAGAGCGCAGACCCGGCCGCAGCGGTCGCCTCGCTCGATGCCGTCGGACGCCGGGGCCGCCTCTCGCACGGCGTGCTGCTCAAGGCGCCGGACGATCCGGACGTCGCCGCTGCGGCGCGCCGGGTGGTGACCCGTGGCATCCCCGTCGTCACGCTGGTCACCGAAGTGCACGACTCCGGGAGGGCGGCCTACGTCGGTCTGGACAACGCCGCCGCGGGCCGCACGGCCGCCTACCTCGTCGCCCGCTGGACGGGGCGCGCGAGGGGGACGGTGCTCGTGACCATGAGCCGGTCGACGTTCTACGGCGAGCGCGAGCGCGTCGAGGCGTTCGTGGGTCAACTGGCTCGGGAGGCGCCGGCGCTGCGGACCACCGTCGTCGGCGACACCGACGGACTCGACGCCACGCTCGCGGCAGCGGTCCGGGAGGCGCTGGCCCGGGATCCGCGCATCCGCGCGGTGTACTCCGTGGGCGGCGGAAACCGAGCCATCGCAACCGAGTTCGAGCGGGTCGGTCGTGAGTGCCGGGCGTTCGTGGCGCACGACCTGGATGCCGACAACGTGGAGCTGCTGGCCCGTGGCGTGCTGCATGCCGTGCTGCACCACGACCTGCGCGCCGACATGCGCCGGGCGCTGCGGCAGGTGCTCCGAGCCCATCGGGTGCTGCCCGGCGCGCCGACCTCGATGGCGGCCAACGTCGAGGTCGTGACACCGCACAACCTGCCCGCGCGTCTGCTGCCGTCGTGACCGTCAGGCCGTCTGCTCGAGGGCGGCGGCGATGCGTTCGGCGGACTCGCGCATGGCCTCGTCGGTCACGTTCGGCAGCACGTCCTCCCAGAGGGGGAGTAGTGGCCCACTCGCCTCAAGCATCCCGAGCGGTCTCGGTGTCGTTGCTCATGAACCGAGCATCGGCTCCGGTCACCCGTGCGCGCTTGATCGTTCTCGCCTTCTCAGCGCACGACGAGGGCGATGGCCGAGACGACGGTGGCGGCGAGCACGGCCTGGTCGAACCGGGTCTGGCTCAGGCGCCGCGTCGTGTGCAGACCCACCCAGGTGCCGACGAGCACGAACGGCACGAGCAGGGCGGTGCGCCGCATCGTGTCGGCGTCGAAGAGGCCGAGCCCCGCGCTGAAGGGCAGCTTGCACAGGTTGACTCCGAAGAAGAAGAGCGCGCTCGTGCCCAGGAACCGCAGCTTCTCGACGCCCTGCGCGACGAGGTACAGCGTCATCACGGGTCCCGCCGCGTTCGCCGTCATCGTCGCGAACCCGGCCGCCGCGCCGGTGCCGACGGCCGCGGCGCGGGAGGCGCCCACCCTGGTCGTGTCGGTGGAACGCCAGGTGAGCACGAGCTGGAGGGCGGCGAGCACGAGCAGGAGCACCCCGATGCAGCGCCGGAGCGTCGTGTCGTCGACCCAGGCGAGGAAGAGGGCACCGAGCGCGAGCCCGGGCAGCACCGCCGGCACGAGCTGCCGGATGAGGCGCCAGTCGGCGTCGCGCCGGTAGTGCCACACCGCGACGACGTCGCCCACGATGAGCAGCAGCAGGATCGCCGCGGTCGACTCACGCGTCGGCAGCACGAACGCGAAGATCGCGACGGCGATGCTGGCGACGCCCCCGATCGAGGTCTTCGCAAAGCCGACGAGCAGCGCTGCCACCGCGAGCAGCACCAGCGCCGTCACCGTCATGGCACGCGAGCGTATGCCGCCCTGCCGCCCTCCTGCGCGCGCCGTCCAGCCCGCGTCGCTGACCGTCGCTGACCGTCGCGTCCGACGCGGCCGTCACACCCCGAGCGGTGCCCCGAGCTTGGCGAGCAACCGGGCGAGCGTGGCGCGCTCGGTGTCGGTGAGGGGCTCGAGCAGCCGGGCCTCGTTCGCGAAGTGCTCGGGGGCAGCGCGGTCGATGAGCTCGCGGCCCTTGTCGGTGAGCACGACGATGCGGCTGCGCCGGTCGTCCTGGGCGACCCGGCGCGAGACGAGGCCGGCGCCCTCGAGCCGGTCGAGCCGTTTCGTCACGGCGCCGGACGTGACCATCGTCTGGTCCATCAGCTCGGACGGCGTGAGCTCGTACGGTTCGCCGGTGCGCCGCAGGGTCGCCAGCACGTCGAAGTCGCCCTCGCCGACGCCGTGCGCGTTGTAGACCTTGACGAGCTCGGTGGTCAGGGCGAGGGCCACCCGGTGGAGGCGCCCGATGACGAGGACCGGGCTGGCGTCGAGCTCGGGCCGCACCGCCGCCCACTGGTCGACGACGTGCTGGGCGTGGTCCACCGTGGGACGGGCTGGCGCTGGCATGCGTGGAATATATCTTCTCTGGAAGGTAGTTTACCTTCCATGGAAGACAATCGAGCGGGCTGGGGCACGGTCGCCCTCACCGCGCTGCCCGCCGCCATCTGGGGCTCGACGTATGCCGTGACACAGCAGTGGCTTCCGCCCGGCCGTCCGCTCTTCGCCGCGACGGTGCGGGCCCTGCCGGTCGGCCTGCTCATGCTCGTGTGGCTGCGCCGCCTGCCGCGACGCGACTGGTGGTGGCGCTCGCTCGTGCTCGGCTCGCTCAACATCGGCCTCTTCTACGCGTTGCTCTTCGTCGCCGCCTACCGCCTCCCGAGCGGCCTGGGGGCAACCCTCGTCGCCATCGCGCCGATGGTGACCATGGCGGTCACCCGCCTCGTGCTGGGGAGCCGCCCGGCGCGGATCTCGTTGGCAGCCGGCCTCGTCGGGCTGTTCGGCGTGGCGCTCCTCGTCCTGCAGAACGGCCTCGACAAGCCGCTTGACCCGGTGGGGGTCGCCGCCGGACTGCTCGCCGTCGTGCTCTCGTCGTTCGGCTTCGTCCTGACGAAGAAGTGGGCGCCGCCGGCCGACGTCGTGACCGTCACCTCGTGGCAGCTCGTCGGAGGCGGGCTCGTGCTGCTGCCCATCGGGCTCGTGGCCGAGGGTGCGCCCCCGGCACTCGACCCCGCTGCGGTCGGCGCACTGCTCTACCTCGGGCTCGTCGGCAGCGGGCTCGCCTACGTCCTGTGGTTCCGGGGCCTCACGGTCCTCGGCCCGACCGCGGCCTCGATCATCGGTCTCGTCAACCCCGTCGTCGGCGTGCTGCTCGGCGTCGCGCTGCTCGGTGAGCACTTCGGCCCGGTCCACCTCGTCGGGATGGTGCTCGTCGTCGCCAGCGTCGTCGCCGCACAGGAGCCGGTGCGAGCCCGCTTCGTTCGCGTGGCGCGCCGACCGGCATACGGCCGGGGGCTGGTCAGCCCGACACGACCGGGTAAGGCTGGGGCATGGCCACGGACTCCGACCACACCTTCGACGTCATCGTCATCGGCCTCGGCCCGGGTGGTGAGCACGTCGCGGGCACCCTGGCCGAACGAGGCCAGCGGGTGCTCGGCATCGACAACCGCCTCGTCGGCGGCGAGTGCCCGTACTGGGGCTGCATCCCGTCGAAGATGATGATCCGGGCGGCCGACGCCCTCGCGGAGGGCCGCCGGGTCGAGGGTCTCGCCGGCACCGTCGGCGAGGTCACCCCGGACTGGTCGGTCGTCGCCACCCGCATCCGCGACGAGGCCACCGACGACTGGGACGACCAGGTCGCCGTCGACCGGCTCACCGGCAAGGGCGCGACCTTCGTCCGCGGCACCGGCACCATCGCCGGCCCCGGCCGGGTCGATGTCGACGGCACGACCTACACCGCCACACGCGGCATCGTCGTCAACACCGGCACGAAGTCGTCCGTCCCGCCGGTCGAGGGGCTCGCGGACACTCCCTACTGGACCAACCACGAGATCATCGAGGCCAAGGAGCTGCCGGGCTCGCTCGTGATCCTCGGGGGTGGCGCCATCGGCTGCGAGCTCGGCCAGGCCGTGGCCCGGTTCGGCGTCCACGTCACGATCGTCGAGGCCGGCGACCGCATCGTCGCCCGTGAGGAGCCCGAGGCGTCAGACGCTCTCCGCAAGGCGCTCGAGGCCGACGGCGTCACGCTGCGCGAGGGCGTCGGCGCCGAGAAGGTGGCGCACGACGGCTCGACGTTCACCGTCACTCTCTCCGACGGCGCGACCCTCACGTCGGACCAGCTGCTCGTGGCCGCCGGTCGGAGCGCCGACCCCGCGGCCGTCGGTCTCGACCGCGTCGGCGTCGCGAAGGACGCGCGCACCGCACCCGTCGACGACCGCTGCCGGGTCACCGACGGCGTCTGGGCCGTCGGCGACATCACCGGCAAGGGCGCGTTCACCCACGTGTCGATGTACCAGGCCGGGGTCGTCATCCGTGACGTCCTCGGGGAGGACGGCCCCCCTGCCGAGTACGCCGCCCTCCCTAGGGTCACGTTCACGGACCCCGAGGTGGGCGCCGTCGGCCTCACGGAGGCACAGGCCCGCGACGAGCTCTCGAACGTCGAGGTCGGGGTCACCCCGCTCGGCGAGACCACACGCGGCTGGATCGCCAAGGCGGACGGCCTGATCAAGGTCGTGGCGGACGCCGACCGCGGAGTGCTCGTCGGCGCGACGGTCGTGGGCCCGGCCGGCGGCGAGGTGCTCGGTGCGCTGGCCGTCGCCGTGCACGGGCAGGTGCCGATCGACCGGCTGCGCTCGATGATCTACGCCTATCCGACCCTGCACCGCGGCATCGAGGACGCCTTGGGGCGCCTGGCCTGAGGGCGCGCGCGCCGCGTCACTGTTGCACGCCGAGGAACAGTGACGCGGTGGGCATCCGGGTGACGTCTCGCCGACGGCGGGTGAAGCGCGGGTGACGCGCGGGTGACGGGCGCCCCGGGCCGTGAGACCCCGACGAACCGGACGATACGGTGAGCGCATGGCCCAGCGACTGCTCGCCCTCGACCTCGACGGCACCACCCTCAACCACATGGGCGAGCTGTCCGACCGCGTCCGTGACGCCGTGCGCGCCCTGCCCGACGACGTCGCCGTCGTCGTCGCGACCGGGCGCTCGATCATCGCGACCACGCCGGTGCTGGAGGCCCTCGGTCTGCGCCGGGGCTACGCCGTCTGCTCCAACGGCGCGCTGACCCTCGAGCTCGATCCCTCGGTGCCGCAGGGCTACTCGATCATCGACATGGTCACCTTCGACCCCCGCGCGGTGCTCGAGAAGATGCGCGTCGCACTGCCCGACGCGCTCATCGCCGTCGAGGAGCCCGGCATCGGCTTCAAGGTGAGCAAGCACTTCCCCGACGGTGAGCTGATGGGCGAGTCGCGCGAGGTCGACTGGGACGAGCTCGTCGCCCACCCCGTCACCCGCGTCACCCTGCGCCAGCCCGAGGCGACGGCCGAGGAGTTCATGGCACTCGTCGAGCGCGCCGGCCTGCACGGGGTGTCGTACGCCGTCGGCTGGTCCGCCTGGCTCGACATCAACCCCGAGGGCGTGTCCAAGGCGAGCGCGCTCGAGCTCGTGCGGCGGCACCTGCAGGTCGAGCCGATCCACACCGTGGCCTGCGGCGACCAGCGCAACGACCTCGAGATGCTCCACTGGGCCGCGTGGGGTGTGGCCATGGGCAACGCCCCCGACGAGGTCAAGGCGATCGCCGACGAGGTCGCCGGACACGTCGACGACGACGGGCTGGCCCCCGTCCTCGAGGCCGTCGCCCAGGCCGCCCGTGACGGCGTGCCGTTCCGCGACGGCGTGCAGTCCGCCGCCACGGCGCGGCTCGAGCTCTAGCCCGGACGGCAGGGCGTACGCGTGCCGATCGTCTTCGTCCACGGCGTGGCCGTGCGCGACGTCGACGAGCAGCGGCCCGAGCTGGCCCGTGCCACCAAGGCGTTCGGTGAGGTGGCGTGGCCGACGATCCAGGGCCACCTCCGCGAGCACGTGGCCCCCGCGATCTCCGCCGATCCTGCCGGCGTGCCGATCATGCGGGTCTACTGGGGCGACCTCGGTGCGCAGTTCGCCTTCGGGGGGCGGTCCCTCGTCTCGCGTCCCCAGGACCTGCCGGACGCCGCGGCCGAGGCGGCCGAGGCGGTCGAGGAGGGGCTCGAGGCGGTCGCCGGGAGCGAGCCACGCGGCATACGGCGGCTGCGCGACATGGCCACGACGCTGCGCCGTCCCGTCGAGGACTTCGTGCCGGTCTTCCTCGGCGACGTGATGACCTACGTCGCGACACGCGGCACGGCGCAGGCCCCCGGGCCCATCGTCGAGCGCGTGCTCGCCGGGCTCGAGGCCGCCGCGTTCGCCGCCGAGAGCCGCGAGGAGCCGCTCGTCGTGCTGACGCACAGCATGGGCGGCCAGGTCGTCTACGACATCGTCACGCACTTCCTGCCCCGGATGCCCGAGCACCGGGGCGTGCGCATCGACTTCTGGTGCGCCGCGGCGTCGCAGGTGGGCTACTTCGAGGAGCTCGGGCTCTTCCTCGAGAGCAGGGCCGACCGCGGGCCGGGCCCGACGGAACACCCGCCCTCGGAGCACCTCGGCGGCTGGTGGAACGTGTGGGACCACGCCGACCTGCTCAGCTTCCGCGCCGAAGGCATCATCGAGGGCGTCGACGACTCGGCCTTCTTCGCGGCGGGCACCCTGGCGACCGACCACTACCGCTACCTGCGCAACGTCGACTTCTACCGCACCCTCGCGGAAAAGCTGAGAGCCGTGTCGAAGCAGGGCTGAGCCGTTCGACGTAGGGGTGAGGCGGGAGGAACCCGCACCGACAGAGGAGAACACCGTGCGCTTCATGATCATCGTCCCGTCCAACGGCGAGACCGAGCAGGGCCTCAGCGGCTCCGAGCAGCAGTTCGCCGACATGCAGGCCTACAACGAGGAGATGCTCAAGGCCGGAGTCTTCGTCGACGGGCAGGGACTGCACCCGTCGGCCAAGGGCGCCCGGGTCGCCTACGAGGACGGCGACTGGGTCGTCACCGACGGGCCCTTCGCCGAGACCAAGGAACTCATCGCCGGCTTCACGATCATCGACGTCAGCTCGCGCGAGGAGGCGCTCGAGTGGCTCAAGAAGTGGCCCGTCTCGTGCGCTCCCGACCCGGGCCAGGCGCTCGAGCTGCGCCAGGTCTACGCCCCCGAGGACTTCGCAGACGTGCTCACGCCCGAGATGATCGAGCGCGAGGAGCAGATGCGCGCCGAGGCGGCCCGCAACGCCGCCGGCGGCTGAACGAGGTAGCCCGACACCCCGCCGCCCACGAGGCGTGCCAGAGTGGCGGGGTGTCGACCGAGGCCACCGCTGACGACTCCTCCGCGCCCACGGCGCCGAACGCGTACGCCGTCCCTCCCGACGAGGTGCAGCGCACTCTCGCGGCCGTCTGGCGCATGGAGGCGGCCAAGGTGACGGCCGTCGTCGCGCGCGTCGTCGGCGACGTGGGCCTCGCGGAGGACCTCGCGCAGGACGCCTTCGTGCAAGCCCTCGAGCAGTGGCCGCGCGACGGCGTCCCGAGCAAGCCCGGCGCGTGGCTCACGTCGACGGCGCGGCGGCGGGCCATCGACCGCATCCGTCGCGACGTCAACCTCGCGAGCAAGCTGCAGCAGGTGGGGCACATGGAGGAGCTGAGGGTGGCCGACCTGGCCGAGGCCGACTTCGACGCTGCCCTCGAGGACATCGACGACGACGTGCTCGGGCTCATCTTCGCGGCGTGCCACCCCGCGCTGTCGGCGCAGGCGCGGATCTCGCTGACGCTGAGGATGATCGGCGGTCTCACGACGCGTGAGATCGCCCGGGCGTTCCTCACCAGCGAACCGACCATCGGGCAGCGCATCTCGAGGGCGAAGAAGACGCTGAGCCAGGACGGCGTCACCATCGAGGTGCCGTCCGGCGCCGAGCTCGCGCCACGTCTCGCGTCCGTGCTCGAGGTCGTCTACCTCGTCTTCAACGAGGGGTATGCGGCCACGTCGGGCCGCGACTGGGTGCGCGGCGACCTGATGGAGGAGGCGATCCGGCTCGGTCGCGTGCTCGCCGCGCTCGCGCCGGGCGAGCCCGAGGTGCACGGACTGCTCGCGCTCATGGAGATCCAGGCGTCCCGCACGCGTGCCCGCATCGGGCGCGACGGCGAGCCGGTGCTGCTCCTCGACCAGGACCGCACGAAGTGGGACTGGGGCCTGATCCGGCACGCCCTCGCGGCCCTCGACCGCGCGTCCTCGCTCGTCTCCACGGCCGGGGCCGCGCCCGGTCCCTACCTGCTCCAGGCCGCCATCGCCGCGTGCCACGCCCGCGCACGCACCGCGGACGAGACCGACTGGTCGCAGATCGTGGCGCTCTACGAACGGCTCGGCACGGTGCGCCCCTCGCCGGTCGTGGACCTCAACCGTGCGGTGGCGATGTCGTACGCCGACGGTCCGGCGGACGCGCTCGTCGTCGTCGATGCGCTCGTGGCCGCGAACGCCCTGGAGGGCTACCACCTGCTGCCGAGCGTGCGCGGCGACCTGCTCGCGCGGCTCGGGCGTGACGACGAGGCCCGGGCCGAGTTCGCGCGCGCCGCCGAGATGGCGCAGAACGACGCGGAGAGGGCTCTGCTGCTGAGGAGGGCAGCGGGGAAGGAGCTGCCGGGCTGACCGGCGCGGCCCTCGGCCCGGCATGCCCGAACACGATCCGAACACGACCCGCACCGCACCTTCACCTGCGTGCGCGAGCGTAGGTCTCATGAACACCGACACCCGCCGGAGCCCCGGCCTCAAGCGTTCCACCACCGCCCTCGGTGCGGCCCTCCT
>CBHRRQ010000019.1:0-27328 GCA_966081555.1 uncultured Terrabacter sp.
GGGTCAGCGGGGGCGGCGGGTGCCGGCGCGGGTGCCGGCGGAGAACGACGCGGCGCTGCTGCCGCTGCTGCTCGTCGAGTACACGGTCGACGAACCGCCCGAGCCGCCGCCCCGACGAGCGGAGCCGGAGCCCGTGGCGCCGCCGCGACGACGCGAGCCCGCGCCGTCGCTGCGGCGACCGGCGGACTGCCCGTCGCCACCCTGACCGGAGCGACCGGCAGCACTCCCGGATCCACGGCCGCCGGAGCGACCGGACCCGCGGCTCCCCGAGCCACCGGCGGCGCCGGCAGCCTCGGGACGCTGACCCCCGCGACCTCGTCCGCGACCACGGCCACGGCCCGCACCACCGGACGTCGCCCCGGCAGCGTCGCCGGTGTCACCGGATCGACCACGGCTGCCGGCGCCCGTGGGGGCGGCCTCGCGGACGAGCCCGCCGGCATACGACCTCTCGCCGGGGGCGAGCTCGCTGAGCAGCGGGTGGCCCAGGGCCACGCGCGTCGTCGTCGGCTTGATGCCGGCCTTGCGGGTCAGGTCACGCACGTCGCGCACCTGGTCGTCGAGCATCATCGTGACGACAGTGCCCTCGTTGCCGGCGCGGGCCGTGCGGCCCGAACGGTGCAGGTACGCCTTGTGCTCGACCGGCGGGTCGGCGTGGATCACGAGCGCGACGTCGTCGACGTGGATGCCGCGGGCGGCGATGTCGGTCGCGACGAGCGTCTGCGCGCGGCCCGAGTGGAAGTCGTCCATGTTGCGCGTGCGCGCGTTCTGGCTGAGGTTGCCGTGCAGCTCGACGGCCGGAACTCCCGAGGCGTTGAGCTGCTTGGCGAGCTTCTTCGCGCGGTGCTTCGTGCGCGTGAAGACGACCTTGCGGCCGGGCGCCGCGGTCAGGTCGAGGATGACGGGAAGGTGCGAGCCGTTGTCGACGTGGAGCACGTGGTGGCTCATCGTCGCGACGGGCGACTGGGCCGAGTCGGCCTCGTGCGTCACGGGATTCGTGAGGAAGCGCTTGACGAGGACGTTGATCGCGCCGTCGAGCGTCGCCGAGAACAGGAGGCGCTGGCTGTCGCGCGGCGTCTTGTCCATGATGCGGCGCACGCCGGGCAGGAAGCCGAGGTCGGCCATGTGGTCGGCCTCGTCGAGGATCGTGATCTCGATGCCGTCGAGGAAGACGTGACCCTGCTGCATGAGGTCCTCGAGGCGGCCGGGGCACGCGACGACGACGTCGACGCCGGCCCGCAGGCCCTGGACCTGCGGGTTCTGGCCGACGCCGCCGAAGATCGTCTGCGAGTTCAGACCGAGGGCGTTGGCCAGCGGGGCCATCGCGGTGTCGATCTGGGTGGCGAGCTCACGCGTCGGCGCGAGGATGAGGGCACGCGGACGGCGCGCCTGACGGCGACCACCCGACTGGGACAGCCGGGTCAGCAGCGGCAGCAGGAACGCGTACGTCTTGCCGGACCCGGTGCGGCCACGGCCGAGCACGTCACGACCGGCGATCGAGTCGGGCAGCGTGGCCGCCTGGATCGGGGTCGGGGTCGTGATGCCGAGGTCGTCGAGGACGCGGACGAGGTGGGCGGGCACGCCGAGCACGGCGAAGTTCGTGTCAGTGGACACAGGTGGGTACTCCAGAAAAAGTGGGTGGTCGTTCTGCCCGGCGCGAGGGGCCTCAACGGTGAGGGTCGCGGCGCAAGAGCGAATCGACGGGGCCGGCGAACGAGCGCCAGGCCAAGAAGATGCGGCCCGAGGCAGAACTGGGCGGGCCGCCGCGAGCCAGACTACCGGAGCAGCCTCTGCATCCCTAACCGGGGCGTCCGCGGCGCCGACTCGCACCCCTCGACACGCCCGCGGCGCCCTCGCGACACCTCCCCGGCAACGCCATGGGCACACCTCGCTAACGGTTCGGTGGTTGGCGTGGGCTGCTGCGGGGAAAGGTGGCAGGATCGGCCAATCAGCCGGCGCGCCGTCGCGCCCGATCGTTTGAACGCCCGGAAGGACCCAGCAACATGCGTCGCATGTCCATCGTCGCCGTCAGCGGCGCCGTCGCCCTCGGCCTCACGCTCTCCGCGTGCGGCTCCGACACCCTCGGCTCCGAGTCACGCTCCGGCTCGTCGAGCGGCGCCGGTTCCCAGACGACCGCCTCAGCCGACCCTGCGCTCGTCGCCAAGGTGCCGGCGAAGATCAAGGCCGCCGGCAAGATCGTCGTCGGAACAGACGCCAGCTACGCACCAAACGAGTTCATCGGCACCGACGGCAAGACCGTCGAGGGCATGGACGTCGATCTCTTCAATGCCGTCGCGGCCAAGTTCGGCCTCACGGCCGAGTATCAGAACGCAGGCTTCGACACGATCATCCTCGGCGTCAACGGCGGCAAGTACGACATCGGCGTCTCGAGCTTCACCATCAATGCGAAGCGCAAGGCCGAAGTCAACATGGTCAGCTACTTCAACGCCGGCACCCAGTGGGTGGCCAAGGCCGGCAACCCGAAGAAGGTCGACCCCGACAATGCCTGTGGCCTCACGATCGGCGTTCAGAAGGGCACGGTGCAGGACACCGACGACCTGCCCGCACGTTCGAAGAAGTGCACCGACGCCGGCAAGGCTCCGATCACCTCGGTCGCGCAAGAGAAGCAGGACCAGGTCACGGCTGACCTGGTGTCGGGCAAGACGGACGCCATGCTCGCGGACTCGCCCATCAGCCTCTACGCCGTCAAGCAGACGAACGGCCAGCTCGAGGCCGTCGGCGGCATCTACGACGCAGCTCCCTACGGCTTCGTCGTCCCGAAGGCCGAGACCGACTTCGCCAAGGCCATCGCCGACGCCCTCACCGCGATGAAGGCCGACGGCTCGTACGACGCCACCCTCAAGAAGTGGGGCAACGACAGCGGCGGCATCCCGTCCTTCGCCGTCAACCCCTGATGAGCGACACGACTACGTCGGAGCGGCCGGGCGCCATCAACGCCCGGCCCGTCCGGCACCCGTGGCGCTGGGTCGCCCTCGCCGTCATCGCCGTGATCGCCGCGATGATCGTCAGTTCGTTCGCGACGAACCCGGCCTGGAACTTCCCACAGGCCCTGAGGGTGATGAACTTCAACCCGGTCCTCGAGGGGCTGGTGAAGGGCACCCTCATCGGCACCGCGGGGGCCATGGTGCTCGGCATCGGCCTCGGCGTCCTCATCGCGGTCATGCGCCTGTCGACCAACCCCGTGCTGCGCGGCGTCTCGTTCGTCTACACGTGGTTCTTCCGGGCCATGCCACGGTACGTGCTGCTCGTGCTCATGGGCAGCATCGGCTACCTGTACCCGCAGCTCGCCCTCGGCCTGCCGTTCGGGCAGCAGCTGGCGAGCGCGCTCAACCTGGGCAACGACCTCACGTTCGCGACGCTCGACGTCAACCGGATCAGCACCGGCGCCACCTCCGCGCTCATCCTCGGCATCCTCGGATTGGGTCTGTCGGAGGCCGCCTACATGGCGGAGATTGCCCGGGCCGGGATCCTGTCGGTCGACAAGGGTCAGACGGAGGCCGCGCAAGCCCTCGGAATGAGCTCGGGCAAGACGATGCGCCGCATCGTTCTGCCGCAGGCCATGCGCGTCATCGTGCCGCCCACCGGCAACGAGACGATCGCCATGGTCAAGGACACCTCTCTGCTCACCGCCATCCCGGTCCAGGTGGAACTGTTCAACCAGACCCGCATCATCGGCACCCGGACGCTACAGATCATGCCGTCGCTCGTCGCTGCGGTCGGCTGGTACCTGATCGTCTGCTCGGTCCTCATGGTCGGCCAGTACTACCTCGAGCGATACTTCGGCCGCGGCTTCGGCACCCCGAGGAACAGGCGCTTCGCCCGCCCGGCCGGAGCAGGAGGCGCCTGATGTCCGAGACCACCAGCACCGCATCGACCGCGGCGACCCGCACGCGCACGGGTGAGGAGCAGCCGCTGGTCCACGCCGTCAACGTCAGGAAGAGCTTCCACGGCAACGAGGTGCTCAAGGGCATCGACCTCGACGTGCACCGCGGAGAGGTCGTCTGCCTCCTGGGCCCGTCCGGCTCGGGCAAGACGACGTTCCTGCGCTGCATCAACCAGCTCGAGGCCATCGACGGCGGCCGCATCTGGGTCGACGGCGACCTCGTCGGGTTCCGCGACGAGGGCGGGCACCTGCACCACCTCACCGACAAGCAGGTGGCAGCCCAGCGCCGCGAGATCGGCATGGTGTTCCAGCGCTTCAACCTGTTCCCACACATGACGGCGCTCGAGAACGTCATGGAGGCGCCGGTCCAGGTCAAGGGCGTCAGCAAGAAGGAGGCGCGGGCGCGCGGGCTCGAGCTGCTCGAGCAGGTGGGTCTGGCCGACAAGCCGAACGCCTACCCGGCGCAGCTGTCGGGCGGCCAGCAGCAGCGCGTCGCCATCGCCCGGGCGCTCGCGATGGACCCGAAGCTGATGCTCTTCGACGAGCCGACCTCGGCGCTCGACCCCGAGCTCGTCGGCGAGGTGCTGCGCGTCATGCGCGAGCTCGCCCAGCAGGGCATGACGATGATCGTCGTGACGCACGAGATGGGCTTCGCGCGCGACGTCGCCGACCACGTCGTCTTCATGGACGGCGGGGTCGTCGTCGAGGAGGGCAAGCCGAAGGACGTCATCCGCAACCCGCAGCACGAGCGGACGAAGTCCTTCCTCGCCCGCATGCGCACCGAGGACGCCGAGCAGGCCACGGACGCCCGCACGCCCTGACGGCGTGCGCCCGGCCTCACCGTCCTGACCCTTCTGCCCACCGGCCCGCACGCTCGAGCCGGTGGGCAGAATGGCTCCATGACGACGGAGTCACGGCTGCCCGACCACGAGATCCCGACCCTCGAGGTCGACGAGCTGCGCACCACCCAGCTCGAGCGGCTCCAGCGGACGGTGCGGGCGGCATACGAG
The DNA here is from genome assembly GCA_966081555.1 of uncultured Terrabacter sp. Lineage (GTDB taxonomy): Bacteria > Actinomycetota > Actinomycetes > Actinomycetales > Dermatophilaceae > Terrabacter. Next base: position 4,912 of record CBHRRQ010000019.1, read on the forward strand.
AACGTCCCGCACTATCGGGCAGCGTTCGACGCCAAGGGTTTCCACCCCGACGACCTGCAATCGCTCGACGACGTGAGCCGTATGCCGTTCACGACGAAGGCGGACCTGCGCGCCAACTACCCGTTCGGTATGTTCGCCGTGCCGCGCGAGCAGGTCGTCCGCGTCCACGCGAGCTCGGGCACGACGGGCCGCCCGACGGTGGTCGGCTACACCAAGGACGACATCGACACGTGGGCCGACCTCGTGGCGCGCTCGATCCGCCTCGCCGGCGGCCACCCCGGCGACGTCGTGCACGTGGCGTACGGCTACGGCCTCTTCACCGGCGGCCTCGGCGCCCACTACGGCGTCGAGCGGCTGGGCGCGACCGTGGTGCCGGTCAGCGGCGGCATGACCGAGCGGCAGGTGCAGCTCATCCAGGACTTCGGCCCGCGCGTCATCATGGTGACGCCCTCCTACTTCCTCAGCCTGCTCGACGAGATGGAGCGCTCGGGCGTCGACCCGGCGTCGACGACCCTGGAGGTCGGCATCTTCGGCGCCGAGCCGTGGACCGAGTCGATGCGCCAGGAGATCGAGCGGCGCACCGGCATGGACGCCGTCGACATCTACGGCCTCTCCGAGGTGATGGGCCCGGGTGTCGCGCAGGAGGCGGCGACGACCAAGGACGGGCTGCATATCTGGGAGGACCACTTCTACCCCGAGGTCATCGACCCGGTCACCGAAGAAGTGCTGCCCGACGGCGAGCTGGGCGAGCTCGTCTTCACCTCGTTGACCAAGCAGGCGATGCCCGTGATCCGTTACCGCACAAGAGATCTCACCCGACTGCTCCCGGGCACTGCCGTCCCGTCGATGCGCCGCATGGAGAAGGTGACGGGCCGCACCGACGACATGATGATCATCCGCGGCGTCAACGTCTTCCCCACCCAGATCGAGGAGCACGTACTCGCCGAGCCGCGGCTCTCGCCCTACTTCCAGTGCGTGCTGACGCAGCCCGGCCGCATGGTCGAGCTCACCGTGCTCGTCGAGCCGTTGGCGCCGTTGGGCGCCGGCGAGGCCGACGAGATCGCGCGCACGCTCGAGACGACGATCAAGCGGCGCATCGGCACGTCGTGCCGCGTCGAGGTGCGTGACCCCGGCTCGATCGAGCGGTCGATCGGCAAGGCTCGCCGCATCGTCGACGAGCGCCCCAAGGGCTAGGCGACGGCCCCTTTCCGTATGCCGCCTTGTGCCGTTCCGCGTTCGGGTGCGCGTCGGCGGTGGTTCACTCGACGCAGGCCAGAACCCCTGTGGAGGAGCGAGGTTGCATGACCACGATGACGGATCGCCTCTGGAAGGCTCTCAACGTGACGGCCGTCTGGATGTATCGACGCACGGGCGGCAGGGTCGGCGGCACGGCCAAGGGCGGCAGCCGCGTGCTCCTGCTCACCGTGCCTGGCCGCAGGTCCGGGGTGCCGCACACGGTGCCGGTGGGCTACGTCGAGCGTGACGGCGCCTACTACCTCGCGGCGTCGGCGGGCGGCCAGGCGAAGGAGCCCCAGTGGATCCGCAACCTCCGGGCCACCTCCACCGCGACGATCGAGGTGGGACGCGAGCGCCGACCGGTCGCCGTCGAGGTGCTCCGGGGCGCCGAACGGGACGCGGCGTGGCGCGACGTCATCGTCGCCAAGCACCCGTTCTTCGCCGACTACGAGACGAAGTCGGGCCGCCGGATCGCCGTCGCGAAGGTGACGCCGACCGCCTGACCCGGTCCGACAGCTGACGCCACGGCCGGGGTCGTGGAGGTTTCTCGTTGTCTGGGTGACGGCAAACCTCCACGGGCCGCGCTCGCTGGCCGCACGGCGAGGTGCGGGCCCGCGCGTCAGGCGATGCGGGTGAGCACGACCCAGCCGACCGACACCTGGCGCGTGGCCTCGACCACCATGAGGGCTCCCGACGACTCGGGGAGCGTTTCGAGCACCAGGGACGCCTCGGTGCCGTCGCAGGGCACCGAGAAGGTCGCCACCGCCGCACCCGACATCGGCACCGACGGCGCCCCTTGGACGGCGCCACCCTCGGGCGGACCCAGCACGTCGACGACGAGCCTGCCGCCCGTGGTGGCCGGCAGGCAGCGCCCGAGGATCCGGTACCGCTGACCCTTCTTCGTGAGCTGGCCCATGTCCTGCGAGCCGTTCCAGAAGACACCTTCCGCGTCGCGCACCTGGAGGCGCGACACCTCACCGTCGGACGGTGGCGGCAGCTCGAGGCGGTCGCCCGTCACGGTGCCACCGCCCTCGGGGATGGCCGTCATGCTCGGTCCGTCCACCGGGGCCGTCGGTGCCGTCGGGCCCGGCGCCGGCGTCCGGTCGGGCCCGGCCGTGCAGGCAGCGAGCGTCACGGCGAGCAGCAAGCCGGCGACTGCGGAGACGATCGCCCGCCGCGCAGCCACGTCACTCACCGGCCCTCGACGCCGACGCGCGCTGGGCCTCGCGGACGAGCGCGAGCGCGGCCGCGTCGTCGAGGCCCGCCTGACGGGACTCGGACACGAACCGGGCGGCGAGGGCGGCGAGGGCGGCCTCCGCCGCGTGGGCACCGGAGGCGACCCTCGTGCCGGCCCGGCTGTGCGTCTCGACGAGACCGGCCGTCTCGAGCATCTTGTAGGCGCGCGCCACCGTGTTCGCCGCGAGCCCGAGCTGCCCGGCCAGACCACGGACGGTGGGCAGCTTGTCGCCCGGCACCAGGTGGCCGTCACGGATGAGCGCCTCGAGCTGGGCGCGTACCTGCTCGAAGGGTACGGTGTGTGATGCGTGGTCCACGTCGAGCGCGAGGTCGGCCATCCCGCGATTCACCCATCGAGCCGAGGGCCTGTCAACGCGACGCGGCGCGGGCCGGCGAAGGGGCATCCACTACGACGTGTAGTATCTACTACGACCTGTAGTTCCGCTGACCCTCCGGGGAGCCTTGATGGATGCAACGGACCTGGCACGGTGGCAGTTCGCGATCACCACCGTGTACCACTTCCTCTTCGTGCCGATCACCATCGGCATGTCCGCGATCGTCGCCTTCTTCCACACCGCCTGGGTGCGTACGCACAACGAGCAGTGGCTCCGGCTGGCGAAGTTCTTCGGCAAGCTCTTCCTCATCAACTTCGCGCTCGGTCTCGTGACCGGCATCGTGCAGGAGTTCCAGTTCGGCATGAACTGGAGCGACTACTCGCGCTTCGTCGGTGACATCTTCGGCGCCCCGCTCGCCGTCGAGGCACTGCTCGCCTTCTTCCTCGAGTCGACGTTCCTCGGCCTCTGGATCTTCGGCTGGGGGCGCATCCCCGAGAAGCTCCACGCGGCGACGATGTGGATCGTCCACATCGGCACGGTGCTGTCGGCGTACTTCATCCTGTCGGCCAACTCGTTCATGCAGCACCCCGTCGGCTACACGTACAACAAGGCGACCGGCCGGGCCGAGCTCACCGACTTCTTCGCGGTGCTGACCAACAAGGTGCAGCTCGTCACCTTCCCGCACGTCATCTTCGCCGCCTACATGGCCGGCGGCGCGGTCGTGATGGGCGTGGCGCTCTGGTGCATGCGACGAGAGGCCCTGCGCGCCGAGGACGCCGGTGACCTCGCGCAGAGCGACGCTCCGATGTACCGCCGCGCCACCCGCATCGGCGCCGTCGTGACCCTCGTCGCCGCCCTCGGCGTCTCCCTCACCGGCGACGTCCAGGGCAAGATCATGACCGAGGTGCAGCCGATGAAGATGGCGGCCGCCGAGGCCCTCTACGAGTCGGTCCCCGCCGGCGAGGGTGCGCCCTTCTCGGTGCTCTCGGTCGGTTCGCTCGACGGCTCCCACGCGAACGCCATCATCGAGGTGCCCGGCCTGCTCAGCTTCCTCGCCACCGGCAACTTCGGCGGCGCCGTCGAGGGCATCAACGACCTCAAGGCCCTGTATGCCGACACCTACGGCGCGAGCGGCAACCCCCTCGTCGCGTCGGAGACCGGGTACGCGCCGAACATCCCGACCACCTACTGGACCTTCCGTCTCATGATCGGCCTCGGCATGGCCGGCGCCGCCGTCTCCATCGCCGTGCTCTGGCTGACCCGCAAGGGCCGCACGCCGACGCACCGCTGGCTGCTCTGGGCGGCGATCCTCACGCCGTTCCTGCCGATCTTCGCCAACAGCTTCGGCTGGATCTTCACCGAGATGGGCCGCCAGCCCTGGCTCGTCTTCGGACTCATGACCACGGCGACCGGCGTGTCGCCGGGCGTCTCGATCGGCGAGGTCATCACGTCGATGACCGTCTTCACGCTCCTCTACGGCGCGCTCGCCGTCGTCGAGATCAACCTCTTCCTGCACTACGTGCGCAAGGGCGCCGAGCCGTTCGAGCAGCCACAGGACCCCGCCGACCGTGACGAGGACGCCCCCCTCGCCTTCGCCTACTGAAAGGCACTGGACCGCAATGGATCTCACAACGTTCTGGTTCATCGTCCTCGGAATCCTGTGGACGGGCTACTTCGTCCTCGAGGGCTTCGACTTCGGCGTCGGTATGCTGCTGCCCGTCCTCGGCGGCAAGCGGTATGCCACCGACAGGGTCGACGCCGAGAAGCGCCGGCGCGTGCTGCTCAACACGATTGGCCCGGTCTGGGACGGCAACGAGGTGTGGGTGCTCACAGCGGGCGGCGCCACCTTCGCCGCCTTCCCGCACTGGTACGCCACCCTCTTCAGCGGCTTCTACCTGCCGCTGCTCGTCATCCTCGTCGCGCTCATCCTGCGCAACCTCGGCTTCGAGTACCGCCACAAGAGGCCCGAGGCGCAGTGGAAGGCGCGCTGGGACCTCGCGATCTTCTGGGGCTCGCTCGTGCCGGCCTTCCTCTGGGGTGTCGCGCTGACGAACATCGTGCGCGGCGTGCCGATCGACGCGAGCAAGGAGTTCACCGGCAACGTCTTCACCCTCCTCAACCCGGCAGGCCTGCTCGGCGGCTTCGTCTTCGTCGCCCTCTTCCTCACGCACGGCGCGATCTTCGTCGCCCTGAAGACGGAGGGCCGCATCCGGCAGGAGGCCCGCGCGATCGCCGAGCGGGTGGGCACCCTGGCCGCCGTGCTCGCCGTGGCCCTGCTGCTCTGGCTCGGGTTCAGCGACGGCAAGGCCGCGTCCTGGGTGACGACCGTCGTCGCCGCGGTCGCCCTGCTCGGCGGGCTGACCGCCAACCGGGCGGGGCGCGAGGGCTGGGCGTTCCTCGGCACCGCCGTCACCATCGCCATGGCGGTCGCCACGTACTTCCTGACGCTCTTCCCGAACGTCATGCCGTCGTCGACGAACCCGGCGTGGAGCCTCACCGTCGACAACGCCTCGAGCACCGAGTACACGCTGAAGGTCATGACGGTCGTCGCGCTCGTCTTCACCCCGATCGTCCTGCTCTACCAGGGCTGGACGTACTGGGTGTTCCGGAAGCGTCTGGGCACCAAGCACATTCCCGACGACGCCCCGCTCGAGACCGCCCCCCACTGACGATGCCCGAGGCCAGCCGATGAAGCCCTTCGACCCACGACTCCTCCGGGCGGTGCCTGCCGCCCGGAGGCCCGTCGGCGTGCTCGCCGCCACAGGTGTGCTGACGGGTGTCGCGACCATCGCCACGGCGTTCGCGCTGTCGGGGGTGGTCGTGGCGGTGGTCGAGCGCGGCGACCTCACGCGTCCTCTCGCCTGGCTGCTCGCGCTCTTCGTCGCGCGAGCCGTCCTGGCCGCCACCACCGAGTGGGTGGGTGCGTGGGCCGGGGTCTCGGTGTCGTCGGCCCTGCGGGCGTCGCTGTTGCGGGCATGGGGCGCCCGGGACGCCGACTCGCGGCCCGACCCCGGCACCGCGGTGTCGCTGGCGACCTCCGGTGCCGCCGCGGTGGAGCCGTATGCCGCCCGCTACCTCCCGACGCTCGTGCACGCCGCGGTCGTGCCGGCCCTCGCCGTCGGCACGCTCGTCGTCGTCGACTGGCCCAGCGCCCTCGTCGTGGTGCTGACGCTGCCGCTGCTCCCCCTGTTCGCCGCCCTCATCGGGCGCACCACCGAGGAGTCGACGCAGCGGCGCTGGTCTGCACTCGCCGCGCTCTCCGGTCACTTCCTCGACGTCGTCCGCGGCCTGCCGACGCTCGTCACCTACGGCCGCGCGCGCCGCCAGGTCGAGACCGTAAAGGCGGTGAGCGACCGCCACCGCCGCGCCACGATGGAGACGCTCCGCATCGCCTTCCTGTCGTCGGCCGCCCTCGAGCTGCTGGCGACGATCTCCGTCGCCATCGTCGCCGTCACCGTCGGCCTGCGGCTCTCGCACGGCTCGATGGCACTCGGCGCCGGGCTCGTCGCGATCCTCCTCGCACCCGAGGCGTACTGGCCGGTGCGCCGGGTCGGTGCCGAGTACCACTCCGCCGCCGACGGCGCCGTCGCCCTCGACGCCATCCTCGCCGAGCTCGACCGCTCCGAACCTGCCTGCCCTTCCTCCCCGCCTTCCTCTTCCGCGCCGAACGCCGCGTTCGGTGCCGAACGCGCTGTTAGAACACTGCGTTCGCGGTCGAGCGCCGCGTTCGGCGGGGATGTGGGCGCGGGGCCGGGGGTGGAGGAGGGGCTGGTGCGGCTCACCGGCGTCACCTACGCGTATGCCGGCTCGGCCGTCCCTGTGGTCCGTGGCCTCTCGCTCGTGGCCGGGCCAGGGCTCACGCTCGTCACGGGGCAGTCCGGCGCCGGCAAGTCGACGCTGCTCGACCTCGTCGCGGGCCTTCGGCTGCCCACCGCGGGCACCGTCACCGCACCGCGTGCGCACTACGTCACGCAGCGCCCCTTCCTCGCGACGGGTTCGGTGCGCGAGGCCCTCACCATCGGGCACCCGGCGACCGACGAGCAGCTCTGGGAGGCGCTCCGCGCCGTCGGCGTCGACGGGGTCGTCGCCTCCCTCCCCGGCGGGCTCTCCGCCGACCTCGGCGACGACGGCTTCGGCCTCTCCGCGGGCCAGCGGCAGCGCCTCGCCCTCGCCCGTGCCTGGCTCGCGCCCGAGACGGTGCTGCTCCTCGACGAGCCCACCGCGCACCTCGACCCCGACGGCGCGGCGCACATCGCGCGGGTCGTCGCCGACCTCGCCGAGCGGCGCGTCGTCATCGCCGTCACGCACCGCGACGAGCTGCTGTCCCACGCCGACCAGCACGTCGTGGTGGCGCGCGACCACTCCGCCGGCTCCCCGCTCGACGCCGAGGAGGCCGTCCGATGAACGCCGCCCGGCCGGTCTGGTGGCCCACCGCCGGCACTCTCCGAGGCGGGCTCCTCGGCGGCATCGCGACCGCCTCAGGCATGGCCCTCACCGCGACGTCGGGCTGGCTCATCGTCCGCGCGGCCGAGCGGCCGGTCATCCTCACGCTCCTCACCGCCATCGTCATGGTGCGCGCCTTCGGCATGGCCCGGCCCGTCTTCCGCTACTGGGAGAGGCTGGTCAGCCACGACGCCGCCCTGCGCCTGCTCGCCGAACGCCGAACCTCCGCCTACGAGGCGCTCATCCCCCTCACCCCGGCGAGGCTCGGCCGACGCCGCCGCTCGGACGTGCTGACCGGCGTCGTCGACGACCTCACCGACGCCGTCGACGCGCAGGTGCGCGTCACCGTGCCGGTCATCTCGACGGCCGTCGCCGGAGGCATCGCCATCGCCCTGACCATGGCCCTCTCGGTGCCGGTCGGACTGGTGATGCTCGCGCTCGGCGTCGTCGTCACGCTGGTCAGCGCGCTGGCCGCGGCGCTCGAGTCCCGTTCTCTCCCGGACCTGCTCGCTGCCCGCGCCGACGTCACCCGGGTCAGCGAGCTCGTCGCCAGCCAGTCAGGCGAGCTGCGCGCCGTCGGGGGTTGGGACACCGCCATGACCTGGCTCGACCGGGCACACGAGACGCTCGCCCGCAGCACCCGGCGCATCAGCGTCGGCCGCTCCCTGGCCGCCTCGCTCTACCTCGTCGCCGTGGCCGGCGCCGTGGCCGTCACCGCTGTCGTCACGCGCGACCTCGACGTCGCCACGCCGGTCAAGGCGCTGCTCGTGCTCACCCCGGTCGCGGTCTCGGACGCCGTCACACCGCTCGTCGACGCCATGCGCGCACTGGCCCGGGCCCGCGGCAGCGAGCGCCGCGTCGACGCCCTGCTCGGCCTCGCCCCCGCCGTCGTCGACCGCGCCACCGAGACCGTGCGCGACACCGCAGCCGGAGCCGACGCAGCCCTCGACGCACGACCCGGCGCGACGGCATACGGCCGCGGGGGCGTGCAGCTGCGCGACGTCACGGCGTCGTGGACCGGCGAACGCACCGACCTCGCCCCGACCGACCTCGTCGTCGAGCCCGGCACGTCCGTCGCCGTGACGGGCGCGAACGGCAGCGGCAAGTCGACCCTGCTCGCCGTGCTCGCCCGGCACCTCGACCCGACGAGCGGCACCTACCGCCTCGACGGTGTCGACGCGCTCGGCCTCCCTCTGACACAGGCCCGTTCACGGGTCGCCGTCGTCGACGACGAGACGCACGTCCTCGCCACGAGCCTGCGCAACAACCTCCTGCTGGCACGCCCCGACGCCACGGACGACGCCGTCGACGACGCGCTCGACGCCGCAGGGTTGGCCGACCTGCGCAAGAGCCTGCCCGACGGCCTCGACACCACCCTGGGCGCAGGGGGACGCGGTCTCTCGGGCGGCGAGCGCGCCCGCCTCGGCATCGCGCGGGCCCACCTCAGCGAACGTCCACTCGTGCTCCTCGACGAGCCCGTCGCGCACCTCGACCCGCCCACGGCGCGCGCCGTCGTGGAGGACCTCACCTCACTCACCGACCGGACGGGTGCCCGCGGCGGCGCCCGGACGATCATCATGGTGACCCACCGCGACGACGGGGCCGACCTGTTCGACCGTGTCGTCGAGGTGCGGCGCCCCCCATCGGCGACGATGGCACCCACCGCGGTCACCCAGCCGGACGACCGCACGCACGGAACCGGCCGACCGTCTCGACCCGGCCGATAGATTGGAACCGCCATGCCCAGCACACCCCGCAACCGACTCGGAGACCTCGAGCGCGCCGTCATGGAAGAGCTCTGGCGCACCGCCGACGCCCATCCCGAGGGCCGCACGGTGCGTGAGGTCCACGACTCCATCGGCGTCGAGCGCGGCCTCGCCTACACGACCCTCATGACGGTGCTCGACCGCATGGCGAAGAAGGAGCTCGTGCAGCGTGAGCGCGACGGGCGGGCCTGGCGCTACACGGCCGCCTCGAGCCGCGCCGAGCTGACGTCCGAGTCGCTGCACCACACGCTCGGCGAGCTCGCGGGCGACACACGCCGGTCGGCCCTGCTGCACTTCCTCGACGAGTCGACCCCCGAGGAGATCGACGAGCTGAAGGCCGCCCTCGCCGAGCTCGAGGCCCGCCGGCCCGACCAGCGCAGAGCCTGACCCGTGCTCGTCGTCGCGGGACTCGTCGCCCTGGCGGTCCTGCTCTCCTGGCCGGTCCCCCGCGCCCTCGCGCGGGTGACCAGCCTCCGTCGTGCCCCGCGCGCGGCGCTCGTGCTGTGGCAGGCGACGGCCGTGGCGGCCGTGCTCGCCGCACTCCTCGCCGCGCCGGCTGCCCTGCCCGCGCTGCTCGGCCGCGAGGTTCGCCTGTCGCAGAGCTGGCCCACCGTCACCGTCGCCGCCCTGCTCAGCGCCGTCGTCGCGGTGCGGCTGCTGCTCTCGGGCGACCGCGTCGGGCGCAACCTGCGCGCGGCCCGACGCCGCCACCGCGACCTCGTCGACCTGCTCGGCACGCCCGGCGAGGGGGCCGACCGCCACATGCGGGTGCTCGAGCACACGACCCCGACGGCATACTGCGTGCCCGGCGTGCGGCGCCGCGTCGTGCTCACGCAGGGCACCCTCGACCGCCTCGGCCCCGACGAGCTGACCGCCGTCCTCGCTCACGAGCGCGCCCACCTCGCCGCCCGGCACGACCTCGTCATGGAGTTCTTCACCGTCGTGCACGAGGCGATGCCGCCGTGGCTGCGCTCCGAGGCGGCGCTGCGCGAGGTGCACCTGCTCATCGAGGTGCTCGCCGACCGCGCCGCCGTGCGCCGCGCCGGAGCCGTCAACACCGGGCGCGCCATCGTCGCGATGGCCGGCGGCCCCAAGCCGGTGGGCGCCATGGCGATGGCCGACAGCACGCGCGTGGCGAGCGCCCGCATCCAGCTGCTCGACGCCGACCGCATCGCCGGGCTGCCGCTCGGCGTCGTCGCCGCGACCATGTATGCCGCATCGGCGGTCCTCGTCGCCGCCCCCCTCGCGCTCTACGGCCTCGCGATCGCCGAGCTGTCCCTCGTCTGACGCCACCGGCACCGCCATCGCTAGGGTGGGCGCATGCGCGTACTCGTCAGCGGCGGAACCGGTTACATTGGCTCGCACACCGTGGTCCAGCTCGTCGCGGCGGGGCACGACGTGCTCATCGTCGACAACTTCGGCAACAGCAAGCCCAGCGTCGTCAACCGGCTCGAGGCGCTCACCGGGCGACACCTGCCGGTGCACTCGTTCGACCTCACCGACCACGACAAGACCGAGCACCTCTTCGCCAACGAGCCCATCGACGCGGTGATCCACTTCGCGGGTCTCAAGGCCGTCGGCGAGAGCGTCGAGCTGCCGCTCGAGTACTACGAGAACAACCTCGGCTCGACCTTCTCGCTCGTGCGCGCGATGCGCCGCCACGGCGTGACCAAGCTCGTCTTCAGCTCGTCGGCCACCGTCTACGGCACCGACCAGGAGGCAGCCACCGAGGAGCGTCGCACCTTCGCGACGAACCCCTACGGCTGGACCAAGGTGATGCAGGAGCAGATCCTGCGCGACGTGGCCGTCGCCGACCCGTCGATGCGCATCGCGCTGCTGCGCTACTTCAACCCGATCGGCGCCCACGCGTCCGGCACCATCGGCGAGGACCCGCAGGGCATCCCGAACAACCTCGTCCCCTACATCGCGCAGGTCGCGGTCGGCCGCCGCGAGTTCCTCGCCGTCTACGGTGACGACTACCCGACGCCCGACGGCACCGGCCAGCGCGACTACATCCACGTCGAGGACCTCGCTGCCGGCCACCTCGCGGCGCTCAACCGGCTCGAGACGATGGACGAGCCCGTCGGCACGTGGAACCTCGGCACCGGCCACGGCACCTCGGTGCTCGAGATGCTGCACGCCTTCGAGCGGGCCGTCGGTCGCGAGCTGCCCTACCGCGTCGTCGAGCGCCGCCCCGGTGACGTCGCGGTCTCCTTCGCCGACCCCGCCAAGGCGAACCGCGAGCTCGGCTGGGTCGCGACGCGCACCATCGACGACATGTGCGCCGACACGTGGCGCTGGCAGCAGGCCAACCCCACCGGCTACCCCGACTGACCAGACCCGGCACCCCTACCGATCGATCGAGTGCTCCCTTTCCCGCATCGACCACCAGCCACACACTCCGCGGTCAGCGACCCACGGGGTGCGGTGAGCGGCTGACCGTGAGGTGTGCGGCTGGCCTCTGCGTCACACCCGAACGCCGAGCTCGGCTCCCTCGTCGACCTGGGCGGCCAGCGGCTTGTGGAACCTCAGGTAGAGCGACGGGACGACGAACAGGCTGAGCAGCGTCGAGGTGGCCAGCCCGCCGAGGATCACGACGGCCAGCGGGTGCTCGATCTCGTGCCCGGGCCGCTGGCCGAGGATGACGAGCGGCACGAGCGCCAGGCCGGTGGCGAGCGTCGTCATGAGAATCGGCGCCAGCCGCTCGCGCGCCGCGCGCACCACGAGGTCGACCCCGAACGGCTCACCCTCGACCTCCTCGAGGTGCTGGGCGTGGTTGATGAGCAGGATGCTGTTGCGAGCCGCGATGCCGAAGACCGTGAAGAAGCCGACGAGCGAGCCGAGCGACAGGATGCCCTCGCCGAGCCGCGCCGCGAGCACGCCGCCCACGAGCGCCATCGGCAGCGTGAGGAACACGAGGGCAGCCAGGCGCCAGCTGCGGAAGGATGCCTGCAGCAGCAGGAGGATCAGCACGGCGGCGACCACCGCCGAGGTGAGCAACCGGCTCTGCGCCGTCTGCAGCTCCTTGTACTCACCGAGCACCTCGGCGTGGTAGCCGAGCGGGTACTGCACGCCCCTGAGCTTGGCGTTGATGTCGTTGACCACCGAGGCCAGGTCCCGACCCTCGACCGAGGCGCCGACGTCGAGCCGGCGCGAGTCGCCCTGACGCTCGATGGCGTTGGGGTTCGGCGCCACCGTCACGGAGGCCACCTGGCTCAGCGGGACCTTCTTGCCGGACGGCGTGTCGATGGGCAGCCGCTGCAGGGCGGACACGTCGGCCCGGCTGCTCGGGGTGCCCCACACGACGACGTCGTACGCGCGTCCGGCCCGGAAGATGTCACCGACCTCCTCGCCCGCCACCATCGTCGCCGCGGCCCGGCGCACGTCGCCGGGCTTGAGCCCGAGCTTCTCGGCGGCGTCGAGCTTGACCTCGACGTCGACCTGCGGGATGTCCGCCGAGATGTCGGTGTGGGCGTCCACGACCCCGGGCACCGACGCGATGAGGTCGAGGATCTCGGCCGACTTCTCGCGCAGCACGGCCAGGTCCTCGCCGTAGACGCGCACGATGATCGGCTCCTTGCCGCCGGTGAGCACCTCCTCGACGCGCTCGTCGAGGTAGGTCTGCACCTCCGCGAAGAGGCCCGGGTACGTGCCGGCGATCTCGTCGATCTGGTCGCGGGCGGCCTTGTAGTCGGCGTCCGGGTCGAGGCTGATCCAGTTCTCGCCGAAGTTGACGCCGAAGACCTCCTCGCCGAGCAGGGCCTGGCCGATGTGGGCGCCGAAGCTGCGCACGCCGGGCACGGCCATGATCTCCTTGCTCACGGCGGTCGTGGTGCGCTCGGTCTCGTTGACGGACGTGCCGGGCACGCCGACCCAGTGCATGAGGAAGTCGCGCTCCTGGAAGGCCGGGAAGAGGCTCTGGCCCAGGCCAGAACCCACGCCGATGCCGAGGAGGGTCACGACGACCGCTGCCGCGTAGATGCGCCGGGGGCGGGCCACGATGCGGCGCAGGGCGGTGGAGTAGCGCTTCCGCAGCCACCGCACGACGGGCGACAGGTGCCGCTCGACGGGCGCCTTGCGCAGCAGGATGAGGCACAGCGCCGGCGTCAGGGTGAGGGCGACGAGCATCGAGGCGAGGATGGCGAGCGTGTAGGTGACCGCCAGCGGCTGGAAGAACGCACCGGTCAGGCCGACGAGCAGGAAGACCGGGATCGACGCCGCGACGATGATGAACGTGGCGTAGACGATCGGGCTGCGCACCTCGAGCGAGGCCCGCAGGATCACCGAGGCGGTCGGCTCGCCGCTGCCCGCGAGGCGCGACTCGCGCAGCCTCCGCACGATGTTCTCGGCGTCGATGATGGCGTCGTCGACGACGGCCCCGAGAGCGATGACGAGGCCGGCGAGGGTCATCGTGTTGATCGTCGCCCCGCGCCAGTGCAGCACGAGCAGGGCCATGATCAGCGACAGCGGGATCGTGAGGAGGCTGATCAGCGCGACGCGCCACTCGAAGAGGAAGAGCAGCAGGATCACGACGACGAGCAGGAACCCGAGGAAGAGGGCCTGCGAGAGGTTCGCGATCGCGAGCTTGACGAAGTCGGCCTGCTGGAAGACGTGGGTGTCGAAGACGACGTCGGGCAGGCCCGGCCGCAGCTCGTCGATGGCCTTCTCCACCCCGGCCGTCAGGTCGATGGTGTTGGCCCACGGCAGCTTCTCCACGACGAGCATGACGCCCGGTTCGCCGTCGATGACGGCGCTGCCGATGAGCGGCTGGTGGTCCTCGGCGACCTTCGCGACGTCGCCGAGCGTCGTCGGCGAGGCGGCTCCGTCGATGGGCACCTTAGCGAGGTCGGCGGGCGTGATGATGGGCAGCACGTTGCGCACGGGCATCCGCTGGGTCGCCGACTCGATCGTGCCGCCCGTGCCGATGACGCTGCCCGACGAGAAGCGCAGCAGGCCGGAGTCGACGGCCGCGGCGGTCGTCTCCATCACCTGGTCGAGGCTGACGTTGCGCGTTGCCATGCGGTCGGGCTCGGCCTGCACCGTCATGAGCTGCAGCCGCTCGTTCCAGATGGCGACGTTGGCGACGCCGGGCACCTGGAGCAGCCGCGCCCGGATGTTCCAGTAGGCGCTCATCGACATCTGGATGATCGACGACTTCGACGAGGTCATCCCGATCTGCATGGCCCGACCGGTCGCCGACACGGGCGCGAGGATGACCGGTGGCGCCGCCCAGGTCGGCAGCGTCGGCGACACGATCGAGAGCCGCTCCTGCACGAGCTGCCGGGCGTGCAGCAGGTCGGTGTCGGCGGAGAAGAGCAGCTCGATCGACGACAGCTGCGGCACCGACCGCGAGCGCATGTCCTCCAGCCCCTGGAGCCCGTTGAGGCCCTGCTCCAGCGGGACGGTCACGAGCTCCTCGACGTCCGACGTGGACAGGCCCACGCTCGCCGTCTGGATGACGACGCGCGGCGGGGCGAACTCCGGGAACACGTCGACGCGCATCCGGGAGAGCGACGCGATGCCGACGACCATGAGCGCCACCGAGGCGGCCACGACGAGGAAGCGCAGGTTGAGGCTCGTCCGCACGATCCAGGCGATGGCCGAGCGCCGCGTCCTCACTGTTCGCCGTCGATCTCCAGCTCGGCTCCCAGCACCTCGGGTGCGCCGACGACGACGACCGGGGTGCCGACGGCCGGGCCGGCGGTCAGGGTGGCGACGTCGCCCGCGATGCCGGCGACCGTGATCGGGGCACGCTGGTACTTGTGGTCACCGGTCTGCGTGTACGTCCAGGTGGACCCGTCGAGGTAGTAGACGACGGCGGCATACGGGATCGTGAGGCGCCCGGCCGCGCTCGCCTTCGACACGGCCGCCGTCTCGAGGCCGATGGCCTCGGCGGCGTCGGCCCGCAGGGTGACGGCCTTGACCTCGCTGCCGGGGATGTCCTCGACGACCGAGGGCGGCTCGGGCGCGGCATCCTCGGGGCTGGAGCAGCCGGTGACGGTGATCGCGAGGACGGCCGCGCCGGCGAGGGACGACAGGGACCGGAGGGTGCTCATCGGTCCACCTCCTTGGTCTGGGCACAGAGCGCTGGGACGACGAGGAGCACCACGAGGACGCTCGTGACGAGGCCGCCGATGACGGTGACGGCGAACGGCCGGAAGACCTCCGAGCCCGCACGGTCGCCGAGCAGCACGGCCGGCAGGAGGGCCAGCGCGATGACGGCCGCGGTGCGGACGACGGGGACGATGCGGGTGCGGCCGAGGTCGGGGCGCGCGAGCTCGGGACGCCCGGCGACGGCCACCCCGGACCCGACGGCAACCCCGGACCCGTCGGGTGCCGCGGCCGGCGTCTCCGCTGCCTCCGCCTCCTCGGTCCCGCGCTCCAGGCTGCGCGCGGTCGCCAGCCCTCCGACCAGCGTCAGCAGCGCGGCGGTGAAGAAGCCCAGCATCGGCCCGAGGGTGCCGATCCCACCGACGGGCGGCGCGATCGCGACGCTGCCCGCGCCGCCGATGGGGGCCAGCAGGAGCAGCAGGGCGGCAGGTCGCCAGCGGCCGATGGCCGCCTGCAGCACGAGCAGGATCGCGACGAGCACGCCCAGCGTGACGAGCCCGACGCGCCGCAGGTCGGTCTGCCGGTCGACGGCGTTGCCGATGACCTGCAGGTGCGCCTCGGCGGGCATCGGCACCCGAGCGACCGCGGTGCGCACGTCGTCGAGCACGCCCTGCGCGTTCGAACCGGTCACGTCGGCGACGACGTCGACCGAGCGCATCACCTGGTCGTGCACGATCGAGGCCGGCTCGGGACCGACGCTCACCTTGGCGACGTCGCCGAGACGCACCTGCGTGCCCGACGGGGTGTCGACCCGGAGGTCGGCCAGGGTCGAGAGGTTCGCACGGGCGGTCGGGGTGCCGAGGACGACGACGTCGAAGACCTTCGCCTGCTCGTAGAGGTTGCCGACGGTGAGCCCGGAGACCAGCGTCGTCGTCTCGCGCCGCACGTCTCCGGGGCGCAGGCCGTATCGCTGCGCGGCCGCCAGGTCGACCTCGACGCGCACGGTCGGCTGCATCGGGATGGGCAGCACCCGCGCGGCCGAGACGCCGGAGACCTCGGAGAGCTGGTCCGCCACCTGCCCCGCGGTGCGCTGCAGGCTGGGCAGGTCCTGGCCGAGCACGCGCACGACGACGTCGTGCTCGCCCGCGGCGGACGCCGCGGCCAGCCGGTCCTGGGTGTAGGTGAGCACGCCGACGCGGATGCCGGGATACCCCTTGGCGATGCGGTCGATGGCCGAACGCGTGGCCGCGTAGTCGGCGGAGTCGTCGATGCGCACCCACAGCTCGCCGGCGTTGACGTCGCCGAGTTGGTCGGACGTGACGGCACGACCGTTGTGGCCCGCGACCCCGGTGACACCGTCGACGGCCTTCAGCCGCGTGGCCATGAGACCCGCCAGCCGGTTCATCTCCGGCAGCGACGTGCCCGGGGCCGCCTCGAGCGTCAGGAGCACGTCACGGTCGCGGGCCTGGGGCACGAACGAGGTGCTCGAGAGCTGCGGCAGCGCGGTGAGGGTGACGAGCAGCAGCACGCCGGCCGCCGCGTACGCGAGCAGCCTGGACTGCGCGAACCGGTCGGCCAGACGACGGGCGGCGTCCGTGGCCCGCCGCAGTGGGACGCGCGAGGACTCGGGACGCGGCGGCCCCTGCATCAGCAGGTGGATGAGCGCCGGCGTCAACGTCAGAGAGACGACGAGCCCGACCCCCATCGACAGGGCGAGGGCCCCGACGAGGGGGCGGCTGAAGGCCGTCGCCGACGGACCGAGGGCCAGGGTCGGCGTCAGCGCGAGCGCACCGACGAGCAGCCCGACCGCGGTGTTGCGCAAGGTGCGGCGCAGGGTGCGGGCCACGAGCTCGCCGGCGGGCAGCCGGTGCGGCGCCTGCTCCTGCGCGAGGGCCTGCGTGCGCACGGCGTCGACGTCCGCGCTGGCGACGGCGAACGTCACGACCATGGCCACGAGCAGCGCCGAGAGGGTGAGGCTGGTGAACGTCTGGCCGAGGAGGTAGAGCACCGTGAACGTGCCGGCCAGCGTCACGGTGACCGCAGCTCCGACGACGAGCGCGGCCCGCCACGACCGGAAGAGCACCCAGCTGCCCAGCACGAGGAGGAGCAGGGCCAGACCGCCCGTGACGCCGAGGGTGCCGAGGGCGCTCTCGAGGTAGCTCGCGGGCCGGTAGACCGACGTGTCGACGGTGATGCCGCCGAGTCCCGGCGCGAGGCTGGCCATGGCCTCCTCGACCGCGCGGGTGACCTGCGCGGTGTCGGCGCCGGGGAACTTCTGCACGACGAGGAAGAGGGTCGGGTCGGCGTCGACGGCGTCGCCGATGAGCGGCTGGTGGTCCTCGACGACCTTGGTGACGTCGGCCAGCCTCAGCGGGGGCGTCGTGCCCTCGATCGTCACCTGCCCGAGGGTGTCTGCCGTGGTGATGGGCAGCACGTGCTGGACGGCGAGGCGCTGGGTGCGGCCCTCGACGAAGCCGCCGGTGCCGGGGGTGGAGGCCTCGACGAAGGTGAGCGGCGAGACCCACAGCGCATTGCCGGCCGTCTCGATGACCTGGGTGAGGGTCACGCCCTTGCTGCTCAGCGTCGTCGGGTCGGCCTGGATCTGCAGCTGCCGGTCGCGCATGCCGTAGACCGACACGTTCGCCACGCCCGGGATGCCCATGAGGCGCGGGCGCACCTTCCACCGCGCCAGCACCGACATGTCGATGAGCGACACGCTCTTCGACGTGAGGCCGATCATCGAGACGCGGCTCGTCGAGGCGAGCGGCTCGACCATGACGGGGGCGCTGCCGACGTTGGGCAGGGCGTGGGCCTGGGTGAGCCGCTCCTGCACCATCTGGCGGGCGGCGTAGAGGTCGGTGCCCGGCTCGAAGACGACGTCGATGGCCGAGAGGCCGGCCTGCGACCTGGAGTGGATGCGGTCGAGCCAGGGCACGCCGTTGAGGAGGTCCTGCTCGAGCGGCACGGTGATCAGCTGCTCCACCTCGGCGGCGGACAGCCCGAGGGCCTCGGTCTGCACCTGGACCGAGGTCGGCATGAACTCCGGCAGGAAGTCGACCTTCGCCGAGCCGAGCTGCGCGCCCGCGAGGACGAGCACGCCGATGGCGGCGGCGACGGCGAGGCGCCCGAACCGCGGGCTGCCTTCTCTCGTGCGCCCGCGGCGGCCGGCAACAGGTCCACCGGCGACGGACCCGTCGACCCTCGTGCCGTCGACGTCCATCCCGGCGGCAAGGCGTGTCGCATCGGCGGACCCCGTCCCGGGCGGCGAGGTCCTGCGTCGGAGTCCCGGAATCCCCATTTCGAACCCCTCCCACGCTGCAGTGCGTCTTTACTTGAGTTGGGACGGTAGTTCGGAGGTGGTCGTGTGGTCGTCCAGCCCAAGGACCGACTCGGCCTCCTCCGCACGCGGGCGCAGGTGGTCCTCCGCGGAGGCCGGACCGGGACCGTGGGCGACCTCGACCTCCGTCCCGGGGCGGAGGCTGCTGACTACCTCGACATGGTCACCTCGACGACTCGGCGGGGCCCCGAACCCGCTGTCCCGCAGGGGCGCTGGTGGCCACCACTGGGCGATGTCGCCCTGGCGCTGCTCGTCACGGCGCTGTCCTTCGTGAGCTTCTTCGACCAGTCGTCGCTCACCTTCGCGGCCGACGACGCCGACCGGCACTACACCGATCCCGACACGCTCGGTGCGGTCGAGATCCTCGTCGGCACGTCGGCGGTGGCCTGGCGTCGTCGCGCTCCCGCGGCGGTCCTCGCCGTCAGCGTGCTCATGTCGTTCCTGCGCTACTGGCAGCGCTACCCGGTGCCGGCGCTGCCCTTCGCGGTCGTCATCGCGGTCTACACGACGGCGCAGCTGTGGCCGCTGCCACGGTCGACGTGGTCGCTCCTCGCCGTGTGTGCCGCGATGGCCTTCGGTGTGCTGGTCCTCCTCAGCCCGGGAGAGTACGAGGAGGCGCTCACCGAGGTCACGACCCTGGTCTGCGCCTGGTCGCTCGGGCGCGGCGTGCGGTTGCAGAGGGCGCGCACGACGCTGCTCGAGCAGCACGCCCGCCTACTCGAGGACCGCACCGAGCAGCTCGCCCGCGAGCGCGCCACGCTGGCTGCGCTGTCGTCCGCGCGCGAGCGGGCGACGATCGCCCGCGAGCTGCACGACATCGTGTCTGGTGATGTCGGCGTCATCGTGCTGCGCGCGTCGACCGCCCGCCAGGGCCTGCCCGACGACGCCCCGGCCGTACGCGACGCGCTCGTCTCCATCGAGTCGCTGGGCAAGAGCGCCCTTGCCGACATGCGCCGCCTCGTCGGGGTGCTGCACGCCGACCCGGGTGACGCCCTGCCGACCCGGTCGCCGCGCCTCGACCAGCTCGAGGCCCTCGTCGGGAGCGTCGCGCAGACGGGCACCGAGGTCCGCCTCGACGTCACGGGTCGGCGGCGCCCGCTCCCCCCGGCGACCGAGCTCAACGCGTACCGGATCGTGCAGGAGGGGCTGAGCAACGCGCTGAAGCACGCCGCCGGCTCCCCCGTCGAGGTGCGCGTCGACTTCGGCACCGACGCGCCCGGCGTGCTGCACGTCGTCGTGCGCGACCACGGCGGCGGCCGGAGCCAGGTGGGGTCGTCGGGCCGCGGCCTGGAGGGGATGCGACAGCGCGTCGCGTCGGTCGGCGGGACGATCGAGCTCGGCCCTTCGGCCGACGGGGGCTTCGTCGTCGACGCCCGGCTGCCCCTGGCTGGCGGTGGTGCCGCGTGAGCATCAGGGTGCTCGTCGCCGAGGACCAGCCACTCATGCGCACCGCGCTGCGTGACTGCCTGGCGACCGACCCAGGCATCGAGGTCGTCGCCGAGGCCGGCAACGGCCAGGAGGCCGTCGAGCTCGCCCGCACGAGCGCGCCCGACGTCGCGCTCGTCGACATCCGGATGCCGGTGATGGACGGCATCGAGGCGACCCGGCTCATCGTCGACCACGGCGGCGGCCACGCTCCCCGGGTCATCGTCATGACGACGTTCGACCTCGACGAGTACATCGTGAGCGCCCTGCGGGTCGGCGCGAGTGGCTTCCTGCTCAAGGACGCCACCGCGGAGGAGCTGATGCACGCCGTGCGCACCGTGGCGGCCGGCGACGCGCTGCTCGCGCCCGGGGTGACGCGGCGGCTGCTCGACACCTACGCCCGGTTCCTGCCGGCACCGCCGCGCGGGACTCCCGAGACGGACCTCACGCCCCGCGAGCTCGACGTGCTCAAGCTCGTGGCCCGAGGACAGACCAACGCCCAGATCGCTGCCGGCCTCTATGTCGCCGAGAGCAGCGTCAAGACGCACGTCGGACACCTGCTCGTGAAGCTGCGGGTGCGCGACCGCGTGCACCTCGTCATCCACGCGTACGAGACGGGCCTGGTGCGACCCGGAGCACCGCCCGCCGCCCCTGTTGAGAGGGTCGAGAGGGTCGAGAGGGTCGAGAGGGTCGAGAGGGTCGAGTAGCGCGCGCCGGGGCGCAGCCTCAGGGGCGCGGGTCGAGCGCGTCGTAGTCGCGGAACGAGGCCACCCGGGCCACCGTGACGACGACGAGCACGATGACGAGCACGCCGCCCACGACGGACGGCACCCAGGTGGCCGTCAAGGTGGCGAGGGTGCCGGCGAACATCTGTCCCAGCCGTGGCCCGCCGGTGACGACGACGGTGAAGACGCCCTGGGTGCGGCCCCGCAGCTGGTCGGGCACGGCCGACTGCAGGATCGACTGGCGGAAGATCGCACTGATGTTGTCGGCCCCACCGGAGACCGCGAGGCAGAGGGCCGCGACGGCGAGCGCCCACCGGTTGACGTCGCCGAAGTCCATCGACTCGACCGCCGAGCCGCTCAGCGTCGTGACCGCGAGCACGGTGCCGAAGCCGACGATGCCGAGGCCGTACGCGACGATCGAGTCGCGGATCGCCCTGCCCTGCCAGCGCAGCCCGGTCACCCGACCGGAGCCGAGGCTCGAGAGGATGCCGCCGACGGCGAACGACGCGAGCAGGATGCCGGCCGTGACGGAACCGCCGCCGATGACGATGGCGCCCACGGCGGGGAAGAGCACCATCGGCTGACCGAAGGTCATCGCGATGATGTCGACGACGAAGCTCATGCGGACGTTCGGGGCCCGGCGCAGGTGCGCCAGCCCGTCGACGACCGACCGGAGACCGCTGACGGTCGGCCGGTCGCCCTCGGGCCTGATGCGCGGCAGCGTCCAGAGCCCGAAGAAGCCGGCGAAGAAGAGGATGACGTCGATGGTGTAGGTCCACGCGTAGCCGGCGCGGGCGACGAGCACTCCCGCGACGCCCGGCCCGACCGTGACCATCACGCCGGCCGAGATGCCAAGCAGCGCAGCGGCTTTCGGCAGCTGCTCCTGGGGCAGCAGCCGCGGGGTGATGGCTTGCCGGGTCGCCGAGGCGATGGTCGCCGCGACCGCGTTGACCGTCGTGATGACGTAGAACATCCAGACGTGCTCGGCACCGAGCCAGGCGATCGTGGCGAGGACCACGGTCGAGGCCCACGCGACGGTGGACGCCGACAGCGCCACGGTGCGCCGGTCGAAGCGGTCGGCGATCGCGCCGCCGTAGAGCCCGGCGACGATCATCGGCAGCAGCGAGAACCAGGCCACGAGCGAGACCATGAAGGTCGAGCGGGTCAGGTCGTAGATGTGCAGGCCGACCGCGGTGTTCGTGACGAAGGTGCCGATGCCGGCCAGGGTGTTGCCGAACCACAGGCGGGCGAAGGCCGGGCTGACCCGCAGCGGCGTGAGGTCGATGAGGTGCGACCTGCGCTCGGGTGTGGCGGCCTCGACTCCGGTGTCTGGTCCGGGGGAAGCGTCGGTCACAGAGCGACGCTACGCCACGGCGAGCGGCGCCGAGTCGACGGGCAGGCACGCCGAGACGGCCCGCAGGCGGGACCCGTCGCGCACCCACACCCAGCGGCCGTCGGCCGTGCGCCGCGCGACCTGGGTGCGCACGGAGCCGCCGGGGCACGACGACGTCGTCATCGCGAGGTCACCCGTGACGACGGCGCGGGTCGCCACCGCCCCCTCGAACGGCCCCAGCGCGCCGGCGGCGAGGGCTGCCGCGAAGGCGGCCCGGATCGCCACGTGCCCGGCCGCCTCACGACCCAGCGGCAGGCTGACGACTGCATCGGCGGCATACAGCCCGACGATGCCGTCGAGGTCACCGGCCAGCGCGAGCTCGACGAAACGGGCCTCGAGGGCCTCCGGGGTGCCGGCCCCCGGTGCCGGCTGCGGTGTCGTCGTCATGCGAGGACCATGACATCCCCCACCGACACTGCCTGCCAACACCGCTCGCCGCCCCGGCAGTCCGCCCGGGCAGGCGACCCGAC
>CBHRRQ010000020.1:0-26069 GCA_966081555.1 uncultured Terrabacter sp.
CCCGGCCGGCGGTGGGGGCGCGCCCCCCCCCCCCCCCCCCCCAACCCCCCCCCCCCGCCGGGCCCCCCCCGGCCCGCCCCCCCCCCGCTCTTCGGGCGTGCGTGCCGCCAAGGCGTCGACCGGGCTGGCAGGTGGACGGGCTGCTGTCTCGATCGCGGGGACCGCGGTCAGCGCGTCTCGCGGAAGTCGACGTGCTCGCGGGCGATCGGGTCGAACTTGCGCAGCACCAGCCGGTCGGGGTTGGTGCGGCGGTTCTTCGTCGTGACGTAGCTGAATCCCGTGCCTGCCGTCGAGCGCAGGGTGACGACGGGACGCAGGTCGGTTCGCTTGGCCATGGTGCTCCTTCAGGTCTTCAGGTCGCGAGCCCCTCGCGACGACCATGAGAACCATTATCGAAGCGCAGACATTCCCCACGGCGAAGGAGTAGGCCGCCCCCTGAACGGGACGAACTGCTCCTTCGAGGTCAGGCGGGGTCGGGGATCAGCCGAGGGCGGCCTGCTTGAGGAACTCGGCGGCGACGTCCGCCGCGTCCTTCTTGTCGATGACGACCTGCTTGACGAGCCCGGCCAGCGTCGCGGTGTCGAGCTTGGCCGACACCGCGTTGAGGGCGGACGACACGTTGTCATTGACCTTCGACTTCGTGATGAGCGGGACGACGTTCTGGGCCGCGAAGAACGACTTGGGGTCCTCGAGCACGACGAACCCGTTCGCCGGGACGTTGGGGTCGGTCGTGAAGAGGTTGGCGGCCTGCACCTGGCCGTTCTTCAGAGCCTGGACCGTGAGGGGGCCACCGGCGTCGAGCGGCTTGAACTCCTTGAAGGTCAGGCCGTAGACCTTCTTGAGCCCGGGCACGCCGGACTCGCGGGTCTTCCACTCGGGCGGGCCCCCGAGAACGAGGTCCTTGGCGACCGGCCCGAGGTCGGCGATGGTCTTGAGGTTGTACTTCGTCGCGGTGTCCTTGGTGACGACGACGGCATCCTTGTCCTCGGCCGCCGACTTCTCGAGAACCTGGAGCCCGGACGGGAGCGAGGCCTTGAGCTCGTCGTACACGCCCTGCGAGTCGGTCGCCTTCGCGGACTTGTTGAAGTACTGGTCGAGGACGCCCGTGTACTCGGGGACGAGGTCGATCGAGCCGTCCTTCAGGGCCGGGATGTAGGTCTCGCGGCTGCCGATGTTGGGCTTGGTCTCGACGGCGACGCCCTTGGCCTTCAGCGCTCCGGCGTAGATGTCCATGAGGAGCTCAGACTCGGGGAAGTTCGCCGACCCGACGACGATCGTGCCGCTCGGTGCCTTCGAGTCCGCGCCGGTCGGCTGGTCGAGGGGCCCCCCTCCGCTGCTCGACCCGCAAGCCGCGAGGCCGGCCAGAGCCAAGGCGGAGACCGCCGTGAGGATGGTCTTGCTGTGCGTCATGCTCTTCTCTTTCCTGTGGGCGCCGGGCCGTGGATCAGCTGGCGATGCCGACTGTCGTGGTCGTGCTCGTGGTGCTGTTCGGTGTGCGTGTCTCGTCGGTGCCGCCTGCCGCGGCACGGCCGGGGCGGCTGCGGAAGCGTCCGGTGACGCCGCGTGAGACGGCCAGTCGCTGGATGACCGCGACGACGAGGTCGATGAGGAGGGCGAGGGCTGCGACGAGGACGGCTCCGGAGGCCATCTGGGGATAGTCGCGGACCGCCAGACCGTCGATGAGGAAGCGGCCGAGACCGCCCAGACCGACCGTCGCCGCGATGGTGGCCGTGGCGACGACCTGGAGCAGCGCCGAGCGCAGACCCGAGAAGATCAGCGGGAGGGCACACGGCACCTCAACCCTCAACAGCACCTGCCAGCCGCGCATTCCCATCCCGCGCGCCGCGTCACGGGCCGCGGGGTCGACCTCGTCGATTCCGGCGTAGGTTCCCGCGAGGATCGGCGGGATGGCCAGGACGACGAGTACGACCAGGCTGGGCAGCAGGAAGGCGAGGTCGCCCCGCAGGCTGGGGCCGAGCCACAGCACGATGAAGAACAGCAGGCCGAGGGTCGGGATGGCGCGGGCGAAGCCGGAGAGGTTGACGACCGCGAACTTGCCGCGCCCGGTGTGACCGACCCACAGCCCTGCCGGGATCGCCACGACGGCCGCGAACAGCGTCGCGAGGAACACGTACTGGAGGTGCTCAAGGAGCCGATGGACGATGTCGTCGCGATTGGCCGGGTCGGCGAGCCAGCCGATGATGTCGTTGATCATGAGGCGGCCCTCGCTCGGGTCCAGGGGGTCAGGAACCGCGTGATGACGACGATGACGACGTCGAAGAGCAGGGCCAGCACGCCACAGGCGAGGATGCCCGTGACGATCGGCGCGAAGAAGGCCCGGTTGAAGCCGTCGGTGAAGAGCGAGCCGAGCTGCTCCACGCCGATGATCGCCGCCACGCTGACGATGCTGACGTTGCTGACCGCGGCGACCCGCAGGCCGGCCGAGATGACGGGCACCGCCAGCGGCAGCTCGACGCCCAGGAGCCGGCGCACCGGCCGGTAGCCCATGGCGTTGGCGGCGAGCCGGACGTCCTCTGGGATCGCGCCGAGGCCGTCGGCAACGGTGCGCACGAGGAGGGCCACCGTGTACACGGTCATGGCGACGAGCACGTTGACGGGATCGAGGATCCTGGTGTGGAGGATGCCGGGGAGCAGGATGAACACGGCCAGCGACGGCAGTGTGTAGAGCAGCCCGGTGCCGATGATGAGCGGCGGGTAGGCCAACGAGAAGCGTCGGGCCAGCCACCCGAGCGGTAACGCGACGAGCAGGCCGAGCACGAGCGGGAGGCCCGCCAGGTAGGCGTGGATGACGAGCAGCCGCCACACGTCGTCGAGGTGTGAGGTGAACCAGTCCATCAGCGGGCCTTCGGCTCCGTCACGACCAGCTCGTCGGGCTCGCCCGACTCGCCGGACCCGCCCCGCTCGACCGACCCGCCCGGCTGGGCCGAACCGCTCGACCCGCCCGACCCGCCGGGCTCGTTGCGCGCTGCGTCGGCGGCGGCCCGCTCACGAGCCGCGCTCGCCTCGATGGGGGCGATGAGGTCGCGGGCCCGCACGGTGCCGACGAAGACGCCGTCGGGCCCCACGATGACGCCACGCCCTGACGGCGCCGACAGCGCAGCGTCGAGCGCCTGCCGCAGGGGGCCGTCGCTGGAAGCCACGGTGCCGCCACGGTGGAGGGCGTCGCGCGACACGGAACCGTCGACGCGGTCGGGCTCGACCCACCCGACGGGGTGGTCGTCGTCGTCGAGGACGAGGACCCACCGGTCGTCACTGACCGCGCGCAGCTCCTCGACGGTCGCACCGAGGCGGACCGTGGGCTCCGCGGTCGTCGGGAAGGCCGCGGTGCGGAAGCCGAGCGTGCGGTAGCCGCGGTCTCGCCCGACGAAGTCGGCGACGAAGTCGTCGACCGGCTGGGACAGCAGCTCCTCGGGAGCAGCCAGCTGGGCAAGCCTGCCACCGACGCGCAGCACCGCCACCTGGTCGCCGAGCTTGATCGCCTCGTCGATGTCGTGGGTGACGAAGACGATCGTCTTGCCGATCTCGCCCTGCAGCCGCAGGAACTCGTCCTGCAGCTGCTCGCGCACGATGGGGTCGACGGCGCTGAACGGCTCGTCCATGAGCATGACCGGTGGGTCGGCTGCGAGGGCCCGGGCAACGCCGACACGCTGCTGCTGGCCGCCGGAGAGCTGCGACGGGTAGCGCTTCGCGAACGACTGCGGCAGGCCGACGCGGTCCATCAGCTCGAGCGCGCGACTCGTGGCCTTGGCGCGGTCCCAGCCGAGCAGGAGCGGGACGGTGGTGATGTTGGCGAGGATGGTGCGGTGCGGGAACAGTCCGGCGTGCTGGATGACGTAGCCGATCCCGCGACGCAGCTCGGCGGAGTCGATGCTGGAGGTGTCGCGGTCGTCGATGAGGATGCGCCCGCCAGTGGGCTCGATCATCCGGTTGATCATGCGCAGTGAGGTGGTCTTGCCACATCCGGACGGGCCCACGAGCACCGTGATCTTGCCGGTGGGGGCGGTCAGGCTGAGCGCGTCGACGGCGACAGTGCCGTCGGGGTACTCCTTGGTCACGGACTCGAACCGGATCATGGGCTCGTCACCTCACTCGTGTGATGGGTCGGGAACAGGGTTCTCGCGATCGTTCGAGCCTCCGCGGCGACGGCCTCGCCGACGTCACGACTTCGTTTCGGGTCAAGACGATACGAGGGTCCGACGACGTTGAGGGCGCCCGCGATGCCGCCCGTCCACGCGATGGGTGCCGCGATGGCGGTGACGTCCTCCTCGACCTTCGAGCGCACCACGACATACCCGCATTCCGGGGTTCGCCCCCGCAGGGCGGCGCCGATGGCCGTGCGGTCGACGGGGACGGTGCGCCCGACCCAGCCGGCGTGGCGGATGGAGAACGTCCCCTCCGCCATCGCGATGTAGACGGCCTCGTCGCCGCGTCCGGCAATGCCGAGGTACGCCGACTCCCCGCACCGGACGCTCAGCCGTTCCAGGGCGGGCTCGGCCACCTTGACCATCTGGTTGCGCCCGAGCGCGACAGCCCCGAACCGGAAGGCCAGGGATCCGGGGTGGAAGTCTCCGCCCGCGTCGCGGCTGACGAAGTCGAGCCCCTCGAGCGTGCGCAGGAGGCGCAGGGCCGTCGTCGGGGAGAGACCCACGGCCTTCGCGCACTCCGAGAGGGTGGTCGGCGCGGACTCGCAGACGTGTGCGAGGAGGCCGAGCGCACGCTCGACGGAGCGAGTGGCCGCGGCGCCCGACCCCGAAGACGCCTGAGCGGCGCCGGGCAGGGCATGGCCCGCGGGCCGGACGGCGGTGGGGCGTGCTGGTCGTGTCAAGGTGACACCTCGTCGTGCGATCGAGGGGAGGCCGTGCCGCATTTCATTGCGCGGCAGGCCTTTGCTGCACAGTGGCAGTCTGGCACACTGCCGGGTGAGAGCGACACCCCTGTTGCCCGATGAGTTTCACGCCGTGATCCGAGGACCACACATGACGATCACCCTGACGGGACAGCAGCTGACGGTCGCCGAGATCGACGCCCTCGGCCGGGGCGCCGGCTTCGCCGTCGACGCCGAGGCCGTGGCCGGCGTGGGCCGGGCGGCCCGGGCCGCGCGTGCCGTGGCCGCCGTGCGCCCCGTCTACGGCAGGACGTCGGGCGTCGGCGCCAACCGCGACCAGGTCAACGCCTCACCTCGACCGGGCCACGCCCTCCTGCGCAGCCACAGCGCGGGCTGGGGTGAGCCGTTCCCCCCGCAGATGGTGCGCAGCGCCCTCGCGATCCGCGTCAACCAGCTCCTCGCCGGCGCCTCCGGCGCGAGCGAGGCCCTCCTGCACGCCCTCGTCGGGGCCGTCAGCGCCGACGACGACCGGCTTCCCGTCGTTCACCGGCGCGGCGCCATCGGCACCGGCGACCTCACTGCGCTCGCGGAGGTCGGCCTGACCCTCCTCGGCGAGCGCCCCCGCGGCGACGGAACCCTGGGCACCCCCGCGCCCCTCGACGATGCCGACGCGCTGCCGCTCATGTCGAGCAGTGCCTTTACGCTCGCCGAGGCGGCCCGAGGGTGCGCCGAGCTCGCGCGCCTCGCCGAGGTCGCGATGGCCGTGTGTGCCCTGTCCTTCGTCGCGCTCCGTGGCAATCCCGAGGCGTTCGGGCCCGCCGTCGCCAGGGTCACGCCGTTCCCCGGCGCGGTCACGGCAGCAGCCACGGTCTCGCGGCTGGTGCAGGCCGACATGGTCGAGCCCGCGCAGATCCAGGACTTCTTCGGGCTGCGCACCTTCCCGCAGGTGCACGGCCCGCTGCTCGACCAGATGGGCATCCTGCGACGAGTCGTCGAGGCGCTCGTGAACACCGGGGGCGAGAACCCTGCTGTCCTGCAGGCCGATCCGCCCAGCGTCGCGCACCACGGCGGCTTCCACCAGGCCTACCTCGCGCTCTCGGTCGATGCCTCTCTGCTCGCCCTCGTCGGCTCGGCGCACACGATTGCCTCTCGCATCTCGCACCTGCTGACCGACGCCGCTAGCGGCCTGCCCCGCTTCCTCGCCGGGCCAAAGCCCGGGTCTTCGGGCCTGCTGATCCTGGAGTATGGCGCCGCGTCGGCGATGGCCCTCATCCGCGAGGCCGCGTCGGCGGCCCGCTCGATCCAGTGGGTGTCGGTCTCTGCGGGTGTCGAGGACGGCGCCAGCCACGCGTCCGTCTCGACGGCGCGCCTGGGTGAGGCCGCCGACGCCTACCGTCAGCTCATCGCCCTCGAGCTGGTCGCGGCGGTCCGCGCGCTCGACCTCGGCGGTCGACGCGTCTCCGGCGAGCTGGCCGAGCTGGTGGCCCGTTGCACGCACCTCGTCGCGGAGGTGGACGACCACGACCTCGCGCCGACCGTGGCCGACGCCGTCGACGTCGTCGATCACTGGGCCTCCAGGACCCCGCTCCCCTTCGACTGAGAACTCGCCGAACGGGACGCGCCTCAGATGTCGATCGTTGACCCGCCTGCGTGCACGACCTGCGCGACCACGGCGCCGATCGGCCCCGACCGGGGCTCGCCCGAGCCGCCCAGCTCGCGGGCGAAGGTGGCGGCGACGGTTTCGGTGACGAGGGCCGTCCACAGCGGCGCGCGCACGAGCATCGCGTGGTCGGACCGCGCGACGCGCACGAGAGTCGCGTCGAGGCCCTCCGCCTGCATCTTCTCGACGCGCTCGCGCGACCGGCTGAGGCCGCAGACGATGTCGCGGTCGCCGTGGATGACGACGGTGCGTCGCCCCACGCCCGGCCACGGGTCGTCGGGCTCGATCCACGGCGCGAGCGCCAGCACCAGCCGCACCCCTTCCTCGTCGCCGAGGTGCATCGCCACGCGCCCGCCCATGGAGTGGCCGACGAGCGCGATCGGGCGGCCGGGGTAGGCCTCGCGGATCTGCCGCAGAGCCCACCGCGCGTCGACGAGCGGCATGCTCTCCGTGCCGTTCCAGCCACGCACCCGGAACCGCAGGCGCGCCACCGCGACCGGCCCCGGCACCTTGCGCAGGGCCCGCGCGAACGGCACGAGCCGGGCCACGTTGTGCGACCAGGGGTGGTTGACCTCGAACCCGTCGACCGCTCCCCCGTGCATCACGAGGACGACGACCCCGGCGTGCGCGGGCTGCGCGTCCCACGAGAGGGACGCGAGCGGCATACGGGAGTCGGCGCGGGTGGGCGGGAGCGGCTCGGTGGGCTTGGTGGGCTCGGTCGCCTCGGACGTGGTGCTCACACCTGGGTGCGGTGGAAGTTCTTGAACGACCGGCTCGCCGTGGGACCGCGCTGACCCTGGTAGTGGGAGCCGTATGCCGCTGAGCCGTAAGGGTTCTCGGACGGCGAGCTGAGGCGGAAGAAGCAGAGCTGCCCGATCTTCATGCCGGGGTAGAGCATGATCGGCAGCGTCGCGACGTTGGACAGCTCGAGGGTCACGTGGCCGCTGAACCCCGGGTCGACGAAGCCGGCCGTGGCGTGGGTGAGCAGACCGAGCCGGCCCAGCGAGCTCTTGCCCTCGACACGGGCCGCGAGGTCGTCGGGCAGGGTGACCGTCTCGAGCGTCGAGCCGAGCACGAACTCGCCCGGGTGCAGGACGAAGCCCTCCTCGTCCGGGCCGACCTCGACGAGGCGGGTGAGGTCGGGCTGCTCGGCCGCCGGGTCGATGTAGGGGTACTTGTGGTTGTCGAAGAGGCGGAAGAACTTGTCCAGCCGGACGTCGACGCTGGAGGGCTGGACCATCTGCGGGTCCCAGGGGTCGAGCACGACCCGGCCGGCGGAGATCTCGGCCCGGATGTCCTTGTCGGAGAGCAGCACGGGTCGAGGCTATAACGCGGTGCCGGAATCGCTCCCACACTCCTGCCCTGTGGACCTCGCGCGCCGCCTATCGTCACGTCATGGACCCCTCGAACGCCCCCTCGAACGACTCCCACGCGTCGTCCGTCGACGCCCTCCTCGACGACCTGCACCGCGTCGTCCGCGCCGTGCTCGAACGGGTCCCGGGTGACGGCGGCGGACCGCGCCTCGTCGACGTGCTCGCAGAACACCTCGGCATGGAGCCGCGGGCGCTCGCGGTCGTCGCCCAGCCCGTGCCGACGCACCGGATGGTCGACGCCGACCTCGCGCTGAGCGAGGTGTCCGAGGGCGACCCGGACCGCACGATCGTCGGCATCGCGGGCGACATGCGCCACCACATGTCGCTGGGTGACCTCGTGCAGGGGCTGCACGGCTCGGGTCTTCCGGTCGGCCAGGTGGACTACGACCGCATGCCCACCGGCCCGGGCAAGGACGACAGCCGCCAGGTGGTCACCTCGGGCATCCGGCTCTTCCGCTTCGAGGGCACCCCCGTCGCCGTGCGCCAACAGGGCGCCAACCGGCAGTTCGGGCGCGAGGAGGGCACCCTCGAGGTGATGTGCGCCGACCGCGACCTGGCCGAGGCGCTCATGGCGCGCGTGCAGCAGCTCATGGACGAGCGGAGCGTCCTGCGGGGTCAGGTCGTCACCTTCGGCACCGACCCCTACGGCCCGGGCATCAGCGGGGTGACGTTCGTGACGCGCCCCGCGGTCGACGCCGGCGCCGTCGTGCTCCCGGACGGCCTGCTCGAACGGGTGTCGCACCACGTCATCGGGATGGGCGAGCAGCGCGAGCGGCTCCTCGCGCACGGCCAGCACCTCAAGCGGGGCGTCCTGCTCTACGGGCCGCCCGGCACCGGCAAGACGCACACCGTGCGCCACCTGCTCTCGGCGACACCCGGCACGACGGCGGTCCTGCTGAGCGGCGGCTCGCTGCGTTTCGTCCACGACGCCGCGAAGGTCGCCCGGGCGCACCAGCCGGCGATCGTCGTCCTCGAGGACTGCGACCTCGTCGCCGAGGACCGCTCCTTCTCCATGGGCTCCTCACCGCTGCTCTTCGAGGTGCTCGACGCCCTGGACGGCCTCGACGCCGACGCCGACGTCGCTTTCGTGCTGACGACCAACCGCGTCGAGGACCTCGAGGTGGCGCTGTCGCAGCGGCCCGGTCGCGTCGACCTGGCGGCCGAGATCCCGCTGCCCGACCTCGAGGGTCGGCTCGAGCTGCTGCGCCTCTACGGCGGCCACCTCTTCGGCGACGAGGCGATGTCGGTCGCGGCCGCACGCACCGAGGGCACCACGGCGTCCTTCACCAAGGAGCTCGTGCGCCGCGCCGTCCTCGCCGCGGCCCTGGCCGACGAGCCACCCACGGACGACCATCTGGGCGGGGCGCTGGACGAGCTGCTGTCGGACTCCCAGCAGCTGACGCGGAGCCTGCTCGGCGTGGGGTCCGGCGAGCCCGCAGGCGGCCCCGACGGAGCGATGCCGGGCGAGCCGATGGCCGGCGTGCCGCACCGCCCGGGACGGTCGATCTCGATGTTCGGCTACTCACCCGACGGCGGGGTCACCCACTCCGGCTGAGAGCGCCGGGCCAGGCGGACGGCATACGGGCCCCGTGACGGCACACGGCACCCGGGAGCGGCGGGACGTCAGCCGGCGAAGGCTCGCACCGGTTGCCCTGGCACGGACACCCGTACCTTGAAGAGGGCCCCGGCCTGGGGCTCCGGGTCGTCGAGGTTCTCGCGTGACGTCGTGACGTAGAGGTCGCGCAGGTCGTCCCCGCCGAGGGTGCACGCCGTCGTGAGGCGCACCGGCAGCTCGACCTCGGCCAGCAGCTCGCCGGCCGGCGAGAAGCAGCGGACGCGCCCTGCGCCGTTGAGAGCGACCCAGACGTTGCCCGCACTGTCGACGGTGAGCCCGTCCGGGTGGCCGGTGGCGTGGGTGACGAACGGCCGGCGGTTCAGCAGTTCGCCGTCGACGACGTCGAAGACGTCGGTGCGCCCGGTCGGGGTGTCGTCGTAGTAGGCGAGAGTGGCGTCCGGGGAGAGGTCGATGCCGTTCGAGATCGTCGCATCAGGAATCACGACGCGGACCGACCCGTCGGCGGCCACGCGGTAGAGGGTCGCGCTGCCGCGCACGCGGTCGTAGCCCATGGTGCCCGCCCAGAGGCGGCCCTCACTGTCCACGCCGCCCTCGTTCATCCGGACGGACGGGTCGTCCCACAGGTCGAACCACGGCTGGGGTATGCCGTCCGGCTCGTCGGCGAGCGCCAGCCCACGCTCCGTCGCGACGACCCAGCCACCCCGCGTACGTGGTCGCAGGAAGGCAGCCACGTCGCCGACGTGCAGTCGCTCGACCGAGGCGTCGGGGCGGAGGGTGAGGACGTCGCCGGCGAGCATGTCGACCCAGCGCAGGCCGCCCCAGGAGGGCGACCAGACCGGGCCCTCGCCGTGGTAGCAGATCGCGTCGGTGACCTGCTCGAGATCGCCGACCTCGACCGCTGCGCCGTCCGCGGACATCAGTCCCACCACACCCCGACGTAGTGGTGGCCCCGCGGCACCGTCGGCGCGTCGACGAGCCAGTCGGCCCCGGCGGCCGGGCCGCCGCTCGCCTCGGTGTCGGCATCGATGGTCATCGCGTCGACCTCCTCGGGCTGGAGCGTCGTGATGACGGCCACCCCACTGGCGTAAGGCCACTCGTCGTCGGGGAAGTCCTGGAACTCGAGCACGTCGAGCTCGACGCGGACGTCGTGCACGTCGGGATGAGAGCGCAGGTCGAAGAGGACCCGTCGCACCGTCTCGAGGGGCACGTCCTCGGGACGGTTGGGAGCGATGCACCACTCGCAGTCGTTGCCCTCGAAGAACTGCTCGAGGGTCACTGCGACCTGGGCCTTGGTCCCGCCCCGTCCGCGGACGTGCTCGACGAAGGCGGACTGCTTGGTCAGATCCATGACGGTGGTGGGCCCCCGGGGTCGCGGTCGGTGCACTGCCACGGCGTCGGCTACACTGACGCCGCGTGCCGCCTCGCGAGCCCTTGCGGGGCACCAGCCGGCGGCCCGTGCGAGCGTAGCTCAATGGTAGAGCGCCAGCTTCCCAAGCTGGATACGCGGGTTCGATTCCCGTCGCTCGCTCCAACCGAAAGCCGCAGGTCAGGACATGTGTCCGGGCCTGCGGCTTCGTCTCTGCGGCCGTACAAGCACCGCCCCGTGCAACGAACGTGCAACTAGGTGCCTTGGCTGGGACCACCCGACGAGGCGTCACGGTGCGCAGCGACCAGAGCGTTGAGGCGGTCAGCAAGAGCACGCGACCTCGACTCTGTGGCGTGCTGGTAGATCAGCGCGGCGCGCATGGTCGAGTGGCCCATCCGGTGCATCAGCTCACGCGTCGACGCCCCCGACTGGGCTACGAGGTGGTTGCCCGTGTGGCGCAGGTCGTGGAAGTGGAAGCCCTCAGGCAGCCCCGCTGAGGCGAGTGCCTGAGCCCACCCGACGTTGGCGCGCCAGTTGCCACGGCGCGGGGTGGCGCCGCGCTCTCCCGTGAAGACGAGGGTGTCCTCGCCATCGCCCACCCGCGCCATGTGCTTGCGCAGCTCGTCGACGAGCAGCGCGGGGAGTGTCACCACGCGGACGCTGTTGTTCTTCGGGGGCCCCTCCTCGAGGAGCCCGCCCCGCTCAATGAGGCTCCGGTGCACGGAGGCCAACCCCTCCTCGAGGGTCAAGGTCCCGTCGACGAAGGGCGATCAGTTCGCCCCATCGCATGCTCGTGAAGGCGGCCGTCAGCACGAAGGCTCGGAACTGCGGGCCGACGGCGTCAGCCAGGGCGAAGACTTGGGCGACCGAGGCGACCGGTCGCTCGGGAGCCCTCTCTTGATCGGCCCCCTTGATGCGACAGGGATTGCGGGTGATCCGACCGTCATCGACAGCGGTATTAAGCACGGCTCGAAGGAGTCGATACGCCTTGGCTGTCGTGACCTCCGAGCGGCCCGAGCGGAGAAGTTCGGCACGCCAGGCGCGGATGCGTTCGGTGGTCAGCGCGCCGAGCTGGGTTGTCCCGAGGATGGGCCGGATGTGCAGGCGGTTCAGGCCCTCGTACAAGTCACGGGTGCGGGCGCTGATGCGGTGTTCGGCGATCCATTTGGTTG
The DNA here is from genome assembly GCA_966081555.1 of uncultured Terrabacter sp. Lineage (GTDB taxonomy): Bacteria > Actinomycetota > Actinomycetes > Actinomycetales > Dermatophilaceae > Terrabacter. Next base: position 11,994 of record CBHRRQ010000020.1, read on the forward strand.
CGTAGTCGTCGAGGGTCAACCGTCCCAGGTCTGGGTCGAGCCAGTCGCCGCGCAGGAGTTCGGACTGCCGCACTGTCAACCACGCGTGCGCGTCGGCCTTGGTGCGGAACGTGCTGGGAGCCGTCCGACGTAGGCCATCGGCTGCCAAGTAGCTCGCCTGCCAGCGACCAGATGGCAACTGGCGGACAGCACCGAACTCGCGCCGCTTCCGACGGCTTGCCATCAGGAGGCTCGCTGATTCGTGCGGACGACGGGTTCGACCACCCCAGCGGCGACGAACTCAGCAAGGGCGGACTCTGGGATCCGAACGTGCCGACCAACCTTCACGAACCGGATACGGCGCTGGGCGATGAGCCGCCGAGGGAATCGGGGTGAGGTGCCGAGGCACACGGCCGCCTCATCGAGGTTCAACAGACGTTCCATCGTTCTCCTCCTCATGTGAGCCGGCCATGCTGGCGGCTACGGGACTGGTTGCCGAATGACTGTCCACAGGGGGTGAGCCCCGTTGGGCCGCTTGGCGTTTCGCGTCGTCGTACTGGGTGCGCCAGCGTTGTGCCTGGCGCAGCGACTTGGTGATGACGGCGGCGTAGTCGCGTTCACGGACCGGGACGTCTTCCCAGACGAACCGGGGCAGCCCGTCGTCGTGGAGCACGTCGGCGGCCAGCCGGTCGGCCTCCGGGGCCTCGATGCCGGCCTCGGTCAGGACGGCGCGGACGACGGCAGCGCGGTCGGCCTTGTGCTGGTTGAGGGTCTTGCCGGACCAGTGCCGGGAGACCAGGACACGGCGACCGCCGAGGCCGAGGTTGTCCCGGTCGTGGGCCTTGGACGGGCACGCGCCGGGGATGAGGCCGGGTCCGGGGTCCTTGGGTTGGATGCCGTGGCGCAGCCAGTTCGCGCAGGCCGGGGAGCAGGGCAGCCACTGGACCTCGCGGTGCAGCCGGTCGATGTGCCGCTCGTACGCGACCGCGGCCGCATCACGCTCGTCGTCGACCCGGTCCGCGTCAGCGGTCTGGGCGTAGGTGTCGGCGATCGACTTGGTCAGATACTTGCACAGGTACCGGACGGCACGGTCGCTGTCGGGGGTGCCGCCGAGCAGGCCCTTGATGTCGACCTGCGTGCCGAAGGTGAGCACATGCATCGGCTCGACGTCGTGGCCGGACTCACCAGCTGCGACGAGACGGTCGAGGGCGTCCTGCCAGGTCGGGAGGGCGGCGCCGGTGGCGCGGTCGGTGTAGGTCTCGCGGTCGCGGTCCCAGACCGGGAGGACGTCTCCGTCGTAGACGACCTCGTCTATGGAGGGCCACCAGATCGCGGCGTAGGTGGCACGTGCGACGGCTTTGATGGTGGCCCTAGGGATGGCGCCACGGACGGCGGCGTGCAGGTGCGGGGCGAGGCGGCGTTGGGGTTCGACGGCGGCGAAGTACTGGACCTTGTAGCCGGCGGCGCGGCGCAGGTTCTGCCAGAACCGGTCGACCAGCCGCGGGAACAGCAACGCGTCGAGGGCGGCGCGGCGGTAGTCGTACCGGGAGGGGTTGCGGGGAACCCCAGTCCCGGGGAGAACCTTCCCGTAGGACGGCAACGTGAGGGTGAGGAACATCGAGGGCCGGTAGGTGCGGCCGGTCTTCTCGTCGGTGAACGATGCGCCGATGGTGCGGTCCTCGACGGGGATCGTGGGCAGGTCGGGGAAGCCCGGCAAGTGCCGGGTCGAGCGCACCCGACGCGACGGAGCCTCCGCAACCTTCTCTTCCTCGTCTTCTTGGTCTTCTTCTTCGTCAAGGTGCTCCGCCTCTTCATCGCGGCGGCGGGGCGGGTCTTCGGTGAGGTGCCAGCCTTCGCGGCACTGGTGCATCCGCAGCCGTCGGGCCTTGTCAGCGCAGGACGGGCAGACCTTCTCCCGGGTGGAGCCGCACGCGATGGGGACCGTGGTGACGGCGCCGGTGGCGCGGTCGGTGACCTGACGCAGCAGCGGCCGGATACAAACGCCGGCACTCTGCGCGGCGGCAACGGCCATGTCGGTGGTGACGCCGTCATGCACGCGGGCGGGGAGGCGACGCTCCAGCCCCGCCACCCGGCCAGGGGTCGGCGTGTGGGTGCTGCTCATGCGGCGCCGCCGATCGGGAGAACGCCTTGCCATGCCGGCTGTGCGTCGGTGGGGGTGCCGGGTGCTTTGACCCAGCCCGGCCGTGCGGGTTCGGTGTAGGTCGGGTCCCGGTTGGTGCCGGCCCACCAGCCCGCGCACACGCCCGAGGAGTCGACGTGAGCGGCGCAGTCGGCGAGGACCGGGCAGGCCTGGCACAGGGCGCGCATGTTCTCGGCATCCCACGGTCCGATGTCTGCTGGTTCGGCGGTCCAGGGCAGGTCGGCGCGGGCACCGCAGGAGCCGAGCGACTGCCAGGTCACCGACCTGAGCGGGCGTCGAGCTGCCGCGTCGGCGGCCTGACACCACACGTGCTCCAGGGCGGCCCATCGGGCCGAGCGGGACAGCGCTGTCATGCGATTTCACCCCCGACAGGCTCCGATGCAAGGGCGTCAACGGTCACCGCGAGGAGGGACTCCCCCGCGGCAAGCCGGCGCCACAGCGGGCGTCGTTCGCCCGGGCTGAGACCACCCCACACGCCGAACTGCTCGTGGAAAACGAGGGCCCAGGTCAAGCACGCGCGGCGGACCGGACAGTCCTCGCAGATCGACGAGGCGCGGGCGTGGATGCGGCGGGAGGATTCGGCGAACCAGAGGTCGGGGTCGATCTGGCGGCAGCTGCCGTGCTCCTTCCAGCCGCCGCGGGCGATGGCCCGGGGCACGGGGCCGAGCGCGTGTGGCAGGAGCGTCTCGACAGGCAGAGCGTTCAGGGTGCGCATGGCGATCAGGCCGCCTCAGGTCCGCGGCCGCCCGACATCGACGACGAGGGCGCGACGACGTCCTCGTGCGGACCGGGGCGAGGCATGCGCGTCGTCCGAGGAGTGCGGGGCTGGCGCGGGGATCGCGGGGTGCGACGTTTCGGCATCGAGGCGACGTCCCCGGCTTGTGAGCGCTCCGCATTGTCCTGCTCGCCGTGCGTGTCGGCCATGACCGAGTCGGCCGCGGGAGTCTCGGCGGCAGGGGCTTCGACGACGAGGGCGGGGTAGGTCGCGGCGGCGGCGCGGACGAGGTGGTCGGGCCAGTAGTCGGCCCGGACCCGGTCGAGGGTGCCGTCGTCCTCGACCACCCATGCCGAGCCGGGCGCGGCCGGGGAGAGCCGGTGCGCGGGTGCGAGGCCAGCGGTGCCGTCACCGAGGACCATCCGGGTCTCCTCGGCCGACCGCAGCCGCAGCGCGATGGTCTGGGTGAACAGGCCGCGCATCCCGACGACCTCCTTGCGGGGGTCCTGCACGCAGGCGAGGACGACGACGCCGAGGGCGCGGCCTTGGGTGAGGATCTCGGCGATCAGCCGGGAGGCTTCCCGTTTAGTGTCCGCGTCGCTGTAGGCGGTCAGGGCGGCGAGCTCGTCGACCACCAGCACGTGCAGCGGGTCCCCCGGCCGCGGCTGGTGCAGCCGGGTCACGCCGGCCATGGCCCGCCCGCGGTCCTCGATGACCTGCAGCAGGCGGGTGAGGGTCGCGATGGCGTCGGTCTGGGTGATGGCGACGGTGGCGAACAGGTGCCGGCCCATCATGACCTCGACGCCCCGTTTGAGGTCGACGCCCCAGAGCCGGACGAGGTCCGCCCGGACGGCCGGGGCGAGGCCGCCGCAGACGCCCCACAGCATGGAGCCCTTCCCGGAGCCGGAGCAGCCGACGACGAGGGTGTGCCGGCCGCGGACCTGCAGCGCCCAGGCGGTGCCGTCCTGGCGCCGTCCGAGGGTGACCGTGTCGACCGTCAGGTCATGCCCCAGCGGCGCGGGCAGCCGGGCTTCCGAGGTCGCGGCGAGGGCCTCGCGCATGACGAAGGTGATGTCGAGGACGGACGGGCTCCACTGCCGGACGCGATACGACACCGCGGACGCCGCCGACGCGAGTGCCGGGGCGGCCGTCTCGAGGTTCTCGACGGTTTGGCCCGTCCGGGCCCGGACCCGCAACGTGAGGGTGTCGCCGGTGGTGAGGACGTCCATCAGCCGCGGCGGCACCCACTCCGACGCGGTGCCGGTCGATGAGACCTGAACCCGTCCGTTGGGGCGCGCCAGCGCCCAGGTGCGGCGACGGACGTTGCGCTGCACCGACAGCCCACACTCCCGTGCCAGGACCGGCCACGTGCGACGGGCCCACCGACGCCACCCGAACCGCCGCGACGGACCGGCGAGCCAACGCTCATACCCGGTCGGCCACCGGTACTCCCAGACCGCGACCAACAGCCCCGGGACCGCGGCCACGGAGATCAGGACCCGCGCCGCGGCCGGATCGGGCTGGGTCAGCGCCGCGAGCAGCGCAAGCAGGGCGAACCCGAGCGCCCACCGGGGGTGCCGACGCGCCCACCGGCCCCACCGCTCAGCGAGGGCGAGCACCACCCGGACGCCTGTACCGGAGGCGCGCAGGGCGCGGGAGCCGACCGCAGCCGACCCCCGAACCCCACGCCATGCAGCCGTCGAGGAGCTCATGTCACGCCGCCTTCTGACCCGACGCCGAACCCGACGACTGGTTCGAGGACTGGCCCGTGGCGGGCTTGCTCTCGTCGACGAGGCGGTCCGCCCGCCACATCTCCGAGAGGCCACCGGCCTTGTTGACCCTGACCTCGACCGTCAGGTCGACGAACTCGACGGGTGCGAACTCCGCCAGCACCGGACGGTGCGGGCAGCCCAGCTCGACGACACCCGTCGTCATCGACTCCCGACCGAACGTCGTCTGCTTGTAGACGACCTCGACCTGCCACAGCGGCATCCCGGTCGCTTCGTCCCGCGCCTGAATCTCCGATGGGCGTCGCTTGCCGTCTCGCTCCTCCCACTCGCGAACCTCGTTGACGATGCCCGTCGAGCGAAGTCCCGCCCGCTTGCTGTCGACTGCGTAACTGGACATGTGTTCCTGCCTTCGTGAGATCGGGCCGTGTTGCCCATGACCAGAAGACCCCGCCCAAAGGGGACAAACACACCACCCCGCGGGACGTTTAAGGACGTCCATACGTGATAGAAACGTCCCATAACGTTCTCGGGAGGCAGCATGACGAACGAGCGACTGCGGGCGGCGATCACCAGCGCCGGGTTGAATCTTCAGAGCTTCAGCGACCAAGTGGGCGTCGACCCCAAGACCGTCGAGCGATGGATCACCAAGGACCGCAACCCGCACCGGGCACACCGGATCAACGCCGCGGCTATCCTCGGAAAGAGCGACGGATTCCTCTGGCCCACAACCGAATCCGACCGCATCAGCCGATCGGCCACCGAGGCTGAACTGGTCAGGCTGTACCCGAGCCGGGGCGCCATCGACGCCGACATGTGGCTCTCCCTCGTCGATGACGCCAAGGAGTCCATCGACCTGCTCGCGTACGCCGGAAGTTTCCTTCACGACGCGATCCCCGGCTTCGTGGACCGACTCGCGAACCGATCCCGCAATGGCGTCCGAGTCCGACTCCTGTTCGGCGACCCCGGCAGCGAGGCCGTCGCGCTGCGCGGTCGCGAGGAGGGCATCGATGAACTGATGGCCGCACGATGCAAGCTCACGTGGAAGTACCTTGCGCCCGCCATCGGCCCAGCCCGGATGCAGGCACGTCGGCACGGGACCACGCTCTACGCCTCGATCTTCCGGTTCGACGACGTCCTACTCGCCAACCCCCACGCCTACGGCGCCAGCGCCTCACACTCACCGGTCCTGCACATCAACCGCATCCCCGGCGGCCGGCTCTTCAGCCACTACATGGACTCCTACGACCGCGTCTGGGCCACCGCTCGACCTGTCTGAGCCGTCACGCCATAGGCTCGACGAATGGGCCGAACCGACTACATCGACGACCCCGACGCGCCAGCCATCAACAGCGTGGTCCCGTCCGTCGTCGCGATCGTGCAGGACGACCAGGGCCGCGTCCTGATGATCCACAAGACCGACAACGACAAATGGGCACTGCCCGGGGGCGGACACGAGCCCGGCGAGGCGATAAGCGACACCGTCGTGCGGGAGGTCAAGGAGGAGACCGGCTACGACGTCGAGGTCGAGACCATCACCGGCACGTATACCAACCCCAACCACCGCATGTCCTACGACGACGGCGAGGTGCGGCAGCAATTCTCCATCGCCTTCCGAGCCCGCCTCATTGGGGGGACCCCAAGCACGAGCAGCGAAAGCAGCGAGGTCGAATGGCTCACTGCCGAGCAGATCGAGCAGCTCGATGTCCACCCCTCGATGCGGCTACGCCTCCAACACGCTCTCAGCGGCTCGGAACGGCCATTCATCGGCTAGTCCCAGACTGGCGCGAGCACGCGCGGCGGACGCAAGCAGCTCGGGACCAGACCGCGTAACAGCTCGGTGTACCGGGTCGTCAACGCCGTAGCGCGACAGAATCTCCTCGACCCGAGCTTCGGGTGAGATCAACTCGCCCCCCGGATCCACGACCAAATCCAGGAGCGTCAACGCATCCAGCTCGGCGTCGTCGGGCGCGGGCAGTTCACCGAGCTCATCGGCAAGCCCGCGCTCCTCTGCCTCAAACACGGCGCCGGTATGGTGCGCGACCAAGGCCACCACCTCGACCGGCGCGCCGAACCTGAGCAACGCCCGCGCACCGTCAATGGCGTGCATGCCGGTGTCGCGCAACTCGGAGGCATAGCCGATGTCATGCACCCAGGCGGCCTGAACCACCGACGTCGGCAATCCCGAGCCGAGAGCACTGGTCTCTTGAGCAAGCCGGCCCACGGACGACAGGTGCGCCCAACGGCGACCTGAACCCGAGATCCACTCCCGCGCAAGATCCGCTGCCGTCGACTCGCTCCACATCCGACAATCATCCCGTAGTCACACCCCACGAATGCCTCCGGACCTCATGGGAGCCCTCGACCCTGCACGAGAGCCGAGGGACACGAAGATGAGGGCGAGGAAGAAGAAGTAGAGGCACACCAGGCCGGCCATCAGGAGATCGTTCGCGCGACCGTCCTGAGAACGCTGGGCCACCTACATCAGTCGTCAGACCAAGGGACTTGCTCGAGAATCTGGTCTGCAACTTCTGTTGGCAGGATGGCCGACCAGATGATTTCGCCCGACGCGGGCTTCAAGTCGGCAATGCCTCCAGGTTCCGGGCCCCAGTCATCCTTCGAGATACCCGGCAGCGAATCCATCATCGCAGCGAGCCGCTTGGGGTCGAAGACATTCCTGGCGATGAAGGCCACGAACTGCTGTCCGCGATCAGCCCGAACCACGACGCCCATCGAAAACCGTTCGAAGGACGCCTCAATCACCTTGCCAGAGCGAAGGCTTCTTGCTGCCGCCAAGACCATGATCCGCTCATACACAACGCGCTCGGCGTAGGCCGTTTCGGCGCGCAGTCGCTTGCGGTCCCACTCTTGAGGCAGGAGGGCGTCTGTGTCGATCCCGTCCTTCTTATCGGGCGACACAGGGCATGCAGACATCGCAGCCACTTCGGCATAAAAGTCCGTGCGACTGCCTGCCTCACGCGACCCAACAGCTCCTACCCACCAACGATGATCGTGCGTGATGCAAGGGTCCCCGCCCTGAGACTCCTCCTCCAGGCGCAGCTCATCGTCGGTGAGTCGCACTACCGCGCCGCGCCAACGAGACGTCTTCAACTTGAACCAGATCCTGTCCTTCAAGGACAGGACCCGGGTCAAGCCATTCGCCTCATAACGCTCCGGAAAGTTCTGCGCCGTGGGTAACGGCTCCGCCGCCACGTCACTCAGGGACACGTCGACAGTCGGTAGAGGCACCCCGAGCTGGTCGAGACACTTCTTGGTTGGCCTTACGCGAGCCCCCTGCGACATGAGCGGATCCTACGGCCTACCGCCTCATTCAGGGCGCAAGGGTTCGCTCGGACGCCAACTCAGGACGGGAGACCGCCGACCTCGTCGATGTCAGCGTCTGAGAGGCCACTTAGAAGGCCAACGGCAGACTGCGTCGAACCATTTAGCTGCGATAGGGCCGCACGCACGGACGCGTTGATCTCATCACGGTGGTTATCGATGTACTCGCGAACGGCAGCGTCAACGACGTTCTTCTTAGACGTGCACATGAAGTGCGCAGCGTGCGAGATGAGTTCGTCAGTGGCGCCCGAGACCTTGATGGGGGCAACAGCGGTTGGCATGTTCAATCACAGCCTTCGATTAAAGGAGCCCAGACACTTCGGACTCGTCGAACCAGAGTAGCAAGGTCGACAAGGGGTAGCAAGTAACTTCGGTACCAGTACCCAATGGTACCGCCCAGACGCCTCGCTGGCACCACGCGAGACAACTTGGCATCAGCCGAAGGGCCTCTCAGCCAACCCTCATCGCACTCGACGAGCTTGGGTCCTACTGAAGGCGACGGCAAGCCGGTTGCACTGCGTGAAGACCGCGGCGCCGGCGGCGCAGCTCGAAGTTGTGTCCACCAACGCGTCAGACCGGATCCCTGGGGGCCGGTGTAACCCAGCCGCGAACCTCAGCGATCTGCAAGCCGCAGTCAAGCGGGCCCAAGTCCTAGCGCGACAGACGACTCTTGAAGATGTTGCCGAGCCAGGCTCTATGAGATCAAGGGCGCGGCTCCGCCGCGCCGGCGGCTGGCTCAGGCCGACTCACGGCAGGGACCCCCGCGCTCCGGCGCTTCGCGCCTACGCGCACCCCCACCGCTCACCGGCCACGCCAGCCGGAACACCCTGGCCACGCCGACATCACTCCTGCGCCAACCGACCTCCGAGCCGCCGACCCGACGCTCGAGCATCCGCCCGACTACGGACCGCATCAACGGCGCTGCGCGTCACTGCGTGATGGCCTCCGGCCCCCGTTGACCCGGCCACTCCGTCGAGCTCTTGTGCTCCGCTATCGGGTCGGTGGCTCTCCCTGGCCAACGTCCCAAACGGTTCTCTAGGGCTGGCGCAACGGGCCACCAGATGGGGTCTCCGATGGCATAGTTCGCTCGTGGATCCCAACCGGAGGCCTGCCCTCAGCGTCATGCTCGACAAGTACGGCGTCTTCAAACCGCAACGCTCTGTGCTACCTCGGCCCACCGAACAGGTGCTTCAACAGCGCGTCGGCGCCGTTCATGATCACACCAGCACCGCCGCGACCTGGACGGACTGGCTGAACGAGACCGGCGACCACGGAATTCACGTGACCGTGCAATTCCTCGACCAACTCAAGCCGGCGGTGCTCGAGCGCGGCCCTCGGTCCTGGTGGCTGGAGCTCACTATGTCAGTCGCCGACTATGCCGAGCTGACGCCTGGGCCGGAGGTGACGCTGCGCTTCGTCGAAACCATCGAAGAAGTCCTGGCCAGATGTGGGCCCAAATTGACACCGCCGCCTCCGGATCGGGTGGGGCGCACCAAGCGAGAGACCGCGTGGCTGGCCGACGGTGGCACGAACCCCGGGCCAGGCACCGCCACCCCACTCCGGATCCGCAAACCTCCGCCGCCGATGCCAGAGGCGCGGTTGTGGGACCTCATCTCTAGGACGACGTCGCCGACCACGGGAGTCTTCCGGCTCGGCTGGCAGCAGGCGGACCGCTTCACCGCCCGCATGCGCCTTCTTGTCGACGCGCTCGACGATGAAGCCCATCGGAGCGCCGCAGCAGAGGTGCTTGGTTTCGTCAGCGACGACGTATGGGAGGACACTCGCGCATGGGCCGTGAGCCTCGGGCCGGACGCCTACGGGGCCATCCTGAGAGAGCCCACGACTCTCGCCGAGAGACTCCGCGAGTGCCAGAGCGATGACGAGATCGGTGAAGCCGGCGCACTCCTCGAATTCTCCGGAACCGACTGACGCGGCCACCACAGACGTGGCACCAGGTGAGTGCCTGGGAGTTATGACCTCTCTCCTGAGGGCACCCATGGCCCATCTCGCAATCGCGCAGCCAGGCTGGGCGCCACCGTGCAACCAACGTGCAACAACGCAACGAGCCCCAAGGGTCGACGCGGTCACTAGAGGTCGCCGCGTCCGTCACGACTGAGGCCGCCGGGCTTGCATCGGCGGACTTCCCAAGCTGGATACGCGGGTTCGATTCCCGTCGCTCGCTCCAACCGAAAGCCGCAGGTCAGGACATGTGTCCAGGCCTGCGGCTTCGTCGTTCGGGCCGAGCCAGGAGCCCCGGCTGCAACGATGGCGCGCTGGGTGCCTTGGCCTTCACGCGATGATGACTCGACCACTGCGTCGTCCGCTGCCACGTGCCGACAACGTCTCGTGACGAGCGCGCAGACGAGCACTTTTCGCGCTCGAACCTTTCCTGTCATGCCGATGAGCGCGCTTTGCCCGCTCCTCAACACTGAAGGGGTCAGACCCTGGTCTCGACGACACTGGGGTCTGTGCCATCGAAGACGACCAAGACCGGTGCGCCCCAGTCGGGAACTCGCCGAGTGCATCTCGGGCTCGTCATCCGCCGATGTGGAAGTCGCCGATGCGGGTGACACCGTCGGACTCGTAGACCGGGATGGTGGCGTCCACGGGGCTGCGGGTGGCTGCGTCGGCCGGGTCCGTTGGGGGTGGTCCACCGGCGGCGTTGAGGTCGCGGGTGAAGACGTAGCCCTGGCGACCGTTGGTCGCGATGACCGCCTGAAGGTCAGGTTCACCGTGGTCGTTGACGACGCCGTAGGTCTGCCCGTTGGCGTTGACGGCCCAGGACGTCACGCGTTCGGTGATGTATCGGGTCTGGGCTTCCCATCGGGTCGCCGGCCCGGCGATGACGCGGATTGTGTGCTGTCCGGGAGTGATGGGGAACCGGGCGATGGTTGGGGCTCGACCGTCGGGTGCCCACGCCTGTGGGCCGCTGCAGGAAGCCCCGCTGCCGTCCGGGAACCGGAAGGATCCAGCCGTCAGGCACCGCACCCCGAGCTCGATGCTGGTCGCGCCGGACGGCGCCGGTCCGAGGTCGATGACGGCAGATCCGGTGTAGGCGGTGGTAGTGAGCGTGGAGCGGCCGGTCACCTCAGTGCCGCCGGGCAGCACGGTGCTCAAGGCGTACGCCGTCCCACCGGCAGCGAGCAGCGCCACTGCTCCAGTGACGCGCCACCGCCAAGGCCTGCGGCCACCCGCCCCATAGCCGCGGGCACGATTGAGCTGGCTGGATGACGCGGCCTCGACAAGTTCGGCGCGCAAGGCCGCATCGAACGAACTGCTCATGCCAGCCCCCGCCTCGTCGCGCTCGGCATCCCGAGCCGGCAGGGGGTTGTGGTCCGTGTTCACTGAGCTGCCTCCTGTCGAGCGGTCGATGGGTCCGGTTCGAGCGCGCCACGGGCGCGAGAGCGGAAGCGAGAGAGCCGCGAGCGAGCCGCCGTCACAGAGACCCCGACCAGTGGCGCAGCCTCGAGGACCGGGACCCCTTCCAAGACCACCAACGTCACCAGTTGCAGGTCGCGACGCTCCAGCCGCCGCAGCACCGCTACGAGCTCCGGATCCCAGCCCGCCGGGTCATAGCGGCTCAGAACCTCGGCAGGGTCCGGAGCCGACTGTTCCCTCGGAAGGCGCTGCAGGACCGAGCGGTAGCGACGGCGGGACCGGTTCACATTCCGAGCCACATACGAAGCAGTCAGCAGCAGCCACGGCAGGACGGACCCCTGCACCACCCGCACATCGTCGCGACGACGCCACAGCTCCAGGAACGCGATCGCGGTCACGTCCTCGGCGTTCTCCCGCACGTCGACGAGCCGGCACGCGTGCACCCACACCCGGCGGCGATGCAGATCCCAGACCTTTCCGAATGCGTCTGGGTCACCCGAGCGCGCGGCGGCCCAGAGCTTGCGCTCCCCAGACGTCTCCCCTGTCTCCACACCTCATAGTGTCCGGCACACCGCGAAACATCGCCGCGACAACGTCCTCTCCTGCCGCTGACCGCTCAGGCGATTCGCTCACTCATGCTTCGGCGAGCACGCCGAGAGCCGCCGCCGCCGCACCCCCTCACCGGGGGAAGGCGCCATGGCTCAGGCCGGCCGAGTAGCCGACACCGACACCGTCACCACGGACTGGCTGCCGGCAGGCGCCTTGTCCGCAGATGTGACGCGGCGTGCCACCACGTCGGCGACGGTGCCCGGGTCAGCGTTCGGGTCCGGTCCGGGGCTTCCACTCGCTCACCAACCGCCGAGAGCGACAGCGCCGTTGTCCTTGAAATGCCACGTCGGGTCGAAGCGTGCATGGAAGGGTTGCCCAACCTCGACAGGAGTTTGCGTCGTGGCGAACACGAGAGTGACCTCAGAGGAGTTGCGGATCACGCTGTTGCCGCCACCCTTTGAGCTCGTCCTGGACAGCTCGGTGGCCCCGGCGGGCACGGTCAGCACCTCCAACTTCGAGAGCCGGTCGATGACCTTCTGGTCCGCCGCGTCGGTGCTGCACGCGGCCAACGCAGCCGTGACAACGGCCGCGGCCACTACTCGCGTCAAGTGGCCACCCATCAGTGCCGCCGCCTTGGCCCCCTGGACGCTCACGAGATGCAGTTTCTCCTGACGATCATGGAAACGCACGTTCATCAGCGTGAGAGGCGTTTACGGATCTGCCGCTGATCGGCGTGCCGATGAGAGGTAGTTGAGGAACGCGCCCACGTCGGTGGGTTCTTGACTCCACTAAAGTCACCGCAAGCGGGCGCTCGTCAGTCCACTCTTAGAAGGTCCTCTCGCATTCCATTATCTCGCGGCTTGTCTAGTCGAGCCTCAACTGAGGGACTATGAGGGTTGATGACCGTTGCCCTTGGTCCCCCTGTAACGCGCGCCCGACTGCGGTGCAAAGACTGTCGTCCCCCCTTCGAAGGCCTCTTCGCTTGCAACAGGAGGCCGTTCGTACTCCTCGCCTAGGCGAACAAGCGTCTCACCCGGACGAAGCGTGGCTATCGTCTCGGACAAGTGGCCGGACAATAGTTCTGCTAGGGCCAGTTCGGCAGGGTGGTCGGGCCACCAACGGTGCAGGATCTCTGCCTCGCTCCCTAACATGGTGTCAAGTGCAGCCCTTTCAGCCGTGACTCTCAACGTCCCGTCAAGAACGGGAACATGCACCGCGACCTGCGCCTCAAGCCGCACAGGGTCCTCGTTCAAGATTATCTCGGGATAATCCCGGCGTAACACGCTAGCTAGGGCAGAGATAGTGTCCATCGCAACCTCACGACGATGATGGGAAAGCGGTAATGACGCCAAAGTCTCGGGGGTTCACGGCGACGTTCGCGTACTTGATGCCACGGATGACGTCGTTCCGGTCCCGGATTTGAATTTGGGCCCGGTACAACCATGACCCGTTGGACTGCTTCGTGATGGTGGCTGGCCAACCTAGCGCTTGCACCATCATGAAATCAGCCATCGATCGCCAGTCGGAAGAACCCACCAAAGCGGCCACGTTGAGAAAGTCTTGAGAATGTACCGACTGAATATGACGGTATCCCCATGAGCTCGTGCCGCAGTGCATCAGCGACTTGCCAGCGAGTGTCTTACCAGGGCTCCCTGCACGGCTAAACGTTCGAACCAGTTTCCATTGATCGTCAGACAGGCCGCACGACCCCCACGTTGCCATCGTGACCATTTGGTCAGCGGTGAAAGTGCCGGCAGGCCCAACGAGGCCGCCGCCCTCGAAAGTGCGCACCGGCTTCTGCACACGAACCTCGGTCCCGGGCACTGGCGTTGGAGTGGGATCGGCCATCGCTGGCACCACTCCCGCGCTGACCATGCCGAATGTAGCGATTCCGGCAAGTGCCAGTGCGACCGATTTTCGATTCAATGCCATGTCAAACTCCCCTGTCGACATCGCGAAACGTTAGTTCGTTCCGACGTAGCCACACCCTGTCCACGCGGGGAGTTGAAGTCAAGCACCATCCTCGGAGTCCGACCTGGGGAGGAGTGGTAGTAAGGCTAACCGCAGTCCGCTACGGCTCATCCAAGTCAGGGGGCCGCCGACGTCCGACCATGCCGCACACAGCCCGCGAGATCAGTTCGCCCACCTACTTGTAGTTGAACGTGTACGAGTTGGCGACTGCCTTCACCGCGTGATCGTCGAGTTCGGGATGGGTCTCCTGAACC
>CBHRRQ010000021.1:0-25856 GCA_966081555.1 uncultured Terrabacter sp.
ACTCCTCGGCACCGAGCAGCGCGGCGACGACGACGTCGCGACCGGTCTTGAGCTGGCCGTCGACCTGCACGACGATGCGGTCGCGCAGCCCGTTGAGCACGAGCGTCTGCTGTGCCTCGGCCAGGCCGAGCTCCCACGGGGCTCCGGCGTGCTTGAGCGACGTGAGCGGGCTTGCGCCCGTGCCGCCGTCGTGGCCCGAGATGAGCACGACGTCGGCGTGCGCCTTGGACACGCCCGCCGCCACGGTGCCGACGCCGATCTCGGAGACGAGCTTGACGTGGATGCGGGCCGCCGGGTTGGCGTTCTTGAGGTCGTGGATCAGCTGCGCCAGGTCCTCGATCGAGTAGATGTCGTGGTGGGGCGGGGGCGAGATGAGACCGACGCCGGGCGTCGAGTGCCGGGTCTTGGCGACCCACGGGTACACCTTGTGACCGGGCAGCTGTCCACCCTCGCCGGGCTTGGCGCCCTGCGCCATCTTGATCTGGATGTCGTCGGAGTGCGTGAGGTAGAGGCTCGTCACGCCGAACCGGCCGGAGGCGACCTGCTTGACCGCCGAGCGCCGCTCGGGGTCGAGCAGGCGGTCGATGTCCTCGCCGCCCTCGCCGGTGTTGGAGCGGCCACCGAGGTGGTTCATCGCGACGGCGAGCGTCTCGTGCGCCTCCTTGGAGATGGAGCCGTAGCTCATCGCCCCGGTGTTGAAGCGCTTGACGATCTCGCTGACCGGCTCGACCTCCTCGATCGGCACGGGCAGCCGGCCGGTGACGCCGGTCGGCTTGAAGCCCATCAGGCCGCGCAGCGTCATGAGGCGCGACGTCTGGTCGTCGATGCGCTCGGTGTACTGCTTGAAGATGTCGTAGCGGCGCTGGCGCGTCGAGTGCTGCAGGCGGAAGACCGTCTCGGGGTCGAAGAGGTGCGGCTCGCCCTCACGGCGCCACTGGTACTCGCCGCCGACCTCGAGGACCCGGTGCGGCTGCTGGACGCCGTCGGTCGGGTAGGCGCGTGCGTGGCGCTCGGCGGTCTCGCGCGCGATGACGTCGAGGCCGACGCCGCCGAGCTGGCTGACCGTGCCGGTGAAGTACCGGTCGACGAGGGCCTGCGAGAGGCCGATGGCCTCGAACACCTGGGCGCCCCGGTAGGAGGCGACCGTCGAGATGCCCATCTTCGACATGACCTTGAGCACACCCTTGCCGAGCGCCTTGATGAGGTTCTTGACCGCCTTCTCGGAGGTCACGCCCTCGATCTCGCCGGCACGGACGAGGTCCTCGACCGTCTCCATGGCGAGGTAGGGGTTGACCGCGGCGGCGCCGTAGCCGATGAGCAGCGCGACGTGGTGGACCTCGCGCACGTCACCGGCCTCGACGAGCAGACCCACCTGCGTACGCGTCTTCTCACGGATGAGGTGGTGGTGCACGGCCGCGGTGAGCAGCAGCGACGGGATGGGCGCGAGGTCGCGCCCGGAGTCGCGGTCGGAGAGCACGACGAAGCGCGCGCCGCGACGGATCGCCTGCGACACCTCGGCGAAGATCTCCTCGAGACGCTCGCGCATGGCGGCCGCGCCGCCGGTGACGTCGTAGAGCCCCCGCACGACGTGCGTCGCGTAGCCGGGCAGGTCCCCGTCGGCGTTGATGTGCACGATCTTCGCGAGCTCGTCGTTGTCGATGACCGGGAAGTCGAGGACGAGCTGCCGGGCGTGCGACGGCGACGCCGAGAGCGCGTTGCCCTCGGGGCCCATGTAGGTGCCGAGCGACGTGACGAGCTCCTCGCGGATCGCGTCGAGCGGCGGGTTGGTGACCTGCGCGAAGAGCTGGGTGAAGTAGTCGAAGAGCAGGCGCGGACGCGAGGACAGCACGGCGATGGGCGTGTCGGTGCCCATCGACCCGAGGGCCTCTCCCCCGGACTTCGCCATGGGGGTGAGCAGGATACGCAGCTCCTCGGCGGTGTAGCCGAAGGTCTGCTGGCGGCGCGCGACCGAGGCGGCGGTGTGCACGATGTGCTCGCGCTCCGGGAGGTCCTCGAGGTGGATGAGGCCGGCGTGCAGCCACTCCGCGTACGGCTTCGCGGCGGCGAGCTGGCTCTTGATCTCCTCGTCGCTGACGATGCGGCCGTGCTCGGTGTCGACGAGGAACATCTTGCCGGGCTGCAGGCGGCCGCGCTGGACGATGCTCTCGGGCTCGAGCTCGAGCACGCCCGACTCGGAGGCCAGGACGACGAGGCCGTCCTTGGTGACGGTGTAGCGGCCGGGACGCAGGCCATTGCGGTCGAGGACCGCACCGACGAGCGTGCCGTCGCTGAAGCAGACGTTGGCCGGGCCGTCCCACGGCTCCATGAACGTCGAGTGGAACTCGTAGAACGCCTTGCGAGCGGGGTCCATGGTGGCGTGGTTCTCCCACGCCTCGGGGATCATCATCAGCACGGCGTGCGGCAGCGAGCGACCACCGAGGTGGAGCAGCTCGAGCGCCTCGTCGAAGCTCGCCGAGTCGGACGCGTCGGGCGTGCAGATCGGGAAGAGCCGCTCGAGGTCGCCCGGGATGATGTCGGACGTCAGCAGGCTCTCGCGCGCGTGCATCCAGTTGCGGTTGCCCTTGACGGTGTTGATCTCGCCGTTGTGGGCGATGAGGCGGTACGGGTGCGCGAGCGGCCACGACGGGAAGGTGTTGGTCGAGAACCGCGAGTGCACGAGGGCCAGCTCGGTGGCGAAGGCCGGGTCGGACAGGTCGGGGAAGAACGGCTCGAGCTGGCCGGTCGTGAGCATGCCCTTGTAGACGATGGTGCGCGAGCTCAGCGAGGCGAAGTAGACGTCGACCTCGTGCTCGGCGCGCTTGCGCAGGCAGAACGCGAGGCGGTCGAGGCCGAGGGCCACCTGGCGGCCGATGGCGCTGCTGACGAAGAGCTGCTCGAAGGCGGGCATGCACTCGCGGGCGACCTGCCCGACGAGGTCGGCCTCGACGGGCACCTCGCGCCAGCCGAGCACCTTGAGGTTCTCGGCGACCGCGAGCTCCTCGATGCGGGCCTTGGCGGCCGCGCGCTCGTCGGCGTCGCGGGGCAGGAACGCGAGCCCGGCGGCATACGCCCCGTTGTTCGGCAGCGTGAAGGGCACGTTGGCCCGGAAGAAGGCGTCGGGGATCTGCGTCAGGATGCCGGCGCCGTCACCGACCGACGGATCGGCGCCGGTGGCGCCGCGGTGGTCGAGGTTGCGCAGCGCCGTCAGCGCGTGGTCGACGATGTCGTGGCCCGCCGTACCCCGCATGGTCGCGATCATGGCGACGCCGCAGGCGTCGTGCTCGAACTCGCGTCGGTAGAGGCCGGAGCTCTCCGGGTGCGCGCTGAATAGGGCGCGGGGGCGGGTGTGCGGCGACATTTCACCGTCCTTCTGCTGGGACCTGGCCGCGACCGCGACCGGCCACACGACATGACTCAGGGCATGTGGACGGCGCTGGCCACAGGCTTGCTGGACGACGATATCGGAGAGGCCGCTCGTCCTACCTGTTGATACGGCGGATTCCGAATCGTGAGACGCCGTGCTCACGTCCGAGCACCCGGCCGGTGTGACGCCTGCCTCAGGACTGAGCCGGACGGTCCGCCTCGGACGCCGTTCGGGCGGTGTCGTTTGACGCGTGGGCGCCCTCGCCGACCGAAGGATCTTCGGCGTCGTCGTCACCGGTGGCCTGCTCGGGACGCGGGTCTCCCTCGGGATCCGCCGGCGCGGGGTGGTTCTCATCACTCTCGGGCGTCGGCGCCGGCGGCTGCTCCATGCGGCCGAAGCGGCGCCACAGGAAGGCACCGAGGAGGAAGACGAGGATCGAGACCCACGTGTTGACCCGCTGGCCGAGGATGAGGTTGGCCGAGTCGGTGCGCATGTTCTCGATGACGATGCGCCCCACCGGGTAGCCCATGACGTAGGCCGCGAAGACCTGTCCCGACCGCGGCGAGTGCCGGCGACCGAGCCAGACGAGGAACGCGGCCAGCAGCAGGCACCACAGGGCCTCGTAGAGGAACGTGGGGTGGAAGTAGCCCTTGACGACAGGGTTGCCCTGCGCGTCGACGATCGCCCGCCCGGCGGAGGTGTCCCACTCGTAGATGCGCAGCTTCCACGGCAGGTCGGTGGGCGCACCGTAGATCTCGTTGTTGAACCAGTTGCCGAAGCGCCCCATGGCCTGGGCGATCGCGAGGCCCGGGGCAGCCGCGTCGACGAAGTCGCGGAACGCGACGCCGTTCTTGCGGCAGCCGATCAGCGCGCCGACGGCGCCGAGGGCGACGGCACCCCAGATGCCGAGGCCGCCCTCGTAGATGGCGAACGCCTTCCACGGGTCGCCGCCCTCGCCGAAGTACGGCTGCGGCGTGGTGATGAGGTGGTAGAGCCGGCCGCCGAGGATGCCGAACGGCACCGCCCAGGCGGAGATGTCGATGGCGACGCCCTTGCGGTGACCGCGCGCCTCGAGGCGTCGCTGCGTCAGCCAGACGGCGACGATGATGCCGGCGAGGATGCACATGGCGTAGCCGCGGATCGGCAGCGGACCCAGGTGCCAGACCCCGACGCTGGGCGACGGGATCTCGGCCGGAAGGGCGCCGAGCAGGCTCACTGCCGTCCCCGGCGTACGCCGTCGGCGAGCTCGCGCGCCAGGGCGCCCAGCGCCTCGAGACCCTGCTCGTCGGAGTCGGCCTCGGTGAGGCAGCGCACGAGGGCGGAGCCGACGATGACGCCGTCGGCGTAGCGCCCCACCTCCGCCGCCTGGTCGCCCGTGGAGACGCCGAGTCCCACGCACACGGGCAGGTCGGTGTGCTCGCGGGTGCGCGAGACGAGCGCGTCGGCCGCCTCGCCCACGCTGGCACGGGCGCCGGTGACGCCCATGACGGCCGTAGCGTAGACGAAACCGCGGCTGGCCGCGGTGACGGACGCGAGCCGCTCGGGGGTCGAGCTCGGCGCGACCAGGAAGACCTTGTCGAGGTCGTTCGAGTCGGCGGCGGCGATCCACGCGCCCGCCTCGTCGGGGATGAGGTCGGGCGTGATGAGCCCGGAGCCGCCCGCAGCCTTGAGGTCACCGGCGAAGCGGTCGACCCCGTAGCGCAGCACGGGGTTCCAGTAGGTCATGACGAGTGCGCCGGCACCTGCGTCGGAGACCGCGCGGGCGGCGGTGAAGATGTCGGAGAGTCGAACGCCGGCGGCGAGCGCGCGCACGGCGGCGTCCTGGATGACGGGGCCGTCCATGACGGGGTCGCTGTAGGGCACACCGATCTCGACGATGTCGACGCCGGAGTCGACGAGCACCTGCATCGCCGCGATGGACCCCTCGACCGACGGGAAGCCGACCGGAAGGTAGCCGATGAGCGCCGCACGCCCCTCGGCGCGGCACCGCTCGAGGACGGGACCGACGCTCACAGCTGCTCCCCCATGCCCTTGGCACCCGGGTCGTCGGGCAGGCGCGTGCCCCCGTCGTCGTCGATGAGACCGAACCACTGGGCGGCCGTGTGGACGTCCTTGTCGCCGCGCCCCGAGAGGTTGACGAGGATGACGGCGTCGGGGCCGAGCTCGCGGCCCAGCTTCATCGCGCCGGCCAGGGCGTGCGAGCTCTCGATGGCTGGCAGGATGCCCTCGGTGCGCGAGAGCAGCGAGAAGGCCTCCATCGCCTCGTCGTCGCTGATGGGGCGGTACTCGGCCCGGCCCGTCTCGAGCAGGTGGGCGTGCTCGGGACCGACGCTCGGGTAGTCGAGGCCCGCCGAGACGCTGTGCGACTCGATGGTCTGGCCGTCGTCGTCCTGCAGCACGTAGGTGTAGGCGCCGTGCAGCACGCCGGGGATGCCGGAGGCGAACCGCGCCGCGTGCTTGCCCGACTCGACGCCCTCGCCGCCGGCCTCGAAGCCGACGAGCCGCACGGACGCGTCGTCGATGAACCGGTGGAAGATGCCCATCGCGTTGGACCCGCCGCCGACGCAGGCGCAGACGACGTCGGGCAGGCGTCCGACGAGGTCGAGCACCTGCTGCCGGGCCTCGACGCCGATGACCCGGTGGAAGTCACGGACCATCTCGGGGAACGGGTGCGGGCCGGTGACGGTGCCGAGCACGTAGTGGGTCGTGTCGACGTTGGTGACCCAGTCGCGGAAGGCCTCGTTGACGGCGTCCTTGAGCGTCTTGCTGCCGTGGTCGACCGGGACGACCTCGGCACCGAGCAGGCGCATGCGGGCCACGTTGAGGGCCTGGCGCTCGGTGTCCTTGCGGCCCATGTAGACGACGCACTCGAGCCCGAGCAGGGCTGCGGCGGTGGCCGTGGCGACGCCGTGCTGGCCGGCGCCGGTCTCGGCGATGACGCGGGTCTTGCCCATGCGCTTGGTCAGCAGGGCCTGACCGAGGACGTTGTTGATCTTGTGCGAGCCCGTGTGGTTGAGGTCCTCGCGCTTGAGGATCACGCGAGCCCCGCCGCAGTGCTCGGCGAAGCGCGGCACCTCCGTGATGATGCTCGGCCGGCCGGTGTAGGTGCGCTGGAGGCGCTCGAGCTCACCGACGAACTCGGGGTCGACGACGGCCTTGCGCCACACCTCCTCGAGCTGCTCGAGGGCGGGGATGAGGGCCTCGGGGACGTAGCGCCCGCCGAAGTCGCCGAACCGGCCGTGGGCCGGGGCCTGGGACGTGGTCATGCTCACTCCTGGTCGGCACCGGCGCGCACGGCGGCCGCTGCCTCGATGAACGCACGCACGGCGTGCTCGGGTGCGCCGTCGCGCACGAGGGCTTCGCCCACGAGCACGGCGCCGGCGCCGGCTCGTACGTAGGTCACGACGTCGCCGGGGCCGGTGACGCCGCTCTCGGCGACGCCGACGATGCCGCCCGGGATGCGCGGCAGCAGGTCGGTGACGGTGCGGGGGTCGACCTCGAGGGTCTTGAGGTTGCGGGCGTTGACGCCGACGAGCACGGGGTCGAGCGCGAGCGCGCGGTCCAGCTCGGCGGCGTCGTGCACCTCGACGAGAGCGGTCATGCCGAGCTCACGAGCCTGTTGGTGCAGGTCGCCCATCAGCGCGTCGTCGAGTCCGGCGACGATGAGCAGGACGAGGTCCGCGCCGTGCACCCTGGCCTCGGTGACCTGGTAGGGGTCGACCATGAAGTCCTTGCGCAGCAAGGGCGTTCGCACGGCTGCGCGCACCTCGTCGAGGTCGGCGAGGCTGCCGGAGAACCGGCGCTCCTCGGTGAGCACGCTGATGGCACTCGCTCCCCCAGCGGCATACGCCGTGGCGAGGCGGCCCGGCTCGGGGATGTCTGCCAGCGCCCCCTTGCTGGGGCTCGACCGCTTGACCTCGGCGATGACCGCGACCCCCTCGGCCGAGCGGATGCCCGGCATCGGGTCGACCGCAGGGGCCGCCGAGGCGAGCCGAGCCTCGAGGTCGCGCAGCGGCAGGGTGGCGCGGCGACGCCCGAGATCCTCGCGGACGCCGCTGATGATCTCGTCGAGAACGGTCGGCACTGCGCTCAGCTCTTGCCGAGGGTCCCGGCGCCGGCCTCGTCAGGAGCGTCGACGATCGACCCGGCCTGCGCGTGGTGCTTGTCGGCGCCGTAGCCGGCCATCGAGAGGACCTTCCCGGCGACGACGCCGGCGACGATGACGACCGCGCCGATGATGCCGAGGACGAGGCTGGGGATGACGACCGCGACCGACGCGATCGCCGTGCCGAGCAGGATGACCCCGACCCCCGTCCAGGCGGCGGTGCTGTGACCGTGGTCCTCGTGCTGCTCTTCCATGGCGTCCTCTCTCGTCCGGTCGGCTCCACGCCCGTGCGGGCCGACGCTGATCATTCTGTCAGGTCTCGTCAGGGGCGTCGCGCAGGGTCGGGTCGTGACCCTCGCTCAGCTCGTCCCACGTGGTGCGCACCTCGCCGCGCGGGCCGCTCGCCGGCTTGGCCCCGCGCTCGTACCGCCCCGAAAGACCGGCCCAGGTGCGGCTCGAGACGGCCGTGAGGACGGCGCCGACGGCGAGCAGACCCGCCGTCACCACCGCGACCCACGCCCAGACGGTGCTCGACCCCGTGGCGGCCGGGGCCGTCGTGCGGGCCAGCTCGCGCGCGACCGCGTCAGCGACCGTCGTGACGGGGCGCAGAGCCACGAACAGCGTCATCAGGGCGGCGCCCACGGCCGAGAGCACCAGCACGCCGGCGGAGACCGCCCGGATCACGCGTCCACCGGTCATGAGGCCGAGCAGCGCCACGATGCACACGGCGCAGAGACCGACGACCCCGGGCGCCGCCGCGCCTCCGGTCACCTCGGTGACCGCGCGGCTGAGGACGTCCCGGGACTCGCCCCTCGCCCACGTGCGGGTCGTGAGGACCAGCAGCAGCGCCGCAGGGACCAGCACGACGAGGGTCGCGCGCTTCTTGTCGAGAGTGAGGGAGCTCATGCGCGGTGGTTCCCCAGTGGTCGCAGTCCGCCGGCAGCGGCGACGGCCCGCAGCGCGGCGGCCGCCTTGTTGACGGTCTCCTCGTACTCGAGGTGCGGCACGGAGTCGGCCACGATGCCCGCACCCGCCTGCACGTGCGCTCGCCCGTCCTTGATGAGGGCGGTGCGGATGGCGATGGCCATGTCGAGGTCGCCCGAGAAGTCGAGGTAGCCGACGACGCCGCCGTAGAGCCCGCGGCGCAGCCCCTCGTACGCGTCGATGAGCGCCATCGCCCGCGGCTTCGGCGCGCCGCTGAGCGTGCCCGCCGGGAACGTGGCGACCAGCGCGTCGTAGGCGCTCTGGTCGTCGCGCAGGTCGCCGACGACCGTCGACTCGATGTGCATGATGTGGCTGTAGCGGCGGATCGACATGAAGTCGACGGTGTCGACCGTGCCGGCCCGGCAGATGCGCTGCAGGTCGTTGCGGGCCAGGTCGACGAGCATCAGGTGCTCGGCCCGCTCCTTGGCGTCGCCGAGCAGCTCCTCGGCGAGGTGCGCGTCGTGGTCGGGGCTCTTGCCGCGGGGGCGCGAACCGGCGATGGGGTGGGTGATCGCCTGCCGGCCGGTGACCTTGATGAGGGCCTCGGGGCTCGAGCCGACGATGTCGTAGGACGAGCCGTCGGGGTGGGGCAGGCGGAGCAGGTACATGTACGGGCTCGGGTTGCTGACGCGCAGGGCCCGGTAGACGTCGAGGGGGTCGGCCTGGCACGGCACGCTGAAGCGCTGGGAGACGACGATCTGGAAGGCCTCGCCCGCGCGGATCGCCTCCTTCGCCTCCTCGACCATCTCCTCGAACTGCGCCTGGGTGTGGCTGCTCGCCGGCTCGCTCGACAGCGGCTCGATGGTCGCGACCGTGCTGGGGGCCGGCGCGGCCAGCTCGTCCGTCATGCGGTCCAGCCGGGCCACCGCGTCGGCCCAGGCCTCCTCGATGCGCTCGTCGGTCGCGTCGTGGTTGACGGCGTTCGCCACGAGCAGCAGCGAGCCGTCGCTGTGGTCGAAGACGGCGAGGTCGGTGGCGAGCATCATGGCGACCTCGGGCAGCCCGAGCTCGTCGCGGCCGTCGTCGGGCACCTTCTCCCAGTGGCGGACGGCGTCGTAGGTGATGGCGCCCACGAGCCCACCCGTCAGCGGCGGCAGCCCTGGCGTACGCGGGGTGGCCAGGGCCGCGACCGTGTCGCGGACCGCTGCGGTCGGGTCACCGTCGACCGGCAGGCCGACCGGCGGCTCGCCGATCCAGTGAGCCTGCCCGTCCAGCTCGGTGAGGGTGGCGGCGCTGCGCGCGCCCACGATCGAGTAGCGAGACCACACCCCACCGTGCTCGGCGGACTCGAGCAGGAAGGTGCCGGGCGCGTCCTTCGCGAGCTTCCGGTAGACGCCGACGGGCGTCTCGGCGTCGGCGAGCACGCGGCGTACGACCGGGATGACGCGACGGTGCTCGAGCGCGAGCTCGGTGAAGACCTCGAGGCTCGGCCACGTGCGACCCCAGGCGAGGTCGGCGTGCGGCGTCGGAGCAGGCGGGGTCGTCGTGTCGGGCACGGGGCCATTCTGGCCCACCGGGGCAGGCACGCCCGCGAGGGCTCCGTCAGGCGAGAGGGACGGACGACCCCGGCGTGCGCCGTCGAGAGCGCCGCGATAGCCTCGCGCCGACACCTGCGCGTGCAGACGTCGCGCCCGCAAGTCGTTGCGGCACAGGCGATTCCACGACCGCGCCCACGGTTCGAGCCCTTGCGGCGCCGACCGGACCACGAAGGAGACGGCAGTGTCCCCGCTGACCCGGCGCCCTGGGCGCCACACGCTCTCACGGCGCCCCCGGTGATCGGCCGCACGCACGCGACCTCCGGAGCCGTCGCGGTGCTGGCGGTCGTGCCGCTGCTGCGCCAGCACGGGGTCACCGTCGACGGCTGGGCCGTTCCCGTCGCGGCCGTGGTGGGAGCCGGCTCGGCCATGCTCCCCGACCTCGACCACCCGTCCGGCACCATCGCCCGCTCGCTGGGGCCGGTGACGACGCTGCTCGCGAGGGCGGTCGGGTGCTGCCTCGGCGGGCACCGCAACGGCACCCACTCGCTGCTCGGGCTCGCGATGTTCACCGGTCTCGGCATCCTCGCCACCGATGCGGGAGGTCTCGCCCTGGGCCTCTACCTCGCGTTCCTCTTCGCCATCGCCTCGGCCGCCATGCACGTGTCGCTCGTCAAGGTCCCGGTGCTGCACACGGTGGCGTGCCTACTCGTCGGCACGGCACTGACACGTGGCGCCCTGTTCGAATCGTTCCCGCCGGACGTCATCCCGTGGGCCGTCGGCATCGGCACGGCGGTGCACCTGCTCGGCGACATGGCCACCGTGCAGGGCTGCCCGCTCTTCTGGCCGTTCTGGAGGCACCGCTTCAACTACGCGTCCCTCAGCACGAACCACTTCACCGAGCGGTTCGTCGTCGGGCCGGCGCTCACCTTCATCGCCATCTACCTCGCCGTGGCGGAGGTCGGCGGCGTCGAGATGCTCGGGCCCGCCTGGAGGGCAGCCGTCGAGGTGGTGCGCTCGGTGGTGCCGGCCTGAGCCCGGCCAGGCGTGGGGCCGCTCAGGCCTCGCCGACGACGGCGGGCAGCACGCGCGCGTCGAAGCACGTGTGGTCGCCCGTGTGGCAGGCAGCACCGACCTGGTCGACGCTGACGAGCAGGGCATCCCCGTCGCAGTCGAGACGTACGCCCTTGACCCACTGGGCGTGACCACTCGTGTCGCCCTTGCGCCAGTACTCCTGGCGGCTGCGCGACCAGAACGTCACCCGACCCTCGGTGAGGGTCCGACGCAGCGCCTCGTCGTCCATCCAGCCGACCATGAGCACCTCGCCGCTGTCGTGCTGCTGGACGACCGCCGCCACCAACCCGTGCTCGTCACGCTTGAGCAGGGCGGAGATCGTCGGGTCGAGCTCGGTGGTGTCGGTCACGCCGCCATTGTGCCTGCAGTCGCGAGTGGTGCCGACAGGGCGTGGGTCAGACGGCCTGCTGCTGGGCGACCCACGAGGCGTGGAGTCGGGAGTAGACGCCGCCGAGGCGGACGAGCTCGGTGTGGTGGCCGCGCTCGACGATGCGCCCGGCGTCGACGACGATGACCTCGTCGGCGGCCTGGGCCGTCGAGAGGCGGTGCGCGATCGCGATCGAGGTGCGACCTCGCGTCAGCGAGTCGAGGGCGCGCTGCAGACGCACCTCAGTGCTGGGGTCGACGGCCGACGTGGCCTCGTCGAGGACGAGCAGGTCGGGGTCGGCGAGGTAGGCGCGGGCGAGCGCGACGAGCTGCCGCTCCCCCGCCGACAGCGACTCACCGCGCTGCCCGACGTCGGTGGCGAGGCCCAGCGGCAGAGTCGCGGCCCAGGCGTCGAGCCCGAGCTCGGTGAGGGTGAGCCGCACGTCGTCCTCGCTCGCCTGCGGCCGACCGAAGCGGATGTTGTCGAGGAGCGTGCCGTCGAAGAGGAAGCCCTCCTGCGGCACCAGCACCACGCGTGAGCGCAGCGACGAGAAGCGGATGGTGCGAAGGTCGACGCCGTCGAGGAGCACCTGCCCGCTGGTCGGGTCCATGAGGCGCGTCAGCAGCTTCGCGAGAGTCGACTTGCCCGAGCCGGTCTCGCCGACGATGGCCACCCGGCTGCGGGGCGCGATGGTGAGGTCGACGTTGTGGAGCACCTGGTCGCCGCCGGGGTACGCGAAGCCGACGCCGTCGAACTGCACGGTGATCGGTCCTCGCGGCAGCTCGACGCCGGCGTCGGCCGGGTCGGAGACGTCGGCCGGGGTGTCGATGATGCCGATGACCCGTCGCCAGCCGGCCACGGCGTTCTGCATCTCGTTGAGGATCTCGGTGGCCTGCTGAACGGGCATCGTGAAGAGGTTGACGAGGAAGAGGAAGGCCAGCAGCTCGCCGAGCGTCAGGCTGCCGCGCGCGGCGAGCACGGTGCCGACGACGAGGACGACCGCGGTGGTGAGTCCCGAGACGAGCTGGCCGGACGTGAAGGCGATGACCGACCGCGCCTGGGCGCCGATGGCGGCCTTGCGATGCTCCTCGACGGCCGCGTCGATGCGCTCGGCGGTGCGGTCCTCGACGCCGTAGGCGCGGATCGCCTGGGCCCCGACGACGGCCTCGGAGATGGCTCCCAGCATGTCGCCGACACGCTCGCGCACCCGCGTGTAGGCACGCCCGACGATGCCCTGGAACTTGCGGATGATGACGAAGAGCGGCACGAAGCACAGCCACACGACGAGGCCGAGCAGCGGGCTGTAGACGAACATGAGCACCGTCGCGAGCGTGATCTGCGCGAGGTTGATCATGAGCATGAGTCCGCCGAACTGCACGAACATCGAGATCGTGTCGACGTCGGAGGTGACGCGCGAGACGAGGGAACCGCGGCGCTCGGTGTTCTGGGTGAGCATCGCGAGGTCGTGGATGTGCCGGAACGCCTTGAGCCGCAAGGTCGCCAGTCCACTCTCGGACGAGCGGAAGAGGCGCACGTTGACGAAGTACGCGGACAGCGCGGTCACCAGGACGCCGACCAGCGCGATGCCGATGTAGAGCGCGACGACGCCCGTGTCGGGCCCACCCGCGGCGAGCAGTCCCTCGTCGGTGATGCGCTGGACGACGAAGGGGACGAGCACGCGCCCGAGCGTGGAGACCACGGCGAGCCCCACGGTGACCCAGATGCCCTTGCGCAGCTCGGGCGACAGCTCAACGCCGCGCTTGAGGGTCTGCCACGTCGACATGTCCTTGCCGGTGGCGACGCCGTGGTGCTCGACGAGGACCTGGGATCGCATGCTCATCGGGAGACCTCCTCGGCCGGGCCGCGGCCGGGCTCGTCGTCGAGGGGTAGCGCGTCGCCGAACTCCTCGTCGGCGGCGATGGCCTCGCGTTCGGCCGCTTCGCGGGCGTATGCCGTCACGAGGCGTTCGTAGCCCGCGCACCGGCCGAGCAGCTCGGCGTGCGAGCCGTGGTCGACGACGCGGCCCTCCTCGACGTAGACGACCTCGTCGGCGAGCAGGATCGTCGCCATGCGGTAGGCGACGACCAGCACCGTGGTGCCCGAGCTCGCCTCGCGCAGGCCGCCGAGGATGGCCTGCTCGACGCTGGGGTCGACGGCCGACGTGGCGTCGTCGAGGATGAGCAGCTGTGGGCGCCGGATCACCGCGCGGGCCAGCGCGATCCGCTGCCGCTGGCCACCGGAGAGGCTGGCGCCGCGCTCGCCGACGTGGGTGTCGAGCCCGTCGGGCAGCCGCTCGACGAAGGTCGCTCCCTGCGCGACGTGGAGCGCCCGCCAGACGCTCTCGTCGTCGTGCGCGGTGCCGAGAGTGATGTTGCCACGCACGCTGTCGTCGAACATGAACGTCTGCTGCGCGACGAGCGCGGCGACCTCGCTGACGCCGCCGCGACGCACCTCGCGCAGGTCGACGCCGTCGAGCAGCACCGCACCGCTGTCGGGGTCGACGAGGCGCATCACGAGGTTGGTGAGCGTCGACTTGCCGCTGCCGGTGGGCCCGACGACGGCAACGGTCGAGCCGGGCGCGACGTCGAGGGTGACGTCGACGATGGCCGGGTTGAGGTCGGCGGAACCGTCCTCGGCCACGATCTCGTAGGCGTACGCAAGGCGCTCGGCCTGCAGGTGGCTCGCGGCGCCCACGGGCAGCGCCCGCTCGCCGTAGACCATGCTGCCCGTCGCGTCGAGCACCGCCGAGACGCGGTTCCAGCCGACGACGGCGCGGGGCAGCTCGGCCAGCACCCAGCCGAGGGCCCGCACCGGGAAGGCGAGGATCGAGAAGAGGTAGGCGATCTGCACGACCTCGGCCGCGGACAGCAGGCCGCTGCGGACGCGCAGCGTGCCGACGAAGAGGACGGCGAGCGTGCCGATGGTCGGGATGGCCTCGATCGCAGGGTCGAACCGTCCACGCGTGCGACCGACGTCGATGTTGGCGTCGCGCAGCTCGTCGGTGACCGTGCGGAACCGCTCGGCCTCGTGGTCCTCACGGCCGAGCGACTTGACGATGAGCGCGGCCTCGAAGCTCTCGTGGGCCACCTCCGAGACGTCGGCCCGCAGCTGCTGGGCTCGCGTCACCCGGGGGGACATCGCGCGCTGGAAGGCGACGTTGGCGAGGAAGAGCATCGGGAAGACGGTGAGGCCGACGACGGCGAGCCAGGGGTCGACGACGACCATCTGGACGATGCCGAAGACGAGCATGACGACGACGCCGAGCGCCATCGGCAGCGGCGCGAAGATGTTCCACGTGGCCTCGACGTCGGCGTTGGCGTTGGACAGCAGCTGCCCCGAGGGGTGCTTGTGGTGCCAGCTGAGCGGGAGGCGGAGGTACTGCCGGGTGACCCGGCGGCGGTACATCGCGCCGAGGTTGAACATCGCGACACCGCCGGCGAGACGTCGGCCGATGACGCCGACGGTGGTCGTGAGCACGACCGCGGCCATGACGCCACCGATGAACCACAGCTGCTCCGACGTGACGTGCCGCGCCGCAATCGCCGGCGTCACGGCCTCGCGGACGACGTAGCCGATGGCCGCCGCGGTGAGGCTCGTCATGACGCCGTAGACGATGCTGCCCAGGACGGCGAGGGAGAACCACCGGGGCTGTCCCTTGATGCCTCGGCCGATGACGGCGAGACCCTCCCGCAGGGTCGAGGTGGTCGGGACGTTCACGCTCTTCGGCTCCCCTGGTGTTCTGCTCTGTGGTCGACCCCTCAGCCTCTCACGCACTGGCGACAGCACCGACACCGCTTCGCCTCACCCAGAGCCACTCCTGCGCCTGCCCCGTCTGACCGGGCGCCTCGTGCTCGCGCACGAACCCGAGCCGGGCCAGCACCCGCTGGCTCGGCACGTTGTCGGGGAGCGTGTGCGCCACGACGCGGAGCCCGGCCGCCTCGAGGGAGCGCACCATTCCAGAGAGGACGTCGGTCATCAGCCCGCCGCCCCGCGCCGACTCGACGAGGCCGTAGCCGACCTCGACGACGCCGTCGACGGGCGGCCCGAAGCAGCCGACGCTGCCGACCGCCAACCCGTCGGATCGACGCACGATGTGCCGCGGCGTCCACTCGTCGGGTCCGTCCGGGGTCATCCCGCGCACCGCGTCGAGGTCGTCCTCGCGCGGGTAGCCGGGCGCCCAGCCGCGGCGCAGCGATCCGGCGACCATCGCCTGCGCCTCCTCCCACGTGACCGGGACGAGCCGTGCGAGCCGCGTCTCGACGGGACCCGGGCCGATGGGGTCGGCCGCCGCGCCCGTGTGCACCCAGTGGCGCAGCACGCCGTCGCGCGAGTCCTCGAGCACGCCGCCGCACGCCGCGATGGTGCGGGCGGACGCGACGTTGGTGCGGTCGCACGTGACGAGGACGGGGTCGATCCCCCGGCGGGCGGCGAGGTCCACTGCCTGCGCGAGGGCGGCCGTCGCGACGCCGCGGCGCCGCGCAGCCGGCCGGACGGCATACCCGATGTGGCCGCCCTCGGCGACGAGCGAGGGGGTGAGCGCGTGGCGGACCGCGATGGTGCCGACGACGCGGCCGTCGTCGAGGACCCAGCGGTACGACGAGGCGACGCGCTCGGGCGGCAGCGGCTCGTCCGGGCGCTCCTGCCGGCCGAGCCAGTCGACCCACTCGGCGAAGGCGGCCGGGCGGGCGAGCACCTCGCGGTCACGGGGGTGGTAGCCCGACCCGTGGATGGTGGCGCCCCCGAAGTCGTCGACCATCTCCCACCAGTCGTCGAAGAGGTCTGCGGTGGGGCGCACGAGCTCGATCACCGTCCGACCCTACGGAGGCGACGGGCCCGTGATCCAACGAGTTGTTCGTGACCCCCCTGGCGCCCCTGACAGGATGAGGCCATGACGCGCCACGCCAGGTCCGAACGCCTCCTGCTCTGCGACGCGCTCGACCGCCTCGGCCCCGACCGCCCCACCCTCTGCGAGGGCTGGCAGACGCGCGACCTCGCCGCGCACCTGCTCGTGCGCGAGAACCGTCCCGACCTCTCCGTCGGCCGCTTCGTGCCCTTCCTCGCGGGTCACCTCGACCGCGAGCAGAGCCGGATCGCGAACGGCGACTACGCCGCGGTCGTCGACCGGGTGCGTCGGGGTGCGCCGGCGTGGAACCCGATGTCGAACGCCAAGGTCGACGAGATCACGAACCTCATCGAGTACTTCGTGCACCACGAGGACGTGCGCCGGGCGCAGCCGGGGTGGGAGCCTCGCGAGCTCGAGCCCCAGCTCGAGGGCAAGCTGTGGTCGGCCCTGCGCCGGTCGGCGCGCCTGATGTTCCGCAAGGCGCCCACCGGCATCGTGCTCATCGCCGAGGGTCGGGGCCGCTATGCCGCGAAGCTGCCCGACGCCCACGGCACCGTCGTGCTGCGCGGGCCGGTCAGCGAGCTCGTGCTCTACGCGTACGGCCGCAAGAGCGTCGCCCGGGTCGTCTTCGAGGGCGACGCCGACGACATCGCGGCCCTGCAGGGCGCCGAGCTCGGCATCAGCTGAGGCCCAGCGCTGGCCCCCGCGCGCACCGCTCGGAGCCAACCGCACACGTGGAGGACGACGACACCCCGTATGCCGTGTGCGGGCGTCCTCCGGGTGTGCCGCCGTCGCGCGGGCGCTCGTCCTCGGCTCAGCGCACGGTGACGCCGGCCGCGCGCAGCGCGGCCTTGACCTCTCCGACCGTCAGCTCGCGGAAGTGGAAGACGCTCGCGGCGAGGACGGCGTCGGCGCCGGCGGCGACCGCGGGGGCGAAGTGCTCGACGCGCCCTGCTCCCCCGCTGGCGATGACCGGCACCGAGACCGCGGCCCGCACGCGCCGGATCAGCTCGATGTCGAAGCCGTCCTTGGTGCCGTCGGCGTCCATGGAGTTGAGCAGGATCTCGCCGGCGCCGAGCTCGGCCGCGCGGGCGCACCACTCGACGGCGTCGAGGTCGACGGGCGTGCGGCCGCCGTGCGTCGTCATGACGAAGTCGTCGGTGGGCCGGCCGTCGTCGCCGATGCGGCGCCGGACGTCGGCCGACAGGACGAGCACCTGCGCCCCGAAGCGGCCCGCGATCTCCGAGATCAGCTCGGGACGCGCGATCGCCGCCGTGTTGACCCCCACCTTGTCGGCGCCGGCCCGCAGCAGCCGGTCGACGTCGTCGACGGTGCGCACGCCGCCGCCCACGGTCAGCGGGATGAACACCTGCTCGGCGGTGCGCCGCACGACGTCGTAGGTCGTCTCGCGGTTGCCGCTGCTCGCCGTCACGTCGAGGAAGGTCAGCTCGTCGACGCCCTGGTCGTCGTAGACCTTGGCGAGCTCGACGGGGTCGCCGGCGTCGCGGAGGTTCTCGAAGTTGACGCCCTTGACGACGCGACCTGCGTCGACGTCGAGGCAGGCGATGACTCTGGTGGCGACGGGCATGTGCCAAGGCTAGGCCAGCGCCGCGAGCGGCTAGGGTCGCGCCCATGTGGGACGAGGTGACGAGGCCGCCGCGCGCCGAGCACGTCGACGCCGTCGTCGCGGTCGCGCTCTCGGCCGCACCCCGGTGCGGTGAGGTCGTGGTCATCGCGCTGGACGGGCCGAGCGGCGCCGGCAAGACGACGCTCGCCCGGGGGGTGGAGCTGGCGCTCGCTGCGCACGGGCCCGTCGCCGTCGTGCACCTGGACCACCTCTACCCGGGCTGGGACGGCCTCGCCGAGGCCCCGGCCCTGCTCACCCGGCAGGTGCTCGAGCCGCTGTCCCGCGGGGAGCGCGCGGCATACCGGCTGTGGAGCTGGGTGCGCGAGCGCTGGGCCGGGACGAAGGACGTGCCCCCGTGCCGCTTCCTCGTCGTCGAGGGCTGCGGCGCCAGCGTCGGGCCCGCCCGGCCGTATGCCGCCGTCAGCGTCTTCGTCGACGCGGACACCGCGTTGCGCCGCAGCCGCGGCCTCGCGCGCGACGGCGAGGCCTACCGGCCGCACTGGCAGCGGTGGGCCGACCAGGAGTCCGCGCTCTTCGCGGACGACTCGACGAGGGACCGCGCGGACCTCGTCCTCGACACATCTAGTCTCTGAGGGTGCTTCGACGAGACCCAGCCATCCGGCCCCTCCCACCCGTGTGGGTCATGGCGGTCGCCCTCGTGGCCGTCGCGGCGAACCTCCGCATCGCCATCACGAGCATCCCGCCCCTGCTCGACGCGATCTCCGCCGACCTCGGCCTCAGCCACGCCGCGGCCGGGGCGCTGACGACCCTGCCGGTGCTCTGCATGGGTCTCTTCGCCCCGCTGGCGAGCCGGATCGCGCACCGCATGGGCGCGGCCGGTGCGGTCCTGGCCGCTGCCGTCAGCATCGTCGTGGGCACGGCGAGCCGCTTCGGCGGGGGCAACGTCGTCGTCCTCTACGTCGGCACGTTCCTCTGCGGGGTCGGCATCGCGGTCGCGGGCACGCTGCTCCCACGGCTGGTCAAGACGTACTTCCCGCCGGAGCGCACCGGCCTCGTCACGGGCCTCTACATGCTGGCGATGATGGGCGGCGCCGCGGTCAGCTCCGCGGTCGCCGTGCCGCTCGCCGACCTTTTCGGCAGCTGGCAGGGCTCGCTCGGGTCCTGGACCGTCGTCGCCGTCGTCGGGGTGCTGGCGTGGGCACCGTTCACCGTCCGCGCCAACCCGCACCACACGCCCGACGAGGAGGGTCCGGGGCGGCTGCCGTGGCGCCACCGCACGGCGTGGCTCGTCGCGGGCTACCTGGCCCTGCAGTCGTGGTGCTTCTACTCGGCCGTCACGTGGCTGGCGCCGACCTACGTCGAGCACGGCTGGTCGCGCGGCTCGGCCGGCTACCTCGCCGCCGCCTTCAGCGGCGCCCAGATCGTGTCAGGCCTGCTCGGGCCGGTGCTCAGCGACAAGGCCACCGACATGCGACGCCTGCTCATGCCGGCCGCGGGTCTCGGCGTCGTGGGCTGCCTCGCCATCCTCGTCGCGCCGCTCGCCGCGCCGTGGCTCTGGGCCGTCATCGCGGGTCTCGGGCAGGGCGCCGCGTTCTCGCTCGCCCTGGTGCTGCTCGTGCGCTACGCCCGCACCCCCGAGGCGAGCGGGCGCCTGACCGGCATGGCGTTCCTCATCTCCTACGGCATCGCCTCGGTGGGGCCGCTCGCGATGGGCCTCGTGCGTGACGTCAGCGGCAGCCTCTCACTGGTCTGGCTGGTCCTGGCGGTCATCGGCGGCATCCAGGCGCTCGTGGTCCTGCGGCTGCGCCCGGACCTCCCGCGGGTCGACTGACGAGCCTCCGACGCCGGGCTCGGCGCCGGGCTCGGCGCCGGGCTCGGCGCCGGTCTGGGCGTTGACGACGGGCTCGTCGCAGCCCTCGCCGGCACCACATCTGGGGCTGGTGTTGCGGTTGGGGCGGCCCAATTAGGGCGAAACCGCGTACAAGGCGACATTTGCCATTGCAGACTGCTCGGCGGACGTGCTGACTGCAAGGAGAACCGACGAATGATGCCACCGAAGACACGGAACGCCGAACACCGAGCCCCCCACCCGCGTGTCGGAGGGCGCGCCCTCGCCACTCTGGTCTCGCTGGCCGTCCTCGCGGGGATCCCGGGCCTGGCGGCCGCCCCGTCGGCGGAGGCGGCTCCGACGAGCCCGTCCGCCGTCACCTCGCTGGCCGCCCTCACCGCCACGCCGCCCGCGGCACCTGCGCTGTCGGTCGTCGCCGGACCGGTGGGCGGCGGCACCGTCGTCGAGCTCTCGGGCACGGGCGTCGGCGCCGCGACGAAGGTGCTCTTCGGCACGACGGCCGTCACCGCCGTCACCAAGGTCTCCGACACCCGCGTGCGGGTGTCCACCCCGGCCCACGCCGCGGGGGTCGTCAGCGTCCAGGTCACCAGCCCGTCGGGCACCTCGCCCGTCTCGACCCGTTCGAGCTTCGCCTTCGACGCGGTGCCGACGCTGAGCGCGCTGTCGGTGCGCAGCGCCACCACGTCCGGAGGCACGGTCCTCACCGTGACCGGCACCGGCCTCACCCGAGCGACCGCGGTCCTCTTCGGCACGACCCCGGGCACCGGCCTGACCAGGCTGAGCGCGACCCAGGTGCGCGTCACGGTGCCGGCCCACGCCGCAGGCGCCGTCGACGTACGCGTCGTGACCCCGGGTGGCACCTCCCCCGTCACCTCGGTGGGCCGCTTCACCTACACGACGCCCCCCGTCGTGCTGCCGCCCACCGTCACGACCCTGTCGACGCCGGGCGGCCCGGTGCGCGGCGGCACGGTGCTGACCGTGACGGGGACCCGCTTCTCGGGCGCCACCAGGGTGACCTTCGGCGGCACCGCCGGGACGCAGCTCTCGGTCCTGTCGAGCACCCAGCTGCGCGTCACCACGCCGGCACGCCCGGCGGGCGCGGTCTACGTCCGGGTCACCACCGCCGCCGGCACCTCGGGCGCCAGCCCCACCTTCACCTACGACGCCGTCCCCACGCTCTCGCGGGTGTCCCCCGCCTCGGGCGGGACCGGCGGCGGGTCCACCGTCACCCTGACCGGCACCGGGCTGGCGCGAGCGACCGCCGTCCGTTTCGGCACGACGCCGGCGTCGTCGATCACCCGGGTCTCGGCGACCACGCTGCGCGTCACCACTCCGGCCCACGCGGTCGGGACCACCGATGTCCGGGTCACCACGCCGGGCGGCACCACCGCGCTGACCGCCTCGACGCGCTACACCTTCTACCTGCCGCCGGCCGTATCGACGCTGTCCGTGCCCTCTGGCCCGATCCGTGGGGGCACCGTCGTCACCCTGGCGGGTGCGCGATTCACCGGCTCCACCCGGGTCACCTTCGGCGACACCGTCGCCTCGTTCACCGTCCTCTCGCCGACCTCCATCCGCGCCACCGCTCCGGCCCACGCGGCGGGGGTCGTCAGCGTCCGCGTGTCGAGCGCGAACGGGACCTCTGCGGCGACCGCGGCGACCGCGTACGAGTACGAGGCCGTGCCCACGATCACGAGCCTGACCCCGGTGACCGGCCCCCCGGCCGGTGGCACCGTGGTGACCCTGACCGGCACCGGCTTCACCCGCGCGACCTCCGTGACCTTCGGCAGCACCTCGACGACCAAGGTCGTGCGCGTCTCCGCGACGACCCTGCGCGTCACCACCCCGCCGCACGCGTCCGGCCCCGTCGACGTCCGCGTCACCAGCCCGGGCGGCACCTCCGCCCCGGGCACGGGGGCCCGGTACGCGTACGGCTCGCCCCCCGTGGTCAGCGGGCTCTCCGTGTCCGCCGGTCCCCTCAAGGGCGGCACCGTGGTGACCCTCACCGGCGCCCACCTCGCGGAGGTCCGCGAGGTCCGCTTCGGCACCACCCTCGCGACCGGGCTGGTCCGCGTCTCCGACACCACCCTGCGCGTGAGCGCCCCCGCCCACGTCGAGGGCGTCGTGTCGGTGCGCGCGACGAACCTCAACGGGACGAGCCCCGAGACGAGCCGGACGAGCTTCGAGTACGTCGGCGTCCCCGGTGTGAGCGGGCTGTCGCTCCTCGCCGGGCCGCTGACCGGCGGTGGCGTCATGACCATCACCGGCACGCGCCTGGCCCTCGTCTCCGCGGTCGACTTCGGCGGCCGCCCGGGCACCGGGCTCGTGCGGGTCTCCCCCACGACGATCCGGATCACGGTGCCCAGCCACGCGGTCGGCACGGTCGACGTCCGGGTCACCACGCCGGGCGGCGTCTCCGCGGTCGGCCCCAACGGCAAGTTCACCTACCAGCCGGTCCCGACCGTCACCGCCCTGTCCCCCGCCCTCGCACCGACCAAGGGCGGCACCGCCGTCACTGTCACGGGCAGCGGCTACGACCGCGTGGTCCGCGTGACCTTCGGCGGCGTGCCGGCCACCACGGTGACGCGCCTCTCCGCGACCCAGCTTCGGGTCACCATCCCGGCGCACGTCGAGGCCGACGTCGACGTGCGGGTCACGACCCCCGGCGGCGTCTCGCTCGTCGTCCCGGCAGGTCGCTTCGCCTACCAGGACGCCCCGGTGATCACCTCGGTCTCGCCGCCGTCGGGGCTGCTCGACGGCGGGAACGTCGTGACGCTGCGCGGCACCTCGTTCACGGTCGTCACCGGTGTCTGGATCAACGGCGCCCCCTCGCCGAGCGTGACCCGCGTCTCGGCCACCCAGCTGAACGTCGTCGTCCCGGCGCGGATCGCGACCGGCTCGGTCCCCGTGAAGGTGACGACGCGCGCAGGCACGGTCACCAAGGCGAACGGTTACACCTACATCGCCGGTTCGACGCTCGAGCCCGGTCAGGTGCTGCTCGGTGGTTCCGCACTCGTCTCCCCCAACGGTCTCGTCAAGGCCGGGATGCAGACCGACGGCAACCTCGTCATCGTCTCCGGTGGCGTGGCCCGCTGGAACAGCGGCACGAGCGGGGTCGGCAACCGCCTCTTCGTGCGCTCCGACGGCCAGCTCGCCGTCATGCGAGCCGACGGCAGCCTCGCCTGGACGGCCGGCACGAACGGCTGGAACGGTGCCGTCGTCACCATCACCAACGAGGGACTGCTCCAGCTGCGTCAGGGCAGCACGCCGGTCTGGGACCACCGAGGGGTCCGCTACGACCGGCTGCTCCCCAACCAGGTGCTCCGCCCCGGTGAGTCGATCGCCGCGACGAGCAAGGCATGGTCGATGACGATGCGCACCGACGGCAACCTCGTGCTCACGTCGGCCGCCGGCACGCGCAAGTGGGCCTCCTTCACCGCAGGCTCCGGCAGCTACGCCGCCATGCAGACCGACGGCAACTTCGTCGTGCGCAACAAGCAGGGCACCGTCCAGTGGTCGACGAAGACCTCGGGCGCCGGCTCGGTCATGCGGGTCCTCGGCACCGGCAACGCCGCCGTCTACCGCTCCTCCACCGTGACGTGGGCGGTCGTGGGCGGCCCTGCGCCACAAGACTGGTCGTGCTACTCGCGAGCCACCCAGAACTGCATCAGCCGGTTCGGCTACTACGGCCAGCGCGCCTGGAACTACCCGGTCGACGCCTGGGGCAACAACTGCACCAACTACTCCGCCTACCGCCTCTCGCTGGACGGCATCAGCAACCCGGGCAACCTCGGCAACGCCGAGAGCTGGGACAACAATGCCCGCGCCAAGGGATTCGCCGTCGACCAGTCGCCACGCGTCGGTGACATCGCCCAGTGGAACTCCAACCACGTCGCGTACGTGGACTGGGTGAGCGCCGACGGCAACCAGATCGCCATCTCCGAGAGCGGCTACGGCGGCACGGTGCTCGGACGCACGTACACGTCGATGAGCGGCCGGCGCATCATCGCGCGCACGAGCTCGTCCTGGCCGTCGAACTTCATCCACTTCCGCTGACGGACGAGAGCCCGGGGCCGCGCCGGCCCCGGGCTCTTGTCGTGCGCGCTCGCGGGTGGGAGCCTGCCTCGGTGGCCACCTCGATCTACGACGCCGTCGGGGGGATGCCGGCCCTCACCGCGCTCGCGCATGCCTGGCACGAGCGTTGCCTGGCGGATCCCGTTGTCGCACATGCGTTCTCGCACGGCTTCCACCCAGACCACTCGGCTCGACTCGCGGCGTACTGGGCAGAGGCGCTCGGCGGCCCACCGGACTACACCGGCGAGCTCGCGAGCGAGACCGACGTCGTGCGGATGCACTCGGGCAACGGCCCCCACCCCGAGATGGACGCGAGGGCGGTCGCCTGCTTCACCGCAGCCGTGCACGACGCCGGTCTGGGAGAAGACGCTGCCGTACGCGAGGCGCTCGTCGCGTACTTCACGTGGGCGACGACATACATGAGCACGTACCACGACTCGGCGGACGACGTGCCGGACGGCCTGTCCGTGCCGAGGTGGTCGTGGGACGGGCTCCTCGACGGCACGGACTCGCGCGCTGGTCGGCACGCGGAGTAGGTCGGGTCCGCGGGTCGCACCGCGCGTACGACCTCGGGCGTAGGGCGGAGTCGGTCGGATCAGCCTGTGGGGCGACGCTTCTGACCCCTCGACTGCCTAGCGTGACTGGCCGGCGGCGCTCGCCGCCACGCCCGAAGGAAGGACCCCGGCCATGGAGCCAGCCACACGCATCGACCCGTCACCCGACCACGCGTCGCGCAGGGTGGCGACCCTCTCGATCGGCGCCGTGATCGCCCTGCTGGCCGTCGCCGTGCTCCCGTTCCCGGCGGCCGGGCTGTGGCCCGGCGGAGGATTCGCAGACATCTCCGCCCTCAGCGCCGCCACGGCCAGGGGACTGGTGCGCTTCTGGGAGACAGGCGCCGCAGACCTGGGCACCGGCCTCGCCGCGTCGGTCGAGTTCTGGACCCGGTTCCACGTGGTCAAGGCGCTGCTGTCGGTGCCGCTGCTCATCGCCGCGGTCCTGCTCGGGCGCGCGCTCTGGAGGGAGTGCATGCGCTCCGTCGGGCGCGGGCGGCGCGCACTGTTCGCGGCCGCCGGCGTGCTCGAGGCGCCGCTCGTCCTGCTCGCCGTGCTGCTCCTCGTCGCAAACCTGCAGGGCGCTCTCGTCCCCCTGTCCTCGGCCCTGGGCCTCGTCGACGTCCGCTCCCCGGACCCCGCGCTCGCCTCCGCGGTGCGCGGGATCTCGGCCGACCTCGAGACGTCACCCGACGTCTCCGCATCGCCCGCGCTGGCGCGGCTGGTCGCTGACTTCGCGGCCTACCACCTCGTGATGGTGGCGCTCGGAGCGATCGTCACGGTGGGCCTCGTCGTCGTGGCGGTCCGCCTGTGGCGACGCTCGCGACCCACGGTCTCGGCGCACTCGGCGCACTCGGCGCACTCGGCGCACTCGGCGCACTCGGCGCGATGGGCGCGGTGGGTGCGACGGGGCGGTGCCACGGTGGCACTCGTGGTGGCGGCGTCCTTCGCTCTCATCACCGCGGCCAACCTCAGCACGGCCGCCCGGCCGGCTCCTGCCCTGCTCGGCTTCTTCGAGGGCGGTTCCTGACCGGACTGCTGCCCGCTCCCCCGGTCGGCTGCGCCACCAGCGACGAGGCGCTCTACATCATCGGAGTCTGGGAGTCGGCGGACCACATTCGCCAAAGGTGGTCCAGCGACGAGATGCGAGACCTGCTGGCCGGCCTGCGCACGCCGTGAGCCGCGCCCGCTCCTGCCTTGCCCGCGGCAGTCGCCCCGTGCCAGCCTCGACGCATGCTGCGCATCGGAGCGGTCGTGCTGAACGTGAAGGACACCGACAGCTCGGGCACCTTCTGGGCCCGCGCGCTGGAGTACGACCGGCAACCGCACGACGCCGCCTTCCTGGCGCCCCGGACGGGCGACGGGCCGCGGCTCCATCTCGACGAGAACGACCGCACGCACCTCGACCTCTGGGTGGACACCGAGGAGGAGCAGGCGGCTGAGGTCGAGCGCCTCATCGCACTCGGCGCCGTACGCGTCGAGTGGGAGTACCCCGAGAACGCGGACTTCGTCGTGCTCGCCGACCCGGGCGGCACGCTCTTCTGCGTGATCGACCTGAGCAAGTAGCACCCGCTCCTCGGGA
>CBHRRQ010000022.1:0-25815 GCA_966081555.1 uncultured Terrabacter sp.
CCATGCCCTTGACCATCTTGCCGGGGATCATCCAGTTGGCGATGTCGCCGCCGGCCGAGACCTGCATGGCGCCGAGGATCGCCGCGTCGACCTTGCCGCCGCGGATCATGCCGAAGCTCGTCGCCGAGTCGAAGAAGGCGGCGCCCTTGCGGAGGGTGACGGTCTCCTTGCCGGCGTTGATGAGGTCGGGGTCCTCCTCGCCGTCGAACGGGTAGGCGCCGACGCCGAGGATGCCGTTCTCGGACTGGAGCACGATCTCGACGTCGTCGGGCACGTAGTTGGGCACGAGCGTCGGCAGGCCGATGCCGAGGTTGACGTAGGCGCCGTCGGACAGCTCGGCCGCGGCGCGGGCCGCCATCTGCTCACGGGTCAGTGCCATCTCAGGCCTCCTTGCTCTGGTCGGCGGCACCGGCGGAGTCGGGGCGCGGTCGGACGGTCCGACGCTCGATGCGCTTCTCGACCGCCTGCTCGGGGGTGAGCGGCAGGACGCGCTGGACGAAGATGCCCGGCAGGTGGATCTGGTCGGGGTCGAGCTCGCCCGGTTCGACGAGCTCCTCGACCTCCGCCACGGTGACGCGGCCGGCCATGGCGCACAGCGGGTTGAAGTTGCGCGCGGACTGGTTGAAGACGAGGTTGCCGTGGCGGTCGCCCTTGGCGGCGCGCACGAGCCCGAAGTCGGTCGTGATGGCCTGCTCGAGGACGAACGTCTTCGTCTCGCCCATCCACTCGAAGTCCTGGGTCTGCTTCGGCGGGGAGGAGACGGCGATGTTGCCGGCGTCGTCGTAGCGCCAGGGCAGGCCGCCCTCGGCGATCTGGGTGCCGACGCCCGTCATCGTGAAGAAGGCGCCGATGCCCGAGCCGCCGGCCCGCAGGCGCTCGGCGAGCGTGCCCTGCGGTGTCAGCTCGACCTCGAGCTCGCCGGAGAGGTACTGCCGCTCGAACTCCTTGTTCTCGCCGACGTAGGAGCTGACCATCCGACGGATCCGCTTGTCGCGCAGCAGGATCCCGAGACCCCAGTCGTCGACGCCGCAGTTGTTGGAGACGGCCTCGAGGTCGCTGATCCCGGCGTCGTGGATCGCTGCGATGAGAACGGAGGGAATGCCGCAGAGGCCGAAACCGCCGACCGACAGCGACATTCCGTCACTGATGCCGGCGATGGCCTCCTGGGGAGAGGAGACGACTTTGTCCATGCGTCGGACTCTATCCGCGCCGCAGTGCGGGGGAGCCGTGGGGTCGCCCCACAGGGGCACCGATCATGTGTTCGCGGCACACGTGCTCGCGCGCGGAAAAGTACAGGTCTGTAATTCGCGCAACTGCCTTGTGAGCCCTGTGACTGGAGTGCATAAATGGTGCGGGAGTTGCGTTTCAGACGCGTCCCAGCCCATCCGCGACGACCGACAAGAGGTTCCCCATGGCCCTGCGCCGACGCCCGCTGGGCCTCGTCCTCGCCCTCCCGGCCCTCACCGTTCCGCTGGTGGCGACCCCGGCAGCCGCGGTGCAGGCGCCACCCACGCGCCCGCTCCCGGGCGGCCTCGACGTCTACGTCCCCTACCAGGGCCAGACCATCTGCGACCC
This sequence comes from uncultured Terrabacter sp., assembly GCA_966081555.1. Taxonomy (GTDB): domain Bacteria; phylum Actinomycetota; class Actinomycetes; order Actinomycetales; family Dermatophilaceae; genus Terrabacter. The sequence goes on from CBHRRQ010000022.1 coordinate 1,576, forward strand.
CGCCGCGCGTCCCGGGGTCCTGGCGTTCGCACGTCTCATGACGTCGCACTACGGGATGGGGTCGACCGCCCTCATCGGGCGCACGTGCGGGAGCGGGCCGTCCGAGCACTACGACGGTCGCGCCTGGGACTGGATGCTCAACGTCGACAACCCGGCCCAGGAGGCGGTGGCCCAGTCGGTGCTGAACTGGCTCACAGCGCCCGACGCCAACGGCGTGCAGGGAGCGATGGCCCGGCGTTTCGGGATCATGTACATCATCCACAACCGGAAGATGTGGCGGGCCTACGCCACCGACCGGGGCTGGGCCCCCTACACCGGGGTCTCGCCGCACACCGACCACATCCACTTCAGCTTCAACTACGACGGCGCGGCGGGCCGCACGTCGTGGTGGACCGGGGTGCCGACGCGCAGCTACCTCACGGCACTGCCGCCGGCCGCGGCGACACTCCCGGCCCCCGCCACCCCGCCGGCCCCCGCACCGACGACGCCGGTGCCGGCCACCGCTCCGGTCACGCTCACGACCGGGATGCGTTCTGAGGCCGTGCGCCAACTGCAGGTCCGCCTGGGCAACCTGCCCACCACGGGCTTCTACGGCGACCTCACCAAGGCCCGGGTGACCGCCTACCAGGCCTTCGTGGGTCTGCCCCGCACGGGCGTCGCCGACCTGCGCACGCAGGAGATCCTCGCGACGCGCGGCTGGACGAGCGTCACCGCCGCCTACCCGACCCTGTCGTTCGGCACGACCTCGGCAGCCGTGCGCGTCCTGCAGAGCAAGCTCGGCTCGCTGCCGACCACCGGCTACTACGGCACCCTGACCCGGGCGCGGGTCACGGCGTACCAGAAGTTCGCCGGCCTGCCGCAGACCGGTGTCGCCGACCCCGTCACCCAGGCGCGGCTCTGGGTGCGCGGCTGGAGCGGCACCCCGGCCACCGGCTCGACCGGCCCGGCCCCCTCGGCCAGCGGCACCCCGACCTACCCGACGCTGGCGTTCGGCACGACCTCCGCGGCCGTCAGGACGCTCCAGACCCGGCTCGGGTCGCTGCCCGTCACCGGCTACTTCGGCCCGCTCACGCGCGCGAGGGTGACGGCCTACCAGAAGTTCGCCGGCTTGCCGCAGACCGGCGTCGCGGACTCGCGCACCCAGCAGACCCTCGTCACCCGCGGCTGGACGGCGACGGCGACGGCGCGCACCGTCGCCCTGACCCGGCCGGCCGGTTCGGAACAACCCGGAGAGGACACCCTCATGACCGCCTACGCCAGCACGTCCTCGACGTCCAGCACGGTGCCGAGCTCCCCGGGGGTCGCGAGGGTCGACGTCGCGACGAGCTACACGGCGTACAAGAGCCTCACGCTCGCGAGCGGCTCACGCGGCGCGGCCGTACGGGTGCTCCAGAGGGCGCTCGGCGGCCTCGCCGTCGACGGAGTCTTCGGCGCGGTGACCCGCGACAAGGTCGTCTCGCTCCAGCGCTCGCTCGCGCTGCCCCAGACGGGCGTCGTGACACCCGAGCTCTGGGACGTGCTCGAGGCGCGAGACTTCCCGTTCGTCGCCGACCGCTCGACGGTGCTGCGTGCCGGCGACACCGGCCCGCAGGTCCTCGCCGTGCAGCGCCTGCTCGGGGTGGCGCAGACCGGGGTCTTCGACCTCGCCACCCGAGAGGCGGTCAAGGCCGCGCAGGCGCGCGCGGGCCTCGCCAGCACGGGCGTCGTCGCGTCGCGCACGTGGTCGCTGTTCGACCGGCTGTCCGCCTAGGGCGCCCCGGCTCAGGCGTCCTCGCGGACGTCGTGCGTGACGCCCTCAGAGGCGAAGCGGTCGGAAAGGTCGTCGCGAGAGCCCCGCACCAGCACGACCGAACCGTCGGCCGACCACGCTGCGAGGCTCTGACGCAGCACCAGGCCGAGGGCGCCGCCGACGACCACGCGTGGTGCTGCTCCCCACGACGGTTCGCCCACCACGACGTCGCCGTATGCCGTCCCGCCGGCCATCGAGTCCGGCCCGACGAGGGCGACGTCGCCCGGCTCGGGGTCGGCCATGGGGGAGAAGAGGTCGCCGTGGGTGGACAGCTCACGGGCCTCGTCGACCGCGCCCGGGGCTGAGCCGGCCTCGGGGTGGCTGCGCGCGAGAGCCGGCAGGGCCACGAGCACCGTGTCGCCCCCGTGCGCGGACGCAGCCTCGGGCCACTGCGTGACGAGCACGTCGGAACCGGACGCCTCGGCACCGACCACGACGGTCGCGCCGACCGACCACGTCGCCAGCGCCCAGTAGAGCGAGCGCCAGTGCGCGGGCAGGTCGAGGCCGACGGTCGTGCCGGGGCCTGCGGCCGCGTCGTCCTGGAGGAGGTTCGCGGCCTTGGAGACCCAGTTCGCGAGCACCCGGGCGCTCAGCTCGATGCGCTCGCCGGCAGTGGGGCCCGGCTCGTCGTCGTACCAGGTGAGGCGCGGGCGGCCGGGATCGGCCGCGAGCATCCGGGCCAGGACGTCGGCCGGCAGCAGGGGAGCGGTCATCAGCTGTTCTTCGCGCCCTCGACGGTGGTGCCGGCCGGCGGCTCGGTGAGCGGCTCGTCGTCCTTGAGCGCCTTGAAGAGCGCCTTGGCCCGCTCGGTGTCCCACTTGATGGCGAGCGCGCCGCCGCTGGTGCGGTAGGAGAGGTCGGAGGTCGGCACCGTCAGCGACAGGCCCTCGTCGTTGCTCACCGAGCGCATCGCCTGGAGCACGCGGACGGCGTCCATGATGCCGGTCTCGCGGCCGACGGCCAGGCCGGCTGCCGACGCGTCGGCGAAAGCCTTGTAGCGCCAAGGGATCAGCACCGTCGAAGGCGTGGCCGCCTTCTTCATGAGGGCGCCGAGGAACTGGCGCTGGCGGGCGGCGCGGCCGATGTCGCCGAGGGGGTCCTCGTGGCGCGACCGCACGTAGCCGAGGGCGTTGCCGCCGTCGAGCGTCTGGCAGCCCTTCTTGAGGTCGATGCCCGCGAGCTTGTCCTTCATGTCGCGCGCGACGCACAGGTCGACGCCACCGACGCTGTCGACGACGCCCGCGAAGCCGCCGAGACCGATCTCGATGTAGCCGTCGACGTGGATGCCGGTGACCTGCTCGACGGTGTTCGTCAGCAGCTTCGGGCCACCGAACGCGTACGCGGCGTTGATCTTGTTGGAGCCGTGGCCGGGGATCGGCACGTAGGAGTCGCGCGGCAGCGACACCATGACCGGCTTGCCGCCGCTCTCGGAGACGTGGACCAGCATGATCGTGTCGGTGCGGTTGCCCTCGGCGCTGCCCGTCGCGTACTTCTTCTTCTGCGCCTGGGTGAGGCCCTCGCGGCTGTCGGAGCCGACGAGGAGGTAGTTGTAGCCCGACGTGTCGGTGGGCCGGTCGCCCGAGGGGATGTTGTCGACCTTGTTCACCGCGCCCCACGCCTGCATGGGCACCCACACGAGGAAGCCGATCCACGCGAGCAGCAGCACGAGCAGCACGATGAGCACGATCCGGCCCTTGCGCCACCGGTAGCGCGGCTCGCGAGCCGGTTGCGCAGGCCGGTCCGGTCGCCCCCGACCGCCGTCGACGTCGTCACCGCGGGCGTCGCGCCGCCCCGCCCCCGTGGCGATCGCGCCGCCGCCGGGGCTCTTGACGCGTCGCCGGGTGTCGACGACGTAGGCGTCGTCGCGGCCGGGACGGCCGCTGGTGCTCGGATCAGTCGGCATCTGCTGCCTTCACGCTCGGGGTCGGGGGAGTTTCGCCCGCCAGTGTGTCAGGGGTTCCTGTCGACTTCACGTGCTCGCTCACGTGCGTGGCGGACGGTGGCGCCTCGTCCAGGGCGATCCGGCGGGCGAGGCGCGTGTAGCGCGTCTCCATGGCCCGGAAGCGCTTGTAGGTCGTCACGACGAAGCCGAGGAAGGCCACGACGAGGCCGTAGAGGATGAGGTCGGCGCCACGCCCGATGCCGAACCAGTTGGCCACGCGCGTCCACGTGCCGCTCGGGTCGATGATCGAGTAGACGGCGAGGGCGGCGAGCACGAGCAGCCCGAGCCGTCGCACCGCCTGGGTGCGCTGGCCCGAGCCGGCGAGCAGGCGCCACGCCACACCGAGCGTGCCGAGGATGAGGATGACCTGGATCAGGCTCTGTCTGCTCATCGCCAGATCAGCTCCGCGAGGATGTTGACCGCGTTCCAGAGCGACTGGCCCTTGGCCCGCGAGTAGTCGGTGTAGAGGATGTGGACCGGCTCCTCGGCGTAGCGGACGCGCTCGCCCCCGAAGCGCATCGAGCCGATCTGCGACACGATCTCAGAGGCGTGGGCCATGCGGTTCTGGGTGATGTCGAGCTTCGCGACGACGTCGCGGTCGAGCACGCGCAGGCCGTTGTGGGCGTCGGTGAGCCGGGTTCCGGTGGTGAGGTTCGTGTAGGCGACGGCCGCGCGCAGCACGAGCTTCTTCAGCGCCGAGGCCTCGGTGCGCTCGTCGAGGAACCGGGAGCCGAACACGACGCGCACGTCGCCGCGGCGGATGCGCTCGAGCATCACCTCGACGTCGTGGATCTGGTGCTGGCCGTCGGCGTCGTAGGTGACGACGTAGCGCATCGCCGGGTCGCTGAGGGCGTACTCGAAGCCGGTCTGCAGGGCCGCCCCCTGCCCGAGGTTGACAGGGTGGCGCACGACGGCGGCCCCGGCCTGCTCCGCGCGGTCGGCCGAGGCGTCCCGCGAGCCGTCGTCGACGCAGACGATCTTGGGGAAGACGGAGCGGGCCTCGCCTACGACGTCGGCGATGACGGCGGCCTCGTCGTAGAGCGGCACCACCAGCCACACGTCCTCGTTCTGCATGCGCCCAGCCTAGAGCGGTCGGGGTGCCCCTCCCGACACGCGACGTGCGTGGGGAGCGCGCCCGAGGGCGTACGCGTGGAACTAGAGTCGGGGGACCATGACGGACGCGTTGTCACACGGCTCCCTGCCGGGGGCCGGCCAGGCTCGGGACGCGGCTCCCGACACGACGGGATCGGCCGCGCTGCGCATCGCGATCGTCGGCCCGAGCCACCCGCACAAGGGCGGTGTCGCCGCCCACACGACGATGCTGGCCCACCACCTCGCCGACGCCGGCCACGACGTGACGCTCGTGTCGTGGGCGCACCTCTACCCGTCGAAGCTCCACCACGCCGACGCGACGGTGCCCGACGGCGTGCCCGAGGTGACGCCGTTCCCCAGGACCATCCGGGCGCTCAGCTGGGCCCGGCCCGACACGTGGGTGCGGGCGGGTCGCCGGCTGCGTGACGTCGATGCCATCCTCGTCGTGCACGTGATGCCTGCCGTCGTCCCTGCCCACCTCGCCCTGCTGCGCGCGGCGGGTGCGGTGCCGGGAGCGGCCCGGCCTCGACCCCAGTCCGTCGTCGTGTGCCACAACGTGCTCCCGCACGAGCCGCACCCCGGCGACGCGCGGCTCATGTCGCTGCTCTTCGCGCGGGTCGACTCGGTGCTCGTGCACAGCACCGACCAGGCGCGGGTGGCCCACGAGCTCGGCGCCCGTCGCGTCTCGGTGGCCGACCTGCCCCCGCACCTGCCCGGCGGCGACCCGATCTCCCGCGACCCGCGCCCCGGCCCCACCCGCCTGCTCGCGCTCGGGCTCATCCGCGAGTACAAGGGCATCGACGTGCTGCTGCGCGCGATGCGCACCGTCCCCGAGGTGACGCTCACCATCGCCGGTGAGATCTGGGGCGCCAACCGAGGTGTCATCGGCCGCCTCGCGTCGGACCCGGCGCTCGCGGGCAGGGTCGAGATCCGCGACGGCTACGTGCCCGCCGACGCGCTGGCCTCGCTCCTCGCCGACCACGACGTGCTCGCCCTGCCGTACCGGTCGGCGACGGCGTCGCAGAACGTCATCCTCGGCCACGCGCACGGCCTGCCCGTGCTCGCCTCCGACATCTCGCCCTTCTCGCAGCAGGTCGACGACGGCGTCAACGGCCTGCTCGTGCCGCCCGAGGACGAGCGGGCGCTCGCCGGTGCGCTGCGCCGCCTCGGCGACCCGGAGGTACGCCGCCGGCTGGCCGAGGGGGTGCAGACGCCCGACCTGTCCGGCCCGTGGGCGCACTACCTCGGCACCGTCGAGGCGCTGTCGTTCGACGAGAGCGCCCTCCTGCCCGAGGCCGAGCCGTATGCCGCAGCGCCGGGTGAGTCGGACGCCGCCGACGCGCAGGACGACGGCCCTGACGACGACTTCGACGACGACCCCGAGGAGACGGGGGAGGGCGGCCCTTCCTCCGCAGCCCGTCGTGCTGCTGCCCGTGTCGCCGCCCGCGCGGCGCAGGTGGCCCGTCGCGTCCGGCGCACGGCCTCCCAGGCGGTGTCCTCCCGACGTCCGCTCGTCGAGCTGCGACCCGACGACCTGCCCGACTGGGTGCTCGCGACCGACGTGCTCGGAGAGCCCGACGAGGCCGACGACGCCCGTCGCCTCGCCCGCCTGCTCGGGCTGCCCCGGTCGCTCGACAGCGTCTCGGCGTGGGCGGCCCTCGGGGCGCTGGCGGCGATCGTCCGCGTGCGCGACGACGGACGCCGCAGCGCCGTCATCGTCGACGAGGGCGGCACCCGCTCCCTGCTCTCCCGGTGGGCCCGCGCGGTCGGCTTCGCGCCGGTCGAGATCGACTTCACCGGCAGCCACCCGAGCGTCGCCGCTCTCGACGTCGACACCGGCTCGCTGGACGTCATCGTGCGGATCCACCCCGACGGCTGCGACGGCAGCGACGTCGACCACGTGCTCGAGCAGGCGTCCTGGGCGCTGCGCTCGGGCGGGCTGCTCGTGGTGACGATCCCGATCGGGCCCCGCGCCGTCGAGGGCGCGGTCGGGCCCGCCGACGTACGCGGCATCCTGGCCCGCGCGCACGACCTCGGCTTCGTGCTCGTCGGAGACCTCGACGGCGACGTCAACGCCCGCATGCGCGACGCCGCGGCGCGCGCTCGGGCCGACGACGCGGCATACGGCCTCGTCCGCCTCACGCTGCGTCGGCGCTGAGCTGCCCGAGGACCCTGCGATGATGGTGACGACATGACCCGACAGAAGATCATCACCGTGCTGCGTGTCGGCATCGCCGTCGTCACCCTCGCGGCGGTCGTCTACGCGGTCGTGCGCAACTGGGCCGACATGTCGGTCCACCTCGACAAGATCTCGTGGGCGACCTTTGCGTGGTCGACGCTGGCGGCCGCCGTCGGCACGTGGCTGACGATGATCGGCTGGAAGACGCTGCTGCGCGACCTCGGGTCCGACCTGCACCTCGCGCCCGCGTCAGGCGTCTACTTCGTGGGGCAGCTCGGCAAGTACCTTCCGGGCTCGCTGTGGTCGGTGCTCGTGCAGGCCGACATGGCGAGCGCCCTCAAGGTGCCCCGCCGGCGCACCGCCGTGACGGGCCTGCTGGCCCTCGGCCTCGCGCTGGCCACCGGCTTCCTCGTCGGGCTGCCGGCCGCCTCCTACCTGCTGACGAGAACGTCGAGCGGCTTCGACTGGTGGCTGCTGCTCGGCATCCCGATCCTCGTCGTGCTGTGCGTGCCGAGGCTGCTCAACGCGCTCATCGCCCGCATGCTGAAGACGCTGCGCCGCGAGCCGCTCGAGCACGACCTGTCGGGTGGCGCCGTGCTGCGCGCAGTCGTCATCTTCGTGCTCGTCTGGGTGGCCTTCGGCGTGCACACGCTGCTGCTCGCCCGTGCTGTCGCCGGCGACGGCGCCCACCCCGACCTCACGATGGCGGCGATGACGGGCTACGCCCTCTCGGTCTCGCTCGGCATGCTCACGGTCGTGCTGCCCGCCGGCCTGGGCGCGCGCGAGGGCCTGCTCACGCTCATCCTGTCGACGGCGATCCCGACTCCCGCCGCGGCCGCCGTCGCGATCATGTCGCGCTTCATCGTGACCGTCGTCGACGTGCTCGCGGCCCTCGGCGGCTGGCTCTATGCGCGCTCGCACCACCTGCTGCGCCAGCGGCAGTCCGAGTCCGCGCAGGTCGACGACCTGTCGGTCTGAGAGCGCGCGTCAGACGCGCTCGAGGACGAAGACGGGAATGAGCCGCTCGGTCTTCGTCTGGTACTCCGCGTAGGGCGGGAAGGCGGCCACGCAGCGCTCCCACCACTGCTCGCGCTCCTCGCCCGTGAGCTCGCGGGCCCGCGCCGACCACGTCTCGGTGCCGACCTGGAGGTCGATGTCGGGGTGGGCCTGCAGGTTGCGGTACCACTTCGGGTGCTCCGGCGCTCCGCCCTTGCTCGCCACGGCCGCGAAGTCCCCGTCGTGCTCGACCCGCATGAGCGGCACCTTGCGCACCTTGCCGCTCTTCTTCCCGCGCATCGTCAGCAGCACGACGGGGCGGTTCTGGATGTGCACGGAGTCGGTGGTGCCGGTGCGCTCGATCTCCTCGACCTGCTTGCGCACCCAGTCGCTCGGGCTCGGGACGTACTCGCCGGTGATCGTCATGAAGGCGACAACCACCGCGAATGCACCGCTTGTTCCCGGCGCGAGCACGCCGAAGGCCCCCGGTCGGTGACCGGGGGCCTTCCGTGGACGGCGGCGGCTGCCGGCGTCAGGCGGCGCCGGGCTCGGGAGCCGAGCTCCACGGGTGCTTCTTGACGAAGTCCTCGACGACGGTCGTGTTGAGGCCGCCGCACAGCTGACGGTGGCCCTTCTGGTTCGAGACCTTGCCGCTGGCCTGGTCGTAGTCGGCCGACCAGTGCGACAGGGCGTACTTCTTGCCCTCGGGGAAGGCGCCGTAGGCCGGGTCCCAGGGGCTGATGATGAACTTGTTCGCCGACTCCTTCATCGCGTTGATCTTCGTGCTGAGCGCCTCGAAGCTCGCGGCCTGCTCCTTCTCGACCGAGCGGTCGTACCAGAGGATCGTGTAGCCGTGCTCGAGGTTGTGCACGAGCGTCTCGATCTTGGGGGCGTCGGCGACGGTGTAGACCTTGCGCTTGTCGACGGCCGGAACGGCGAAGTGCTGGCCGCTCGAGGGCGGCACGGTGGCGTACTGGATCTTCGTGACGTCCGGCTTGTTCGTGCCCGGCCCGACGTGGTCGCTGGAGCCGCTCGCGGCGTCGTCGGTGACGGGGTCGCAGGAAGCGGCGGCGATGTCGCCGGTGATGCTCCGGAGCGCCTCGGCCTTCTTGTTCTGCTCGCCGACGATCGCCCACGCGACGGCGCCGCCGATGATCGCGATGACGGCGACGCAGGCGCCGATCACGACGAAGAGCCGGCGACGCTCGGCCCTCTTCTGCTCTGCCTGCATCTGGGCGACGCGCTCGCGGCGGTCTCGGCTCGTCTCGCGGGCCATCGTTCCTCTTCCTGTGGGCTCTCGGTCTGCCGGTCCGGGGCGGCCGGCGGGGCTGAGGTCGGGCGGTGCAGGTGTGAGTTGCGTGTGCCGACGGGCCGTTGTGGTCTCGTTCAACGACCGAGGCGAGTGTAAGCGAGGATGTTGTGATGACCGCACCCGTGACCGGCCCCGTCACCCGGGTCTGGCGCAGCGAGCGCGAGATCTCCCTGCGTGGCCAGCTCGGTGCGTTCCGTCGCGGCGGGGGCGACCCGACGTCCAGGTTCGGTCGCGAGGGCACGGCCACCCGCGCCGTGCAGACGCCCGAAGGGGTGGGCACGCTCCACCTCGTGTGCCGTCCCGGCGACTCCGAGGTGCACGCGCACGCCTGGGGGCCGGGCGCGCCGTGGCTGCTCGAGTCGGTGCCGGCGCTGCTGGGCGAGGAGGACGACCCCACGGGGTTCGTGCCGCACCACGACCTCGTCGCCGAGGCCTGGCGCCGGTTCCCCCACTGGCGCGTGCCGCGCTCCGGGCTCGTCTTCGACGCGCTCGCGCCCGCGGTCATCGAGCAGAAGGTGACGGGTCAGGAGGCCTTCGCCGGCTACCGCACGCTCGTGCGGCGCTTCGGTGAGGTGGCCCCGGGTCCGTTCCCCGGGCTGATGGCGCCGCCGACCCCGGCCGGCTGGGCGGCGATCCCGTCGTGGGCGTGGCTGCAGGCGTCGGTCGACGGGGCGCGCTCGCGCACCGTCGTGCGGGCCGCCGGGTATGCCGGCCGGCTCGAGGAGGGCGCCCGCGTGTCGGTCGCGGAGGCACACCGTCGCCTGCGCGCCCTGCCGGGCATCGGGGTCTGGACGTGCGCCGAGGTGGCGCAGCGGGCGCTCGGCGACCCCGACTCGGTCTCGTTCGGCGACTACCACGTGGCCAAGGACATCGGCTGGGCCCTGACGGGGTCTCCGGTCGACGACGACGGCCTCGCCGAGCTGCTCGAGCCCTACCGCGGGCACCGCTACCGCGTGCAGCAGCTGCTCGGGATGGCCGGGCACCACCGCCCCCGCCGCGGGCCGCGGATGGCGCCGCGCACCCACCTTCCGACACGCACGAGCTAGGCAGCGGCACACGCAGCTTCGCACCAGGGCGGCCTACGCCACCGGGGATGCGAAGGCCCGGCACCTCGACTCCCTCCTGCTCCCTGTCCCTCCCTGTGTCCGCTTTCGCCCGCGACCCGGCGCCCCGGTGGGACCCTGAGCCATGCGCGTGCTGTTCTCGACGACGGCCGGCACCGGCCACTTCATGCCGATGGTGCCGCTGGCCCGGGCCTGCGCGGCCGCCGGCCACGAGGTGCGCGTGGCCGCTCCGGAGTCGTTCGCGAGCCACGTCGCCCGCGCCGGCCTGGACCACGCCCCGTTCGACGATGTCGACCCCGCCGTCATGGGTGCGGTGTTCGCCGGGCTCTCGTCCGTGTCGCCCGACCTCGCCAACCTCACGGTCGTTCGCGACGTCTTCGGCCGTCTCGACGCGCAGGCGGCCTTCCCCCGGGTGCGCGACCTCGTCGACGAGTGGTGCCCCGACGTCGTGCTGCGCGAGCCCTGCGAGTTCGGGTCGCTCGCGGCGGCCGAGCGTGCCGGGGTGCCGCACGCCGAGGTGGCGATCGGGATGGGCGCCATCCGGGAGTGGGTGGGGGACCAGCTCGACGAGCCGCTGGGCGAGCTCGACGAGATCGTGGGCCTGGCCGTAGGCACCTGCAGCGGGGCGGCGGCGTCGACCGGTGTCTTCACGTCGGTTCCGGCCGGGCTCGACGGCGCCGGCTCAACGAGGGCCGCCGAGCCACGCGCTGCGGTCGTGCGGTTCCGCAACGGGTCGGCCCGGGGCCGAGTGGGTTCGCTGCCGGCCACCTGGGGCGACCCGGACCAGCCGCTCGTCTACGTGTCTTTCGGCTCGGTGACGGCCGGCTTCGCCGATCTCAGCACCGTGTTCCGCGGGTCGCTCGACGCCCTCGCGGGCCTGCCGGTGCGCGTGCTGCTCACGACCGGTCACGCCGGCGATCCGGACTCGTTGCACCCCTGGCCGGCCAACGCGTACGTCACGAAGTGGTGGCCGCAGGAGGACGTCATGCCGCTCGCGGGGGCCATGGTCGGACACGGCGGCTTCGGGACGACGATGGCGGCCCTCGCGGCGGGGCTGCCCCAGGTGGTTGTGCCTCTCTTCGCGGCAGACCAGGAGGTCAACGCGGCCCGGGTCGAGCAGGCTGGCGCGGGCGTCAGGCTCGGTGGTCGGATGGACGCCGTCACCGAGCTGGCGGCGGCCGTCGAGCGGGTGCTGGGCGATGACTCGGCGCGCGCTGCCGCCGGGGCCCTGGCCGACCAGATCGATGCCTTGCCCGACGTCTCGGAGGTCGTCCCCGCCGTCGAGCGCCTCGCGGCTCAGGGGATGTGACGCTCGGCGTCGACCCGGTTGCGCATCTGCACCAGCGCGAGCGCGTGGTCGCGCAGGGCGACGTCCTCGTCGCTCACCGGGGTCCACCGCTTCGCGGGCACGGCGTTGCCGTCGTCGTCGAGCGGCACGAAGACGATGAGCGAGTGGGTGGTGAGGGCGAGCTCACCCGTCGCGGGGTCGCCCGAGCGCACGTGGACGCTGATGTGCATGCTCGACGTGCCGGTCAGCAGCAGCCGGGCCTCGACCTCGACGACGTCGCCGATGCGGAGCGGACGGTAGAAGCGCACGCCGCCGGCGTAGACGGCCACGTTCGCGGCCGACCCGGTCCACTGCGTGGCGAGCACGTGGGCGGCCTCGTCGATCCAGCGCATGACAATGCCGCCGTGCACCTTGCCGCCCCAGTTGACGTCGGTCGGGGCGGCGAGGAAGCGCAGCACGACGCGTGGGGCGGTGCCGGCGTCGCTGTAGGTCTGGGCCGCCATCGCCTCGGCGATCTCGCTGCGCAGCGCGATCCGCTTGACGGCGCTCTGCTGCCACCCGCGGTCGTGGTCGTCCTCGGCGACGAGCTGCGGCACCGGGGTGGGCCTGCCGTTCTCGTCGACGGCGACGAAGACCATGATGCAGTCGGTCGTCGGCTGCAGGTCGACGTCCTTGGGGTTCCCGGCGGCGACCGTCACGTGGATGTGCATGCTCGTGGTGCCGGTGTGGACGACCCGCGCGGTGGCCTCGACGAGATCGCCGACCTCGACGGGCCGCGAGAACCGCACGTTGCCGACGTAGGCCGTGACGCTGTAGGTGCCGCTCCAGCCTGCGGCCGCCGCGTAGCCGGCCTTGTCGATCCACTCGAGCACGCGACCCCCGCCCACGGTGCCGGAGTAGCCGGCGTCCGTCGGGGCTGCGAGGAAGCGCAGGGTGATCTCTCGGGCACGGCGCGACATGCTGGTCCTCCTCGGGCCGGGTGTTGGGGAGAACACTGGCAGAGCCGGGAGCCCGGCGGGAGCGATGCCCGGCCCTCAGACCGGTAGTGCCGGCGCGCGGGTGATCGCAGTGCTGACGGGGCCGGTCAGACCCACCTGCACCGGCTCCGTGGTGCCGTCGAGCACGAGGTAGCCGCGACCCGGCCTGCGCTCGACCGGCACGTCGAGGCGCGTCCCGAGCACGTCGCCGTCGGTGGGTGAGCCGGGCTGGAGCAGCAGGCCGCACCCGTCGCGCGACACCTCCGGGACGAGCCCGCGGAACGCCGCGTTGGCCCGGGCCAGGTCTGCGCCGACGGCGACGAGCCCCCGCGTGGCGTCGACGAGGCGGGTGGCCTCGACGAGGGCTGCTTCCACGGGATTGCCGTCGACCGACTCCGCGTCGTCGACGAGGAGGCACAGGTCGGGATCGAGCCGTCGAGCCGCCACCAGCTCGGCGGCGTCGTGCTGCGAGAGGTGGGGGACGTCGTGCGCCCGGGCCCAGTCCGACAGGGGCGAGCGGCGGGGGCAGACCGTGAGCACCGATCGTCCGCGGGCCACGAGCGCCTCGCCCATGGTGACCAGTGCGGACGAGCGTCCGGACCGGCCGGGGCCGGCGACCAGCAGGCGGCGCACCGTCCCGAGCGGGAGGGCCAGGGGGCCCGCGCCGTCCCCGCCCACGCCGACGACGACATGGTCGGGACCACCCAGCGTGGGGGCGGAGTCGACGCGGTCGGGCAGCGCCCGGATGTGCCACGGACCACCTGCCGCGGGGCCCCCCGGATCCAGGGACCGGGCCGACTCCTCGATGGCGTCGCTCGTGGCGGTGGTCGACGGGCCGGTGCCGGGGTGGGCCAGCTGCACGTCGTGACCTGTCAGCACGTCGACCGCCCTGCCTGCCGGCCGGCCGGCCGACACCTGTGCAGGGGTGAGGCCGGCGAGCGTGAGGTCGAGCGGGTCGGGCATCTGCAGGACGAGCCTCCTCGCGAGCAGCCCCGGCAGGCGTCCCGAGACGACGGCCCGGCCGCCGGCCACGACGAACTGCACTCCCGCCGAAGGCCCGTCACGCAGCAGCCGGTGCAGGGCGTCGACGGTGGCACCGTGGTCGACCGCAGCCAGCGCCTCCTCGAGCGACTCCCACCCGTCGACGAGCACGACCGTGTGGCGAGCCCGGGGTCCGTCGCCGTCGACGACGCGGCCGAGCCGTGCGATGAGCCGGCGGCACAGTGCCACGTCGGTGCCGTCGGCGACCGTGCCCACGTGGGGCAGGCCCCGAAGGCGGGAGCACGGACCGGCCATGCCCTGCAGCACGTGCACGTGGACGTCGGTGGCCTCGAAGCGCCGTGCGAGCCCCAGGGCCAGCGCGACGAGGGTCGTCGACCGACCGCTGCGAGGACCGCCCGCCAGACCGAGGTGCTGCCCGTCGCCCACCTGCCACACGTACGGCTCGCGCCGCTGCTCGGACGGGAGGTCGACCAGGCCCAGCGGCACGCCGGTCGCTTGCGACGACGGGTCCGGTAGGGCGGTGACGGGCAGCGCCGACGGCAGGGGCGGCAACCACGGAGGAGGGCCCGGAGCGATGCCCAGCCGGTCGGCGGCCGTGACTGCGGCGTCCACGACCAAGGCCAGCTCGGTCGCGGGATCAACGCTCGCTCCCTCGGCGAGGAAGGGCCTTGGGGTTGCTGCCAGCAGGTCGCGGCGAACCACGCGTGGCCGGCCGCGGGAGGCGCTCGGGTCACGCAACGCGCCCCCGAGGTAGGCGGACTGCACCAGCGTGACCGCCTCGTCGCCGGCCCTGATGCACGCCCTCCCGGGTGCGCGGGGGTCGAGCGATGCGGCGTCGGGGGAATCGATGACGTCGGCGCTGTCACCGCGGTCGCGCACCCGCAGAGCGATGCGCAGGGCGACGTTGGCGCGCATGTCGGCGGAGACGATCCCGGCGGGGCGCTGGGTGGCCAGCACGAGGTGCAGACCGAGCGATCGGCCCAGTGCAGCCACCCGCACGAGCCCGCTGACGAAGTCGGGGAACTCGTCGGCGAGTGCCTTGAACTCGTCGACGACGATGACCAGACGGCCCAGCGAAGGACGCTGCCCGCGTACGGACTCGGCGCGACGGAAGTCGTCGAGATCCTTGGCGCCCGCCTCGGCGAGCAGGCGCTCGCGGCGCTTCATCTCGGCGTCGAGGGACGTGAGGGCGCGCGCGGTGAGGCCGGCGTCGAGATCGGTCACGAGACCGACGGTGTGCGGCAGCCGGGCACAGTCGCTGAAGGCGGCCCCGCCCTTGTAGTCGACGAGGACGAAGGTGAGGTCGTCGGGCCGGTTCGTCACAGCGAGACCGGTGACGAGGGTCTGGAGCAGCTCGGACTTGCCCGACCCCGTCGTGCCGCCGACGAGCACGTGTGGGCCGTCGGCTGCCAGGTCGATCTGGAGCGGTCCCTGTGGTGTCTGTCCCACGAGGGCCGACGGGACTCCGCTGGCGGCCGCCCAGGACGCGGCAAGCCCGTCGGGGGTGACCGCATCGACGCCCGCCTGCCGGTGCATCTCGACGAAGGACACCTCGCGCGGCAGGCCGGCAGCAGCGGCATCCGGGGTCGCGTCGACGAGAGGCGCCATGGCGCGCGACACGTCCTCGAGCCACCCCAGCGACGGCAGGTCGGGCACGACGTCGTCGAGACGATCCGCCGCGGTCTGCGACGTGGCACGCAGGCCGTTCGCATCGACCTCGACGATGCATCGGGTCTCGGTCGGTAGCGAGGGCACGTCGTCGTCGACACAGATGAAGGCAAGGCCCACGGCGGGGCCGTCCATCAGCAGCTCCGAGACCCCGGGCACGGCCCGGAGCGCGCTCGCGCCGTCGAGCACGACCACGACGTCCGCAGTGCGGTTCTGGTCGGTGGTCCACCGTGCCTCCGTCGCAGTACGCCGGCTCTCGACCAGAGCGCGAAGCGCCTCGACCTGCACGCCGACCTCGGCGGGTCGGCCCGCGATGCGCGGCGCTGCCTCGTCGGCGTCCGACACGTGCGGGAGCTGGGCTGCCCACTCCCAGTCGCGGGCTGCGCCGGGTGAGGCGGCCAGCACGTGCAGTGACAGCCGGCGCGGCGTGTGCCAGGTGGCGACCTGCAGCACGAGGCCGCCGGTCAGGGGAAGGGCGTGCCTGCGTGCCCCGGCGACGCCGAGGACCCCGGACCCGTCGAGATCCACGAGGGCCGGCACGTCGTCCGTCTCGGGAAGGGAGTCGACGACGTCGCCCTGCAGCTCGACCCGTGCCGGCTGTCGAGCCGTGCCGATGCGCAGCACGAGGTGGTCGGGGTCATCGGGGCGCCGCTCCCACAGTCGGGTGGCCCGCCGCCGCACTGTCGCCTCCACGTGGCCCAGGTCCGGGTGCTCGCGCCGTCGTCTCGTCGCGTCGTCCCGGGTCGCCAGCTCGAGGTCGGCGCGTGCCCGCGCGAGCGCCCCGGCGTGCTCCCTGACCTGGCGCCGGTGCGTGGTGCGCCCGGCCCTGCGGTCGCTCCACCACTGACCGAGGAGCAGGACCGGTGACATGAGGGCGAAGAGGAGCAGAGCGGGGGAGGACAGCGCCAGGGCCAGCACGGCCGACAGCACCAGCGGTGCGAACGACGCGAGCAGCGGCATCCGGCTGTGCTCCGGGCGGGTCGGCGCCGCCGGGAACGTGACGGTCGCAGGAGGGCGCGGGTCGACGAAGCGGGGCCGGCGGTGGACACGCACCCGGCCGTCGAGGACCTCGTGGTGGCCGGCCCGCACGTCGACCGGCCCCAGCACCACGGTGGTGGAACCGAGACGGAGGTGCTGCCCCTCGCCGAGCGTGGTGCCCTCCGTCGGCAGGGCGAGCCCGTCGACGAGGGAGGGGTTGGTCGTGCCGAGGTCGCGAACGCGTACGCCCTCCGCGCTCACGTCGACGACGGCGTGGGCTCGCGAGATGCCCGGGTCGTCGAGCCGGACGGCCGCCGAGGCGGCCCGGCCCAGCAGGTGCTCGCCGCGGCCGAGGCGGATGAGCCGCCCGGCCCCGTTGCCGTTGACCACCCGCAGCTCCACCGCGCGGCCGTCGTTCCCTCGAGGGCGATCCGGCTCACGGCTGGTCAGCGTGAGCACGGCTCCACGGACCAGCGGCAGCTCACCGACACGGTCGTGGTCGCGCACGGCGACGCCGGCGACGCGGAACGAGGCCTGCTCGTCGGGTGCCCGGTCCCCGCCGGCGGCTGCGGCCAGCGGCGCGCGCACCTCGGCGAACGGGGTGCCGACCGCAGCCTCGATCGTGACGTGGCGCGGGGCGGAGCCCAGGTGCTCCGGGTCGATGACGGTCACCGTCAGGTGCACTGTGCCTCCTCGTGTCCCGACCATCACAGCGGCTCCGCGGCCCGTGCTGGCCGGTCCGTGCACAGCTGTGGACGGCGGCCGACGCCCTTCGGCGCCAGGCGCTACGGTGTCGCGCCCGTCGGTCTCACCCGTGGCGTGGCTGTGGATGACCGGAGCGCGGGTGCTCAGAGGTCGCCTAGCTTGGACGCGCCAGATCCGGAGACAGCGGGCAGGATGGCCGCGAAGCAACTCACAGGGGTTCAGGGGAACGGATGTCGACACACGAAGCGGTGCGCCACGTCGAGGGCGAGGTCCGTGAGCTGATCCGACGGTCGGGGCTCGACCCGGCGAGCGACGCCAAGGCCGTCCGCCGTCTGGTGCAGGACGCCGTCCAGGACTACGACGAGCGATCGCTGCACGGCGGCCTGCCCTCGCTCGGCGACCAACGGCTCGCCGTCCACTCGATCCTCGCCGTCGTCGCCGGCTACGGGCCGCTCCAGCAGTACTTCGACGACCCGACGGTCGAGGAGATCTGGATCAACGAGCCGAGCAAGGTGTTCGTCGCGCGCGGCGGCATCTCAGAGCTCACCCCCACGATCCTCACGGCGGAGGACGTGCGCGACCTCGTCGAGCGCATGCTGAGGAGCAGCGGCCGCCGGGTCGACCTCAGCAGCCCCTTCGTCGACGCGACCCTCGCCGACGGCTCCCGGCTGCACGTCGTCATCCCCGACATCAGCCGGACCCACTGGCAGGTCAACGTCCGCAAGTTCGTGGTCAAGGCCGACCACCTCGACGACCTCGTGCGGCTCGGCACCATGCCGCGCCAGGCCGCCACCTTCCTCGAGGCCGCGGTCGCCAGCGGCCTCAACGTCCTGGTCGCGGGTGGCACTCAGGCCGGCAAGACGACCCTGCTCAACTGCCTGGCCGCGGCGATCCCGCCGCGCGAGCGCATCGTCACCTGCGAGGAGGTCTTCGAGCTGAAGATCCCGCAGCGCGACGTCGCGTCCATGCAGTGCCGCCAGCCCAGCCTGGAGGGCACCGGTGAGGTGCCCCTGCGCCGCCTCGTCAAGGAGGCGCTGCGCATGCGCCCCTCGCGCATCATCGTGGGCGAGGTGCGCCAGGAGGAGAGCCTCGACCTGCTCATCGCGCTGAACAGCGGCGTCCCAGGCATGTGCACCGTCCACGCCAACAGCGCACGCGAGGCCGTCACCAAGATGTGCACGCTGCCGCTGCTCGCCGGCGAGAACGTGTCGAGCAGGTTCGTCGTGCCCACCGTGGCGGCGGCCGTCGACATCGTGGTGCACGTGGCCCTCGAGCGCGACGGGGTGCGCCGGGTGCGCGAGATCGTCGCCGTGCCCGGCCGGGCCGAGGGCGACGTCATCGAGATCGCCGACCTCTTCGTCACCCGCGACGGGCTGCTGAGGCGCGCCGACGGGTTCCCACCGCACCGGGAGGCGTTCGAACGAGCCGGCTACGACGTGGCGGCGCTGCTGGGGCAGGTCCACCCGTGATCCCGCCGCTGGCCGTCGGGCTGCTCCTGGGTGTCGGCACCTTCTTCGTCTACTGGTCCTTCTGGCCGCAGGAGCCTGCACAGGTGCGCACCCGTCAGGGCGGCTTCACCGCGCATCTGCGTGACCACCTGCACCAGGCCGGTTACGCGTCGCTCACGCCCGTGAACCTCATCGTCGGGTCGTTCGTCCTGCTCGCCTTCACCTTCGTGCTCGTCGCCGCTCTCACCCGTGTGGTGCCCATCGCACTCTGTTTCGGGCTGATGGCCGGCGCGCTGCCGATCTCGCTCGTGCGCATGCGGGCGCGCAAGCGTCGCAACAAGCTCCGTGACCTGTGGCCCGACGTCGTCGACAACATCACCTCCGGCGTGCGAGCCGGGCTGGCGCTGCCCGAGGCGCTGTCGCAGCTGTCCGTCCGAGGTCCGGCCGAGCTGCGCCCGGCGTTCACCGCCTTCGCTGAGGACTACCGGACCACCGGCCGCTTCCACGACTGCCTCGACCGCCTCAAGGACCGGCTCAGCGACCCGGTCGGCGACCGCATCGTGGAGTCGCTGCGCATCGCGAGGGAGGTCGGCGGCAGCGACCTCGGCAAGCTGCTGCGCACGTTGTCGTCCTTCCTCCGCGAGGACGCCCGCACCAGGGCCGAGCTCGAGACGCGGCAGAGCTGGACGATCAACGCGGCCCGCCTCGCCGCGGGCGCACCGTGGGTGATCCTCGGCCTGCTGGCCCTCAACGGCAGCTCGCTCGAGGCCTACTCCTCACCCACGGGCTGGGTGGTGCTCGCCGTCGGGGCCGGGCTGTGCGTCGTCGCCTACCGGGCGATGGTGTGGATCGGCCGGCTGCCCGAGGAAGAGCGGGTGCTGCGGTGAGCGGCCCGGCAGGAGGCGTCGTCGACGTCCTGCGCGACGGCTGGTCGTGGACCGGCGCGGCGGCGGGGGTGCTCCTGCTCGCCGGTGTCGCGCTCGTCGTCGCAGGGCTTCCTGCGAGCCGACGACCGACCCTCGACGACCGCCTCGAGCCCTACCTGCGTGACACGCCGCGCCCGTCCAGCCTGCTGTCCCGGCCGGCGCCAGCCCGGGGACCTTTCGGCTTCGGTGAGCTCCTCGCCCCGTACGTGAGCCGGCTCGGTGCCCGCGTCGGGGCGGTGAGGGGCGGTGCGTCGTCCGTCGAACGGCGGCAGCTGCGGGCGGGGCGTCCCGCAGACGTCGACCGGTTCCGCGCCGAGCAGGTCATGGCCGGCGCCCTCGGTGGCCTCGGGGGACTCCTCTTCACCGGGGTCGTAGCGGTGGCCCAGCGCCGCTTCCCCCTGCCCGTCCTCGTCTCCATGGTCCTCGTGGGGGTGTTCGGCGGCATCGCGCTGCGTGACTATCTGCTCACCCGGGCCGCGACGCGTCGCGAGGCGCGCATGCTGACCGAGTTCCCCACTGTCGCAGAGCTGCTCGCGCTCGCCGTCAGTGCGGGCGAGGGCGCGGTCGGTGCGCTCGAGCGGGTCTGCCGACTGTCGCAGGGTGAGCTGTCCGACGAGCTGAGGCGGTGCCTGGCCGACGCTCGCGCGGGCGCGAACCTGCCCACTGCGCTCCAGGGACTCGCCGACCGGACCGGCCTCATGAGCCTCACCCGCTTCGTCGACGGCATCGTCGTCGCCGTGGAGCGCGGCACGCCGCTCGCCGAGGTGCTCCGCGCCCAGGCGCAGGACGTCCGCGAGGACGGCCGACGCACCCTCATGGAGCAGGGAGGGCGCAAGGAGATCTACATGATGGTCCCGATCGTCTTCCTCACCCTGCCCGTCACCGTCCTCTTCGCGCTCTACCCGGGCCTCAGCTTCCTGCACTTCCGGCTCTGACCACCTCGAGCCCGTGCACCCCACCACACCGATCACAGGGAGAAAGACATGAACCGCATCATCGCCACCCAGGCTCGCGCCCGCACCGCGCTCACCACGGTGGGCGACCGAATCACCGGTCCGCGCGACCGCGGCGACGTGCCCGGGTGGGTGCTCATCACGATCATGACCGCGGGCCTGGTCACCGCCCTCTGGGCCATCGCCGGCCCGCAGCTGGGGCAGCTCTTCAGCGACGCCATCTCCGACGTCAAGGGCCCGTGAGCCCGTCGGTCCTCAGCACGCTCCCGACCCCCTCGACCCTGGTCGCGCGTGCCGAGCGGCGCGCACACCATCACCCACGCGCCGAGGCCTCGCGGGACCGGGGCTCCGCCATCCCGGAGTTCGTGATGGTCGCGGCCCTGCTCCTCTTCGTCGCAATGGGGGTCTTCCAGCTCGGCCTCGCCCTCTACGTGCGCAACACGCTCATCTCGGCGGCGTCCGAGGGCGCTCGCTACGGCGCGCGAGCCGACGCATCGCCGGGCGACGGGGTGGCCCGCACCGAGGCGCTCATCACGAGCTCGCTCAACGCCTCGTTCGCGCAGGACGTTCGGGCGGCGCGCACGGTGACCGACTCCGGGGTGCGCGTCGTCGAGGTGCGGGTGACGGCGCCGCTGCCCGTGATCGGACCCGTCGGCCCCGCCGGTCTGCTGACCGTGTCCGGACGTGCGTTCAGCGAGGAGCAGGTCACCACGGGAGGGTCGCGGTGAGCCCGGCCGAGCTCCTGCTGGCACGAGCGGTGCGCCGGGGCGACCGCCGCACCCGGCCGCGCGCTGGTGCCGAGGACGGCCGCGCCATCATCGAGTTCATCTTCCTCGGGATCCTGCTCCTGCTGCCGCTGACCTACCTCGTCCTGACGGCCGCCCGCATCCAGGCCGCGTCGTTCTCGGCCTCCCTCGCCGGGCGCGAGGCGGGGCGTGCCTTCGTGACCGCGCAGTCCGACGACGAGGGCCTGGCCCGAGCGCGGGCAGCCGCGGCCCTGGCGTTCGGCGACTTCTCCTTCGACCAGGGTGCCGCGGTCGCCGTGACGTGCGACGGCCAACCGTGCCTGCGTCCCGAGGGGGCGGTCACCTCCGTCGCCACCATTGAGGTGCAGCTGCCCCTCGTGCCCGACTTCATCGCCGACCACGTCCCGTCGTCGGTGACGGTCACGTCGACGCACGTCGCGTCCGTCGACAGGTACGTGTCGCGATGACGCTCGCGTATGCCGTCCGCCCGGCAGGCGCCCGCCGCGCCCTTCGTCGCCACCTCGGGCGCCGCCTTCGGCCACCCGGTGTCGCGGACGGCGGTCAGATCGGCGTCCTGGTGCTCGGGCTCTTCGTCCTCGTGACGCTCCTCGTCCTCGGCGCCGTCGACGTCACCGCCGCCCAGCTGGCCCGGATGCGCCTCCTCGACACCGCCGACGCGGCCGCCCTCGACGCGGCGGACGCCCTCGACGAGCGCGTCGCCTACGAGGAGGGGGTGCTCGACCGGCTCGCGCTCACTGACGAGTCGGTGTCGCTGGCTGCTCGCGAGCACCTCGCTCGCACGCCGCTGCCTCCGGGCATCACGTCGTGGGCCGTGGGCCCCGACACCGGCACCTCCGACGGCGCCACCGCGGTGGTGACCCTCCGGGGCACCGCCACCCTGCCCATGAGCGGGTGGGTCCTCGAGTCTCTCGGCGGCAGCGTGACGATCACCGTCACCTCCCGGGCCCGCGCGCCGCTCGGCTGAGCTGCCCACGAATGCGGGCAGTTCTCGCAAAACGGACTTGCTGCGCCGCTTCTGGCCGTAGCCTTCGAGTCGACGCCCGCGCCGTGCCCAGCACGTCCAAGGCCGGCCGGTGCGGTGCGTCAGGACAGGGATCCGTGGGGGCGCCCCCCCCGCCGCCCCCCCCCCCAAGCGGCCGCCCCCCCCCCCCCCCCCCCCCCGCCCCGGCGGGGGGGGGGGGGGGCCCCTGGCCCGGGCGCGGGGCCCCCCCCCCCGGGGCCCCGCCACTGGCATGCGACGCGGCCGCCGAGCCGCACGGATGAAGGAAGCACATGCACGCGTACGTCAAGAAGGCCGCCGTCGCGGCCACCGGCCTCGGTCTCGCCGTGGCAGCCCCCATCGCCGCCGCCAGCTCGGCCCAGGCCCTGCCGGCGATCATGATCTACCGCGTCCAGTACAACTCGCCGGGATCCGACACGGGCAGCAACACGAGCCTCAACGCCGAGTACGTCGTCATCAAGAACACGACCCGCACCAACCGGTCGCTCACCGGCTGGACGCTGCGCGACAAGACGGGCTACACCTACACGTTCCCGGCCTTCACCCTCAAGGCCGGCACCACCGTGACCGTCCACACGGGCCGCGGCACCGCTACCGCGACCAACCGCTACTACGGCTACACCAGGTACGTCTGGAAGAACACCGGCGACACCGCCTACCTCCGCACGGCCGCCGGCACGACCGTCGACACCTGCTCCTGGGGCAGCACCGGCAGTGCGAAGTACTGCTGACGACCGACGCTCCGACGTAGAGGCCCACCCCGCCCGGCGGGGTGGGCCTTTCCTCGTCCCGACCCGGCGTGGCCTGTCCACCAAAAGGCCCCCAAGGGTCAAGAGATCGTCAAAAATGCCTCATGCTCGGACGAAATCGATAATTTGGACAAACAGCGCCAACCCTCCCCGGCGCACGCGGCGTTCATGAGCAGGAGCACTACATGAAGCGGATCGTCCTCGTCGCCCTCGCGACAGCCGGAGCAGCAGGCATCGCCCTCGGCGCAGCCGCCCCCTCGCAGGCCGCCAAGCCGGCCCCGGCGGCCCCCACCGCGGCATACCTCGGCCGGTGGGCCACCCAGGCCGTCGTCTACGACTCGACCGGAGGCGGCAACTGGTTCCGCATCGCCGAGGCGGTGAGCGAGTGGCGCACCTCCGGGTGGAACGTGGTGACGACGAGTGACCCGGCCGCGGCGAACATCACCGTCGTCGCCGAGGACTCCTCGATCTTCGGGGCGGTCGGCGATGCGAGCCCGTCGAGCAGCGGCGGGGTCATCACCTCCTGCGTCGTGCACCTCTCGCCCTCGTGGGCGACGCTCAAGGGCGGCCAGCAGCTGGCCATCCACGAGCTCGGCCACTGCGGGGGACTGCCTCACTCCAGCTCGAGCAAGAGCTCGATGTACGCGTACACCAGCTCCTCGTCGACCCTGTCGAGCCCGACCCGCGACGACCTCAGGTGGATGGCTGGCAACTACAAGTAGGCCGCACGTCCGGCGTCACGACGAGGGGCCCACGGCAGTCCGCCGTAGGCCCCTCGTCGTTCACCGGCGCCGGCCGCGAGGTCGTGTGCCGTCAGCGCGTCACGGGGTGAGCGCCGTGAGGTACGCGTGCTGGAACCGGAACTGACGCATCGTCGCGTCCTTGTACTGGTCGGAGCCGGACTCGAAGTTGACGTAGACCCAGTCGCTCACCGGCCCGGCCGCGCCGCGCGGCACGTTGACAATGCCCTCGCTCATCGGCGGGATCTCGATCGAACGGCCGTACGTGCTCGAGCCGACCTTGCGGAACTTCAGACGGCTGTAGCAGTTGCGGCCGTAGGACGTGCTGAAGATGTAGTGCCCGTCGGCGACGACGGCGCCCTGCACCCGCGTCGGGGTGCTGATCGCGACCGGGGTGCCGGTGGGCGCCTGCGTCGACGTCAGGTTGTAGCGCCACATCGTCGAGCTCCCGTTGAGCGCGTCGCTGAAGGTGCCGACGTAGAGGTAGCCGCCCGAGGCCGTGTTGTACGAGCTGGCCTTGACCGACCAGGAGCCGTTCGTCTTCAGGGCGGTGTTGTGGGGCGCGAGCTCGAGCGACCGCAGCGAGAAGCGGAAGAGGTTCCTGCCGTTCGAGCTCGTCGAGAGTAGCAGGCTGCCGCCGGCGACGGAGACGCCGGTGGACTGAT
>CBHRRQ010000023.1:0-25736 GCA_966081555.1 uncultured Terrabacter sp.
ATCGTCGGGGTCGGCGCGGTGAACGCGCCGAGCACCGCGGACGTCGCCGCCGAGGTCTTCGCCGTCGTGAGGTAGCCGGACTTGGCGCCGGTGACGCGGACGGTGATCGTCTTGGCCTGGTCGGTGGTGGTGAGCTTGTAGGTGCTCGCGGTCGCCCCCGAGATGGCGGCGCCGGAGCGGTACCACTGGTAGGTCAGGGTGACGGGCGCCGGGCCCCACGAGCCGGGGACGGCGGTCAGCGTGTAGCCGACGGCCTTGGTACCGCTGATCGTCGGCGTCGGGGCCGTGAGCGCACCGAGGACGGCGCTGGTCGCAGCCGACGTCTTCGCCGCGGTGGCGTAGCCGGTCTTGGTCCCGGTGACCCTCACCGTCATGGTCTTGGCCTGGTCGGTGGTGGTCAGCGCGTAGGTGCTCGCCGTCGCCCCCGAGATGGCGGCGCCGGAGCGGTACCACTGGTAGGTCAGGGTGACCGGCGCCGGGCCCCACGTGCCGGGGACGGCGGTCAGGGTGTAGCCGACGGCCTTGGTGCCGCTGATCGTCGGCGTCGGCGCGGTGAGGGTCCCGGCCGCGACGGCTGCGGTCCCCGCCGACGTCCTGGCCACGGAGGTGTAGCCGGTCTTGCTGCCGGTCACCCGGACCGAGACGGCCTTGCCGAGGTCGGCCGGCGTCACGGCATACGTGCTGGAGGTCGCGCCGCTCAACGCGACGCCCCCGGCGAACCACTGGTAGGCGAGCGTGACGGGCGCCGGGCCCCACGTGCCGGGCACGGCGGTCAGGGTCTGCCCGACCGCAGCGGTGCCGGTGACCGTCGGCGTGGGGGCCGTGAGCGTGCCGGCGACGACGACGGGCCCGGTCGCCGACTGCTGCAGGCTGCTTCCGTTGGAAAATGCCGTCATGCGCAGCGTGATGCGCTTGCCGACCATGTCGCTCGTGACGTCGAGTGGCGGCGGCTGCTCCGCGCCGTACTGCGTGGGAAGGGCGACCCCGCCGACGACCCACGTGTAGTCCGGGGACCAGTCACCCGCAGGGTTGATGGCGCCGTGCGAGGCGGTCAGCGTGGTGCCGACGGCGCCACTGCCGGTGATGGTGAGCGGGGACGCGAGGGTGGGGGCCGAGCTGCCGACGTCGACCCCGTTGGAGTTGAACACCGCACTGCGGTAGCCGGAGAGCGTGCCGGTGACCCTGGCCATGACGTAGGCACCGGTCAGGTCGCTGGTGATGGTGAAGCTCGTGCCGGTGGCGCCGGGGATCGCGACGAGGTCCTGCCCCGGAGCGGCCTTCATCCACTGGTAGGACAGGGCGACGCCCGACGGGCCCCACGCCCCGGCGTCGACGGTGAGCGTGCTGCCCACCGTGCCCGTGCCGCTGACGAACGGCTCGCGGGCGATCAGGCCCTTGCCGGCCACGGCCAGCTTGATCGTCAGCTCACGCCGACGCGTGTCGCTCGTCACCGTGAACGGGGTGGCCGTGTCGAGGGTCGCCTTGTCGTCCCAGCACTCGTCCGCGTAGCGGGTCGCCGGCGACCAGTCGTGGTACCAGGTGTCGTAGACGCACACCTTGTACGTCTTGCCGACGTCGGTGCCCTCGGCGAAGGTGCCGTTCTCGTCGGTGAGGAGCGGGCCGTACTGACGTCCGAACCAGTCGCCCTCGGTCGGGCGGTACTCGTAGAGGTTCCACCCGATGTTCTGCAGTGGGGTCCCCGCCTCGTCGGTGACCTTGACGACGACACCGGTCCACGGGTCGAGGACGAAGTTCACGCCGGTGACGGTCTGGCCGGCCGGGACCGACCAGCTGACGTAGTCGGGGGTGCTGGCGCTCCCGTTCCAGTTCTCGCTCTCGTAGAGGTTCTGGCCGGAGGTGTCCGAGGCGGAGACGAAGCTGGGTCCCGCCTCGGCGCCGGTCAGCGTGAAGGAGCCGTCGGCGGCCGTGGTCGCCGAGACGTCCATCCCTCCGGTCACCTTGGAGGCGCTGATCTGGGCGGCCGCCACCGGCTCTCCGAGGATGTTCTTGACGGTGCCCTTGAGCGTCGCGCGGCGGTCGAGCTGGATGTTGGCCACGGTGGGCGTCGTGCCGGCGGTGACGGGCGTCGCCGAATCGAAGTCGCCCTTGTCGGCGTAGTACTCGATGCCCCACTGCGAGGCGCACGTCATGTCGCCCCAGCAGCCGGCCTGGATCTTGTACGGACCGGGCGAGGCGAAGGTCGCGGTGTACGTGCCGTCGGAGTTCCAGGTGATCGAGCCGGCGTCCTGACGGTCGAGGTCCTCGATCCAGAGGCCGGCGTCGCCGACGCCGACGACCGTGCCGGACGCGTTGAGCCCGGTGACCCGGCCGGTGATGGTGTAGGTGGCGGCCTGGGCCGACGGCGCGGCCAGCGGAAGCAGCCCGAGTGCGACGGTGGTGGCGGTGAGCGCGGTCAGGACACGGCGCGCAGTGCGGCGCGTGATCGTCCCCTGGGCCCGGCCGACCGCGGAGCGGTGGCGGAACACGATTCTTCTCCCCTGTGAGCTGTGAGGCGCGTGCCTGGAGTCGGCGGCGCGAGCACAGCATAGGTGCGCCGCGGAGCCGGCGGCGATGGGGAGGAGTACCCATTCGTCACACCGCGCGCGACGGCCCCCGACCCGTGCGGGTCGGGGGCCGTCAGTGGCGGTCGGGGGCGGTCCCTGGCTCACCCTGGTGCCGCGGGCTGCCCGGTCAGATCTCCTGCAGCACCGCCGCCCGCAGCGTGTCGAGGCCGACGCCGCCGATGTCGAGGGCCCGGCGGTGGAACGCCTTGAGGTCGAAGGCGTCGCCCTCGCGCTGGCGCACCTCGTCGCGCAGCTGCAGCCACAGGCGCTCGCCGATCTTGTAGCTCGGAGCCTGACCCGGCCAGCCGAGGTAGCGGTTGAGCTCGAACCGCAGGACCTTCTCGTCCATGAAGCCGTAGCGGGTGAGGTAGGTCCACGCCTTGTCGTAGTCCCACGCGCCGCCGCCGACCTCGTCGGGCGCGTCGAAACCGCAGTGCACGCCGATGTCGATGACGACGCGGGCGGCCCGAAGTGACTGTCCCGCAAGCCAACCCATGCGGTTGCCCGGGTCGTCCATGTAGCCGAGCTCGGCCATGAGGCGCTCGGCGTAGAGTGCCCAGCCCTCGCCGTGGCCGGACGTCCACGCCTCGAGGCGTCGCCACTTGTTGAGCAGCGCCGAGCGGTAGACGGTCTGGGCGACCTGGAGGTGGTGGCCCGGGACGCCCTCGTGGTAGACGGTCGTCAGCTCGTTCCAGGTGCGGAACTCGGTGTTGCCCTTGGGCACCGACCACCACATCCGGCCCGGACGGCTGAAGTCGTCGCTCGGACCGGTGTAGTAGATGCCGCCGGTCTGCGTGGGCGCGATCATGCACTCGATGGTCTGGACCGGGCCGGGGATGTCGAAGTGGACGTCCTTGAGGTTCACGATGACCTCGTCGGCGCGCTCCTGCATCCAGGCCTTGAGGGCGTCGGTGCCGTGGAGCTGGTACTTCTCGTCGGCGTCGAGGATCTCGACGCCGCGCTGCACGCTGGCGCCGGGCTCGAGCCCCTCGGCGATCTCGGCCATCTGGGCGTTGAGGTTCGCGACCTCCTGCTGTCCCCAGCGGTAGGTCTCCTCGAGGTCGACCGCCGCGCCGAGGAAGTAGCGCGACTCGAGCCGGTAGCGGTCGATGCCGCAGGCGTCGGCCTCCGGGGCGTGGGGCAGCAGCTCGCGCTCCAGCCAGTCGGCCATCTCGCCGTATGCCGCCGCTGCCGCCGCCGCGGCGTCGGCGAGCCGGGCCTTCACGTCACCGTCGAGCGGGGTGTCGCCGACGGTGGCGTCGGCGACGATCTTCGTGAAGTAGCCGTCGTCGGCGAGGAGGTCGCGGGACTGCTCGGCGCACGCCTCGACCTGGCGGCGAGGGGAGACCTGGCCGCGCTCGCGGGCCACGAGCAGCGACTCCTTGTAGCCCTCGAGGGCGGCCGGGATCTTGGCCATGCGCGTGGCGAACGTGCGCCAGTGGTCCTCGGTGTCCTGGGGCATGAGGTCGAAGACGTCGCGTACGGCCTGCAGCGGCGACGCGAGGACGTTGAGCGACATCTCGTCGAGCCCGGCGGCATACCGGTCCTCGGCGAGCTGGAGGCGCTCGGTCATGGCGTCGACGGTCACGCGGTCGACGTCGTCGGCGGGCGTCGCGTCGGCGAGCTCGGCGAGGGTGGCCCGACGCAGCGTCGAGGCGGCGGCGTTGCCGGCCGGCGAGAGGTCGTCGAGGTCCTCCTCGGCGCCCGGGACGCCGAGGAAGGTCGCGTTGATGGGGCTGAGGGCGACGGCGGCGTCGAAGTAGGTCTCCGCGATGCGGTCCACGTCGGTCCGAGGTCGCGCTGTCTGGGTGTTGGCAGTCACCCGGCGAACGTATGCGAGCGCGGCGGCGCGTGCCAGTGCATTGGCGGCGGGGCGGCCCGGGTCGCCCCGCCGGCGATCAGTCGCTCTGGTTGCCGTTGCCCTTGTCGTTGGGCTTGCCCTTGTCGCTGCCGCCGTCGCCCCCACCGGAGACGACGAGCACGACGACACCGTCGGCCGTGGTCTGTCCCGCGCTGGGCCACGTGCCGACGACCTGGTCCTTGCCGTCGCCGGGCACGGTCACGCGCGTCACCCGGACGTCCTCCTTCTCGAGGCGCGTCATCGCCTGCTTGGCCTCGGTGCCGACGAGGCCGTCGGGCACGACGAAGGAGGTGTTGCTGTCGGACGGGGCGTGGCCGCGGCTGACCACGAGCGCGACGGTCTGGCCCTTGCTCATCGTCTGTCCCTCACCGGGGAAGGTGCCGAGGACGGTGTCCTCGGGCTTCTCCGAGCGCACGAGCACCCAGCGCACGTTGACGCCGGACTTGATGAGTGCGTCGACGGCGGCGCCGCGCTGCGCGCCGACCAGGCCGTTGGGCACGGAGGTGCCGTCGCTCGGCTGGGGGTCGGTGGAGGTGGGCGAGGGTGCTGCGGTCGTGCTGCTGGCCTTGGGGGTGGGGCGCGACACCGGGGCGGCGTTGTCGGCGTCGCCGCCGGAGCCCGACAGCAGGACGAAGCCGAGGACGCCCACGAGGGCGAGGACGACGGCGCCCAGCACCCAGACGGCGACGCTCGGGCCGCCCCGTCGCGCGCGCGTGGGGCGCGCACGACGGGGAGTGGTCGCGGCGGCGGGCTCGTCCGCTCGCAGCAGTCCGGTCGGCGCGGGGTCGCCGGCCGGCACGGCCTGGGTGGGCAGGCCGGCGTCCGGGGAGACCCCGAGGGCCGGCATCCGGGCGGTGTTGGCCCCCGCCGCGAGCACGGAGGTCGCGGCGCCCGCGGGCAGTGCTCGCGTGGCGGCGTCGGCGCCCGACTCGCGTCGGGCGAGGGCCATCGCCATGGCGTCGGCGTCGGCGTAGCGCTCGGAGGGCACCTTCGCGGTAGCGCGCAGCACGACGTCGTCGAGGTCGGCGGGCAGGTCGTGGACGCGCGAGCTGGGCAGCGGCACGGGCTCGTCGAGGTGGCGCATGGCGATCGCGACAGGCGTGTCGCCGTCGAAGGGCACCGAGCCGGTGAGCATCTGGAACAGCAGGATGCCGAGCGAGTAGATGTCGGTGGCCGGGGTGGTGGCCTGGCCGCGGGCCTGTTCGGGGGACACGTAGGCGGCGGTGCCCATGACCGTGCCGGTGTCGGTGAGCGAGGCCTGGCCGAGGGCCTGGGCGATGCCGAAGTCGGTGACCT
Source organism: uncultured Terrabacter sp. (assembly GCA_966081555.1). Classification (GTDB taxonomy): domain Bacteria; phylum Actinomycetota; class Actinomycetes; order Actinomycetales; family Dermatophilaceae; genus Terrabacter. The sequence goes on from CBHRRQ010000023.1 coordinate 5,722, forward strand.
TCACGGTGCCGTCGGGACGGACGATGACGTTGCCGGGCTTGATGTCGCGGTGGACGACGCCGGCGCGGTGCGCGGCGCCGAGCGCGGAGCAGACCTGCTCGGCGATGCGCACGGCGTCGCTCGGGGTGAGGCGGCCGACCTGGCGCAGCAGGCGCGAGAGGTCGGAGCCGTCGACGTGCTCCATGACGATGAAGTGCGAGGAGCCGTCGACGCCGTAGTCGTAGACCTGGGCGATGTTCGGGTGCGAGAGCGCCGCGGCCGTCGTGGCCTCGCGGCGGAACCGCTCGACGGACTCCGGGTAGTGGGCCACGGCGGGTGCGAGCACCTTGACCGCCACGACCCGGCCGAGGCGGTCGTCGGTCGCGAGGTGCACCTCTCCCATGCCGCCGACGGCGATGCGCTCTCGCAGCGTGTAGCGCTCGGCGAGGCGGACGGCTGCTGAGGAGTCGACGGACATGGGCAAACAGCCTAAGGGTGGAGGCCTCGGAACGCCCAACCGATGTGGGCGCTTCCGGTCAGCGGGGCAGCCCGCTGGCGCGCCACCCACCGTGCGCGCGCGACGGCCCCACGAGACGCCACGACGGGTCGGACCAGGCCGACCTGCCGTGCTCGGGGGGCGCCTCTCCGCCGTCGCCGAGCGCGGAGAGCACGGCGACCAGCGCCGCGATCTCCTCCGGCGTCGCGTTGCCCTCGACCCGGATGCCGGCGGGGGCCGCCGACGTGTCGTTTCCCACAGTCGTGCCGGCGCTCACAGCGGGATGTTCCCGTGCTTCTTGGGCGGCAGCGTCTCGCGCTTGTTCTGCAGCGCGCGCAGGGCGCGCGTCACGTTCATCCGCGTGTTCGAGGGGCTGATCACGGTGTCGATGTAGCCGCGCTCGGCCGCGATGTACGGGTTGGCCAGCGTCTCCTCGTAGTGCGCCACCAGCTCGGCACGGTGGGCCTCGACGTCGCCGCCCTCGGCGGCCGTGGCCGCGAGCTCCTTGCGGTAGAGGATGTTGACGGCTCCCTGGGCGCCCATGACCGCGATCTGGCCGGTGGGCCAGGCGAGGTTGATGTCGGCGCCGAGGTGCTTGGACCCCATGACGTCGTAGGCGCCGCCGTAGGCCTTGCGCGTGATCACGGTGATCTTCGGGACCGTGGCCTCGGCGTACGCGTAGATGAGCTTGGCACCGCGACGGATGATGCCGTCCCACTCCTGGCTGGTGCCGGGCAGGAAGCCGGGCACGTCGACGAAGGTGAGCACGGGCACGTTGAAGCAGTCGCAGGTGCGCACGAACCGGGCCGCCTTCTCGGAGGCGTCGATGTCGAGGCAGCCCGCGAACTGGAGCGGCTGGTTGGCGACGATGCCGACCGACATGCCGTCGATGCGCGCGAAGCCGGTGATGATGTTGGGCGCGAAGAGCGGCTGCACCTCGAGGAACTCACCGTCGTCGACGACGTGCTCGACGACCTGCTTCATGTCGTAGGGGACGTTCGGCGAGTCGGGGATGCACGTGTCGAGCCAGCGGTCCTCGTCGGTGACGGCGAGGTCGGCCTCGCCCTCGCCGAACGAGGGCGGCGTCTCCATGTTGTTGCTGGGCAGGTACGACAGCAGCGCCTTGACGTAGTCGATGGCGTCCTGCTCGTCGGTGCCCATGTAGTGCGCGACGCCCGACTTGCTGTTGTGGGTCAGCGCGCCGCCGAGGTCCTCGAAGCCGACATCCTCACCGGTGACCGTCTTGATGACGTCGGGGCCGGTGATGAACATGTGCGACGTCTGGTCGACCATGACGGTGAAGTCGGTGATGGCGGGGGAGTAGACGGCGCCACCCGCGCACGGGCCCATGACGAGGCTGATCTGCGGGACGACGCCCGAGGCGCGGACGTTGCGGTGGAAGATCTCGCCGTAGAGGCCGAGCGAGACCACGCCCTCCTGGATGCGGGCGCCGCCGGAGTCGTTGAGGCCGATGACGGGGCAGCCGATCTTCATGGCGAAGTCCATGACCTTGACGATCTTCTCGCCGAAGACCTCGCCCAGGGAGCCACCGAAGACGGTGAAGTCCTGCGCGAAGACCGCGACCTGGCGGCCGTCGACGAGGCCGTAGCCGGTGACGACACCGTCGCCGTACGGGCGGTTCTTCTCCTGCCCGAAGTTGTTGCTGCGGTGGCGGGCGTACTTGTCCATCTCGATGAACGTGCCCTCGTCGAGCAGCATCGCGATGCGCTCGCGGGCGGTCTTCTTGCCGCGCGCGTGCTGCTTCTCGACCGCGCGGTCGGAGCCCGCGTGGGCGACCTCCGCGACCCGCCTCTTGAGGTCGGCGAGCTTGCCCGCGGTGGTGGTCAGGTCGGGACCGTCTGAGGTGCTGGTGGGCTGCTCCGCCACGGCGTGTTCGCTTGCCATGCTGCGCAGCCTAGCCTTGGAATCGTGCGCGATTCGCTCGACTCGGACTCCGTCGGTGCGGCCTTGGTCACGTCCGGCCGCCCCTGGCGCGGACTGGAGTTCCACCCCGCCCTCGGCTCGACCAACACGCGGCTGCGCGAGCTGCTGACCGGACGCCCGGACGAGCCGCCTGCGTCGACCACGGGGCCGTATGCCGGCTCCCCCGCTCCCGGCGAGGGCGCGCTCTGGTGGGTGGTGGCCACCGACCACCAGACGGGCGGGCGCGGGCGGCTCGGGCGCGCGTGGACGGTGCCGGACCGCGCCTCGCTCGCCGTCAGTGCCGCCGTCCCGGTCGGTGACCCGGCCCAGGCCGGGTGGCTACCGCTGCTCGCCGGCCTCGCGCTCGCCCGGGCAGTGCGTGACGTCTCTCGGGCGGCCGGGCGCGAGATCTCGCCGCGGCTGAAGTGGCCCAACGACGTGCTGGTGTCCGAGGACGGCGACCGCAAGCTGAGCGGCATCCTGTGCGAGCTGGTGACGGTGGGAGACGGGCAGGCCGTCGTCGTCGGCACCGGCGTCAACGTGGACCAGGACCGTGACGAGCTGCCGGTCGACACGGCGACCTCCCTGGCGCTCGCCGGTGTCGAGGTGCGCCGCGAGGACCTCCTCGTGGCCTACCTCGACCACCTCGCGGCCGTGCTCGTCGACGCCGGCATCGTCCCCGCCCCGGCAGGCTCCGGCGACACCTCGCCTCGACCGGGCGCGCTGGTCGCCGGGGATGCCGCGGCGGTGCGCGAGGCGTACCGCGAGGTGTGCTCGACGATCGGGAGGCAGGTGCGTGTGCTCCTGCCCGCGGGCGACTCGGCCCTCGGTGAGGCCGAGGGCGTCGACGACGACGGGGCGCTCGTCGTGCGCACCGTCCGGGGCGTCCGCGCCTTCGCGGCCGGCGACGTCGTCCACGTCCGACCCGCGGGTGACGGGCTGGCATGATCGGGCCATGACCGAGCCGGGGACCGAGCCGAGCACCGGGCCCGGCGCCGCTCCCGACGACCGGCACCGGGTCGAGAACGGCGCCACCACCGGCGAGAGCGCGGCCGTGGGTAGCGCGGACTACACCGAGCGGCTGCTCGGCCGTCCCCTCGAGCTGCGCCGGCGCGACGTGAGCCGCGGCGCCGAGGTGTCGCTGCTGTCGGCCCGCAAGTTCTGGCACGCCCTCGGCTTTCCCGTGGTCGACACGGACGACGAGCTGTTCACGGCGGCCGACCAGAGGGCGCTCGCGGCTGTGGCCGGGATCGTGCGCGACGGGCTGCTCGACGAGCAGGTGGCGCTCGCGATGACCCGCGCCTTCGCCCGGTCGGCCGACCGCCTCGCCGGCTGGCAGTCGCAGCTCATCGCCGAGGCGGTCGAGGAGCACATGACAGCCGCCCTCGCCGACGAGGGGGACGACGACGAGCACGAGACGCGGTCCGTGCCGAGCGTCGAGACCGCCACCGAGACGGCCCGTCGCCTCGCCGAGCTGACCGACCGGCTCGAGCCGCTCCTCGTCTACGCGTGGCGACGTCATCTGTCCGCCACCGTGGCGCGCATGCTCGCCGACGCCGACCCCGAGTCCTACGGCATGACGAAGATGCGGTCGGTGGGCTTCGCCGACCTCGTCAGCTTCACCGCCCTGGTGCGGCGGCTCTCCGAGCGCGACCTCGCTCGCCTCGTCTCGCGGTTCGAGGCGCTCTCGGCCGACGTCATCACCGCCCACGGCGGACGGCTCATCAAGACGGTCGGCGACGAGGTGCTCTTCACGACGGTCGGTGCTGCCCCGGCGGCGGCCATCGCCCTCGACCTCGTCGACACGATGACACAGGACGACGTGCTGCCGGCGGTGCGCTGCGGCATGGCGCGGGGCCCGATCATCTCCCGCCTCGGCGACGTCTTCGGCACCACGGTCAACCGCGCCTCCAGGCTCACCGCCGTCGCGCAGGCGGGCACGGTGCTCGTCGACGCCACGATGGCCCGAGAGCTCGCCGCGCTCTCGGGCTTCGAGCTGACCGGCCAGCGGCGCCGCATCCTCCGGGGCGTCGGGCCGGTCACGCCGTCGCTGCTGCGCCGTGCCGCCGCCACCGGGCGCCGCCAGCCGCCGAACGCGTCAGCGCCCGACCTCATCCTGCCCCGCGACCCCAGCCAGCGAGCCGGGTCACGCAGCGACGCGTGACCCTCGAAGGAGACCGACGTATGCCGTCAATGCCGACCGCAGCCGAGCCCCCCGCCGACGGGGCGGGCGAGGCCGTCCTCGTGCGCGTGGAGCGCTTCGACGACCCGGACCTGGCCCACGTCGCCGAGATCGTGCTCGACCGGCCCGAGGCCATGAACGCCGTCTCCACGGCGATGGCGCGGGCGATCGCGGCCGCGACCGCGCAGGTCGCCGCCGACGAGTCGGTGCGCTGCGTCGTGCTCACCTCCAGCCACGCCAAGGCCTTCTGCGTCGGCGCCGACCTCAAGGAGCGCAACTCCTTCACCGACGCCGACCTCATGGGGCAGCGCCCGGTGGCCCGGGCGGCCTACGGCGGCGTGCTGGCGCTGCCGGTGCCCGCCATCGCGGCGGTCGACGGCTTCGCCCTCGGAGGCGGCTTCGAGCTCGCCCTCTCGTGCGACCTCGTCGTGGCGGGGGAGGAGGCGTTCGTCGGTCTGCCCGAGGTCAGCGTCGGGGTCATCCCCGGCGGCGGCGGCACGCAGCTGCTCGTGCGTCGCGTCGGCTGGTCGCGCGCCGCCCGGGCGATCTTCACGGCCGCCCGGCTGCCGGCGCGCGAGGCGCTCGAGCTCGGCGCCGTGGACGAGGTCGTGCCGGCCGGGGCCGCGCGCGACCGAGCGCTCGAGATCGCCCGCTCCATCGCCTCGAACTCGCCCGTCGGTCTGCGCAACGCCAAGCGGGCGATGCGTCTCGGCGCCGACGTCGACCTGGCCTCGGGGCTCGAGATCGAGGACGGCTGCTGGCGGGCGACCGCCTTCTCCGGCGACCGGCGCGAGGGCGTCGCCGCCTTCGCCGAGAAGCGCAAGCCGGTCTGGCCGGGACGCTGATCCTCCGAGCGCCCGTGTCCGTGTCGCGGGCTGCTCAAGGTGCAAATCGGGCCTTTGTCGATAGGCTCACGTCGGTCGGTGCGCCCCCACGCCGGCAGATCCCTGAGGACGGTGACATGACCCGAGTGCTCCTGGCGGAGGACGACCCAGCCATCTCCGAGCCGCTGGCGCGCGCGCTGCGGCGCGAGGGCTACGACGTCGACGTGCGCGAGGACGGGGCGGCCGCTCTCGACGGAGCCAAGGAGAACCCCGACCTCGTGCTGCTCGACCTCGGCCTGCCGCGCATCGACGGCCTCGAGGTGTGCCGCCGCATCCGTGCCGAGGGCCGCACCATCCCGGTGCTCATCCTCACCGCCCGGGCCGACGAGGTCGACACGGTCGTGGGCCTCGACGCCGGCGCCGACGACTACGTCACCAAGCCGTTCCGGCTCGCCGAGCTGCTCGCCCGCGTGCGGGCCCTGCTGCGCCGCACCCCCACCGAGGTCGTGGCCTCCGGCGAGCTGGTGCGCATCGACTCCGACGGTCGGCGTGCCTGGTTCAAGGGTGAGGAGCTGCAGCTGACGGCCAAGGAGTTCGACCTGCTGCGCGTCCTCGTGCGCGAGCAGGGCAAGGTCGTCTCGCGCGAGCAGCTGATGCGCGAGATCTGGGACACCGCGTGGTTCGGGTCCACCAAGACCCTCGACATGCACATCTCGGTGCTGCGCCGGAAGCTCGGCGACGACGCGACCTCACCGCAGTACATCGCCACGGTGCGTGGCGTGGGCTTCCGTTTCGAGCGACCGCAGGCCGACTGACCGTGAGGCGCATGCTCGACCGGATGGCGTTCGTCGTGGCCGCGGTGTGCGCCGGCGTCTGCGTGTTGCTGGCCACCGCCGTCATCGCCTTCGTCATCTCGAGCCGGCGCGACGTCGTCACCGAATGGCTCGCCTCCGACCCGTCCGCCGGCGTCGCCCGCTTCGGCGCGGCGATGCTGGCCGTCGGCGCGATCGGTGGGCTGACGGCATACCTCGTGACGCTGGGCACCCGCGCCCGCGTCGAGCGCTCGTCGAAGGAGCTCGTCGAGCTCGCCACGCGCTTCGCGGCCGGGGAGGCGCGCCTCACGCCCGTGCACTCCGAGATCGACGAGATCGAGCACGTCTCGGGCGTCATGACGCGCCGCGCCCACGACATGACGAAGTCCCTCGCGGCCGAGCGCGACTTCGCGGCCGACGCCTCCCACCAGCTGCGCACGCCGCTCACAGCGCTGCTCATGCGTCTCGAGGAGATCTCGGAGACCGATGACGCCGAGGTGGTCAAGGAGGAGGCCAACATCGCCATCGCGCAGGTGGAGCGCCTCACCCGCGTCGTCGACGACCTGCTCGGTCGCACCCGCGGCGCGGGGGGCCCCTCACCGGCCGTGTCGCTCGACTCGGTCATCGCCGCCCTCCAGCGAGAGTGGCAGCCGGCCTTCGAGCAGGCCCGCCGCTCGGTGCGCGTCCGCGGCGAGCGCGGCCTCTTCGTGCGCTCGACGCCGGTCGCGCTCTCGCAGGTGCTCTCGACGCTGCTCGAGAACTCGCTCGTGCACGGGCGAGGCACCGTCGACGTGCACGCCCGTCGCTCCGGCCCATCGGTCATCGTCGAGGTCAGCGACCAGGGCGACGGCGTGCCGGCCGCGATGGCGCCGCACATCTTCGAGCGTTCCGTCAGCAGCGGCGCCGGTGGCAGCACCGGGCTCGGCCTCGCCCTGGCCCGCGACCTCGCCGAGTCCAACGGCGGCCGCCTCGACCTCGTCCAGGCGCAGCCGGCGCGTTTCGCGCTCTTCCTCTCCGAGGCCGAGACCGACTGACCGGTGCGTACGGCGGGCCTCGGGTCGGGTCCGGCGAACGCGCCGGGAACGCCGGGTTCGGCGGGGTAGGGTGCCCGCGTGAGGCGCCTGCATGAGTTCCTGTTCGTGCGCCACCGCCACAACTGGGTGCTGCTGCTCCGGTTCGGGGTCGTGGGGGCCTCCGGCGTGCTCGTCAACCTGCTGACCCTCATCGTCGTCAAGAAGCTCGGGCCCGGCTTCAACGAGGCGATCGTGGGCCTGCCGGCGAGCGACTTCAACGTGCGCTGGTACCACGTCTACTCGACCGTCGCCTTCGTCGTCGCCAACCTGTGGAACTTCCAGCTGAACCGCACGTGGACCTTCCGCACCTCGGCGCACGCCCGCTGGTGGCACGAGTACTGGCCGTTCCTCGCCGTCGGGCTGCTCGGCCAGGTCGTGGGACTGCTGCTGCTGACGATGCTGATGCACCTCGACTCTCCGCTGCACCTGCCGACGTCGGTGTTCGACGACTCCACCGGCTTCCGCACCCGGCTCTACTGGGCGCAGCTGATCGTCATCGCCGTCGTGACGCCGATCTCCTTCGTGCTCAACAAGATCTGGACCTTCGCCGCGGTGCGCAGCCACCACCCCGACCTCGCCGACCCGAGCCACGCCGAGGCGGTGCTCCACGACGAGACCGCGGACGCCGGGCTCGCCGCCGGCCATGCTGCCGGCACTGCCACCGGTCCGGCGACGGGCCGCTCCGACCGGTCCGCCTGACGCCCAGTACGCTTGGGCGGCGTGAGCAAGCCGAAGCGCGCCCCCGGAGGATTTCCTGTCGTCGGCGTGGTCGGTGGTGGTCAGCTCGCCCGCATGATGCAGGGCCCCGCCGTCGAGCTCGGCCTCCAGCTGTCGGTGCTCGCCGAGAGCGACATGGCGGCCGCCGCGCTCGTCGTGCCGAGCTCGCCCGTCGGTGAGCACACCGACCTCGACACGGTGCGCGCCTTCGCCGAGCACTGCGACGTCGTCACCTTCGACCACGAGCACGTGCCGCCGGAGGTGCTCGAGGCGCTGGAGGCCGACGGCATCGCCATCCACCCCACCCGCGCCGCCCTGCGCTTCGCCCAGGACAAGCTCGCCATGCGCGAGCGCCTCACCGACCTCGGCATCGCGTGCCCGCGCTGGACCCGTGCCACCACGGCCGAGGAGGTGACCGCCTTCGGCGGCGAGGTGGGCTGGCCGATCATCGCCAAGACCCCGCGCGGCGGCTACGACGGCAAGGGCGTCGCCGTCGCGTCGTCCGCCGCCGACGTCGCGGACTGGCTGTCGAAGGTCGGAGAGCCCGGTCCGCTCGCCGACGGCCTGCTCCTCGAGGAGAAGGTCGACTTCGTGCGCGAGCTCGCCGTCCTCATCGCGCGCAGCCCCTCCGGCCAGGCGGCCGCGTGGCCCGTCGTCGAGACCGTCCAGACGGACGGCATCTGCACCGAGGTGCTCGCGCCCGCGCCCACCCTCGACCCCGACCTCGCCTCCGTCGTCACCGAGGCGGGGCTGCGGATCGCCGGCGAGCTCGGCGTCACCGGCGTCCTCGCCGTCGAGATGTTCGAGGTGCGTCCCGGCAAGGGTGGGCAGGCGGCATACGTCGTCAACGAGCTCGCGATGCGCCCGCACAACAGTGGCCACTGGACGATGGACGGCGCGGTCACGGGCCAGTTCGAGCAGCACCTGAGGGCCGTGCTCGACCTGCCGCTCGGCGACCCGCGGGCCCGCGCGCCGTGGACCGTCATGGCCAACGTGCTCGGCGGCGACCGGCCCGAGCACGAGGAGCTCTACTCCGCCTACCGCCACATCATGGCCCGCGACCCCGGCGCCAAGGTGCACGTCTACGGCAAGGGCGTGCGGCCCGGTCGCAAGATCGGGCACGTCAACGTCAGCTCGCGCGACCTCGACGACGCGCGCGAGCGGGCCGGGCACGCGGCCGACTACCTCCGAGGAGTGATCACCGAATGAGCGCGACCGCAGCCACCCCGCCCTCCAACGAGGGCGCCGCACCCGTGGTCGGCATCGTCATGGGCAGCGACAGCGACTGGCCCGTCATGCGCGAGGCCGCCCGTGCCCTCGAGGAGTTCGGCATCCCGTACGAGGCCGACGTCGTCTCGGCGCACCGGATGCCCGACGAGATGATCGCCTATGGGCAGGGCGCCGCCGCCCGCGGCCTCCGCGTGGTCATCGCGGGCGCCGGTGGCGCCGCGCACCTGCCGGGCATGCTCGCCTCGGTGACGCCGCTGCCCGTCGTCGGCGTGCCGGTGCCGCTCAAGTACCTCGACGGGATGGACTCGCTCCTGTCGATCGTCCAGATGCCGGCGGGTGTGCCGGTCGCGACGGTGTCGATCGGTGGGGCCCGCAACGCGGGGCTGCTCGCGGCGCGGATCGTCGGCACGGGCAGCGACGAGCTGGCCGCCGACGTGCGCGAGCGGATGGTGTCCTTCCAGGCCGACCTGCGCGACCAGGCCCACGCCAAGGGTGCGGCCCTGCGCGAGCACGTGACGCGGGGCCTCGGCGACTGACGTCCGGCCTCTGGCGCTCTCCCGTCAGACGGGGCCACGAGCCGCTCGAGACGAGGTCCACGGTGGGCAGCTGCCCCCGCTGGCCCCAGCGGCGCTCGTGGAGCGTGAGGGCCGTCACCGCGTACGCGAGCCGCTCAGTCGGTCACGGCGTCGGCGCCGTCGCCCGGCTGGATGCGGGGGTACTCGATCTTCGGGCAGGTGTCCATGACGACCGACAGCCCGGCCGCCTCGGCGCGGGCCGCGGCGTCCTCGTCGATGACGCCCAGCTGGAGCCACAGCGACTCGATGCCGAGCCGGGCGCTCTCGGCGATGGCCTCGTCGACGACCGCGCCCACCCGCTCGCTGTTGACGAAGCAGTCGACGACCTTGACCACGGTGCCGTCGGGGATGTCGGCGAGGGTCTTGTAGCCCTGCGCGCCGTGCACGGTCGCGGCCGTGGGGTGGACCGGCACCAGCCGGATGCCGAGCTCGCGCTGGAGCCACAGCGAGACCCGGTAGGCCGTGCGGTCGGGGTTGTCACCGAGGCCCACGACGGCCCACGTCGCCGGGGTGTAGAGCAGGTCGCGGATGACGTCGGGGTCGTTGCGGTGCTGGCTCATGGCCCCATCCTCACACGCGCGCCGGTGACGGTCGCGCGACGATCGGGTCCGGGGCGTCCCCAGCCCGGCGTGGTTGGATGGTCGGATGCGATTTGGAATGTTCGTCCCCCAGGGTTGGCGCATGGATCTCGTCGGCATCGAGCCGGCGCAGCAGTGGGAGGCCATGGTCAACCTCGCCAAGCACGCCGACGACGGCGACGTCTTCGAGTCCATCTGGGTCTACGACCACTTCCACACCGTGCCGGAGCCGTCCGACGAGGCGACGCACGAGGCGTGGACGCTCATGGCGGCCTTCGCGGCCGCGACGAGCCGGGTGCGCCTCGGCCAGATGTGCACGTGCATGGCCTACCGCAACCCCGCCTACCTCGCGAAGGTCGCGGCGACCGTCGACGTCATCTCGGGCGGCCGCACCGAGATGGGCATCGGAGCCGGCTGGTACGAGCACGAGTGGCGCGCCTTCGGCTACGGCTTCCCGAAGGCCGGCGACCGCCTCGGCATGCTGCGCGAGGGCGTCCAGGTCTTCCGCGACATGTGGACGAAGGGCTCGGCCACGCTCGACGGCACGTACTACCAGGTCGACGGCGCCCTCTGCGCCCCGCGGCCGCTGCAGGGCACGAGCCACCCGGGCAGCGCCGACAACGGCATCCCCATGTGGATCGCCGGCGGCGGCGAGAAGGTCACGCTCAAGATCGTGGCCCAGTACGCCGACTACGCGAACGTCGACGGCTCGCCCGAGGGCTTCACGCACAAGAGCGAGATCCTCGAGGGCCACTGCAAGGACGTCGGCCGCGACTTCGGCTCGATCGTGCGCTCGGCCAACTACAACGTCGTCATCGGCGAGACCGAGGCCGACGTCGAGGACCGCCTCGCCTTCAACGGCGAGCTGCTCCGTCGCGGCGGCGTGCCCGAGAAGAAGGTCGAGGAGCACGTCGCGAACCTGCGCAAGCAGCCCGCGGTCGGCACGCCGGAGAAGATCGTCGAGATGTTCAAGGACATGGAGGCGCGCGGCATGACGTACGCGATCACCTACTTCGGCGAGGCGGCGTACGACCGCTCGGGCATCGAGCTCTTCGAGGAGAAGGTGGCCCCCGAGCTCAAGGGCTGAGTGCCGGTCGGCTGGGCGGCCTACCAGGCCGTCCAGCCGCCGTCGACGGCGACGACCTGCCCGGTGACGTACGCCGATGCGTCCGATGCGAGCCACGTGACGACGCCGCGGAAGTCGTCCTCGGTCCCCATCCGCCCCAGGGGCGTGAGCCGTTCGTAGCGTTCGACGAAGGCGTCGTCCTGCCCGCGTGCGATGCCGCCCGGGGCGAACGCGTTGACCCGCACCTCCGGGGCGAGAACCGTGGACAGGTAGCGGGTCAGCTGCGCGAGGCCTCCCTTGCTGGCCGCGTATGCCGCCGGGTTGCCCATGCGGGTGCCCTCGTAGAGCCCCATGTTGGGTCCGACGAGCCCGTAGATGCTCGAGACGTTGACGACGCTGCCGCGGCCGGTCGCTCGCAGCAGTGGCGCGAGACGCCGAGTCAGCGAGAACGGCGCCGTGAGGTTGAGGGCGAGCGCCATCGTGAAGGCCTCGTCGGTCTGCTCGTCGAACGGGACGGCATACCCGGGCACGCCGGAGGTGCCGGTGAACGCGGCGTTGTTGACGAGCACGTCGCACGCACCGAGCTCGGTGACGGTCTCGACCACGTGTGAGACGCCATGGGGGGAGAGCAGGCTCGCACCCAGCGGGACGTGACCGGAGCCTGGGAGTGCCGCCGCCGTCGCGTGGCAGGCGGCCCCGTCGACGTCGACGACGACGACCCGGGCTCCGGCGGTCGCGAGCGCGTCGGCGAGCACCCGTCCAAGGGGGCCGGCGCCACCGGTGACGACGGCGGTGCGTCCGGTCAGGTCGGTCGTCATCGGGCGGTCTCCTCGGTGGCTGAGGTGGTGTCGAGCCAGGGCAGCGTGATGAGCCCGGCTCCGATGAGGGCCTCGATGAGGCGGAACTCGTACTCGTCGTCGATCGAGAACGCCTGGGCCTCGGGGATCTCCAGCCCGTCGTGGGTGCCCTCGTCGAACCACGACGCCTCGAGCCGGCGCACGAAGGCGGCCCGCCAGAGGTAGAAGTTGCCGTTGATGCGCAGGAACCGGTCGACGTCCTGGCGGCGGGTGACGCCGGTGCCGGCGTCGAAGTAGCGACCCAGGGCGCCGCCCCGGCCGGCGTCGGGCCGCACGCCCACCCAGACGGGGTTGAAGGTCGGCTCGGAGACGCTGATGACGCCGTCGAGCGCAGGCGTGTCGGCGAGCCGGCGGGCCGCCTCGGCGAGCTGGTCGGGCACGCGGGCGGGGCTCGTCGGGTCGAGGAGCAGCACGGCGTCGTAGGCCGCGCCCTCGTCGCGCTCGGCCCACTCGAGGGCGTGCCGCACGACGGGCGCCATGGGGGTGTCGTCGGCGGCGAGCTCTGCGGGCCGCAGGAACGGCGCCTCCCCGCCGTGCGCGCGCACGACGTCGGCGATCTCGTCGGAGTCGGTCGTCACGATGCAACGCGTGACCTCTGGCGTCAGAGCGGCTGCGCGCACGCTGTGCACGATGAGCGGCAGCCCCCACATCGGACGGATGTTCTTGCCCGGCAGGCCCTTCGAGCCGCCTCGCGCCGGGATGACGGCGAGGATGCGTGGCGCGGCATCGGTCACGAGGGCTCCTCGGGGGTGCTCGGTGCGGGTCCCGTGGCCCGGGCGGCGTCACACAGGGCCACGGCGACGACCCCGTCGGCGAGGGTGGCCGGGGCGCCCCGGGCGATCCGTTCGTCGGCCGGCGCCGTGGGCAGCAGGTCGAGCGCGGCACGCGCCTGGGTGCCCATGACGATGTCGCGGTCGCGGTCGAGGTCGAAGACCTGCTCCGTCGTGTCACCCTCGGGCGTCGTGTGGCGCACGACCGCGTTCACCACGTCCCACTCGAGGCTGCCGCCGGGGGAGCGGACGACGACCCCACGGCTCGTCGGGCGGGTCGTGTAGTCGAGGCGGGCCGTGACGGTGAAGGACCGGTCGGTGGACCACAGGAGCGTCGCCGCCTGGTCGGCCTCGATGTCGAGCGGGCCGCTGGTCTCGACCGCCGCGCCCAGCAGGGTGGGTGCGCCGAAGAGCACGCCGGCGTAGTCGATCTCGTGCACGAGGTCGCGCAGCACACCGCCCTCGTCGGCCCGCGCCGAGTAGGAGTCGCGGTAGTCACGGTCGGGCCGCCAGTCGGGCAGCCAGGACTGCGACCACACGTGCGCCGAGGCAGGCGCGTCGAGGTGGCGCACGAGCCGGCGCAGGTGGCGGAAGGCCTCGTGGGCGCGCAGCGGCGCGGCCACCCAGACGAGCGTGTGCCGCAGGTGCTCCACCAGCGCTGCCGTGTCGGCGGCCGTGGGCGCGACCGGCTTCTCGAGCAGCACCTTCTCGGCGCCCCCGTCGAGGGCCTCGAGCGCGTCGGCGACGTGCCGCGAGGTGTCGGTGGCGACGACGACGAGGGCGGCGCCACGCACGGCGTCGGGACCGGTCGCGTCGTCGAGCAGGCGCGCACCGGTGGCCTCGTCCACCGCACCGGTGGCCGCCGCCCCTCGGTCGCGGACGGGCCAGAGTGCGACGTCGGCACCGACCTGGCGGAAGACGCGCGCGTGCCGCTGCCCGATCGAGCCGGACCCGCGCACCACGACGCTCGCGCTCATGACGCGCTCACCCGGCCCTCCTTCGCCCTAGTAGGTTTCCCATCGTGGCAGATCACCCCGACCCACCCGCGCCCGACACCGGGCACGTGGAGCCTTCAGGTCGCCAGGGCGACATCAACCCTCCACCGGGGGCTGCCTCTCTCGGTGGGCACTCGGTCATCTACCTCGTCGGCACCGCGCTCCAGGGCCTCGGCGTGCTGCTCGTGCTGCCCTTCGCGACCCGGCTGCTCGGCGAGGTCGAGTACGGCAGGGTCGCGACCGCGCTCGTGGTCGTCCAGATGGTCGGCACGGTGGCAGCCGCGGGGCTGCCGCAGGTGATCCTGCGCGAGTACCACCGCGGCGACGACGGCCCGACCGCCGGGCGTGCGTTGGCAGGCACCATGGTGGGCCTCGCCGTCGTGCTGGCCGTGCTCGGGGTCGCGCTCGGCGGCGTCCTCTCCGCCATGGGGCGCGTGGACCTCGGCCAGTGGTGCCTCGTCGTCGTCGCGAGCGCCGCGCTGACCACTGTGGTGGCCGGGCAGTCGCTCTCACGGGCACGCCTGCGCCCGTTCCACTTCCTGGCGCTCGCGATCGTGTCGACGGTGCTTGCCCATTTCTCGGGCCTGATTGCAGCGCAAGGGGACCGGTCCTCGCGGACGTACCTGACGGCATACGCCGCGGCGCTTGTCGTGGCAGCCCTGCTGGCGCTACTCGTCGGTCGCCCCCTGTCGCCGACGGCAGCCCGCGCACGCGTTCGTGCCGGGGTGCGGCTGGCGGCGCCCCTGCTGCCGCAGGCGGTGGCGATGCTCGGTCTGCTCATGGGCGACGTGCTGCTCGCGAACCGGCTGCTCGGCGAGGCGGCTGCAGGCAGCTACCAGGTGGCGCTCCAGATCGGGAACATCCCGTTCGTCCTCGCCGTCGCGCTCTTCAACGGGTGGGGTCCGCTGGTGCTTTCCCGGCCGATGGCCGACCGGTGGATCTGGGCACGCCGCAGCGGCACGGCACTGCTGACGGTCGTGGTCGTCGGCGCGGGGCTCGTGGCCGGCGTCTCGTACTACGTCGCCTACCTGCTGGCCGGCGAGGAGTTCGACGTCGGGACGATCGGGGGCACCGCGGCGCTGCTGACGTTCGTGGCCGTGCTCTACATGCTCTACCAGGGCTCCTCCCTCGCCGTGCTCGACACAGAGCGCACCGGATGGCTCGCGGTCGGCGCCCTCGGCGGCCTCGTCGTGATGGCCGTCGTCGCGCCCCTGCTCGCCCCCGACTGGTCGTTGGGGGGGATCGCCCTCGCGAAGGTGGCCGGCTACCTGACGCTCATGGTCGTGACCGTCGTGGTCGGCCGGCGCGAGATGCGCTGGCCCGTCGAGGCGTGGATCGCGCTGGGGGTCGCCATCGCGGCGACGGTTCTCTCGCTGCACGTCTACACCGGCGCCGGCGCGGTCGTGCTGCTGCTCGTCGGTGGGGCCATCATCGCGCCGAGAGTGCTGCGGACGCTGCGCGGATAGGATGGACCGCTCGCGCGCCGCAGACCCGACCGAACGACACGCAGGAGACACGCTTACGTGGTGACACCACTCGTCCACATGGGGTTGGGCTACGACGACCTGCTGGTGCCTGCCCTCGTGCACGCCGGTTTCGAGACGAAGGACCTCGTCCTCGTCGTGCGCACCGACGCCAACCTCGCGTGGGTGCGCCGGCACGCGCCGCGCGCCACGACCGTGCGCCTGCCGTATGCCGCCGCGCGCAAGGCGAACGTCGTCAGCGGCCTCGCGCCCCACGCGGCTCTCAAGCGGGCCTGCGCCGGTGTCGGTCTCGACGTGCTCGACCTGCTCGTCTCCGAGCGCGCCCTGCGGCGCAACCGCGTCGACACGGCGATGAACTTCCTCAACCTCGCGGCCGAGGAGCTCGAGGCGGCGATCGAGGGCCGCGGGCCGGTGCTCGCCCTGGTCGAGTTCACCGTCACGTCGGAGCTGCTGACCGCAGGCCTCGTCACCCACCACGGCGGCCTCGCGACCTGGCCCCGCGGCATACGGCTGCCGTCCGACCGCTTCGGCCTCATCGGCGCCCCCCGCGGCACGACCCTCTGGGAGCGCGAGGTCGAGGACCCGTCGGCGCTCGCAGCGGGCCGCGCCTTCATCGACACCTGGCGGGCCGAGCACGGCCGGCCCATGGGCTTCGCCCGCAACCTCAAGGTCGAGACGGGGCAGGAGATCTGGCGGCTCGCGACCGACCGCATCAAGGAGTTCGCGGTCGACCGCGGCGCCAACCTCCAGCTGCCGCGCCCGAGCGACTACGCCCGGCTGCCGTGGCTCAACCCGGTCAAGGCCCGGCTCAACCTGCGCGAGTACCGGTCGCGCCGCTGGGACCCGGTGCCCGAGGAGTTCGTCTTCTTGCCGCTGCAGGTGCAGCCCGAGTCGAGCGCCGACGTCATGGGCCAGGAGTGGCGCGACCAGGCCTACACCGCGCGCGTCCTCGCCGACGCCCTCGCGCCGCTCGGCATCGGCGTCGCCGTCAAGGAGCACGCTCACTTCATGTGGCGGCGCGACCCCGACTACTGGCCCCAGTTCGACGTGCACCCCGGCATCGCGACGATCGACCCGTTCGCCGACTCGCGTGAGCTGATGAAGCAGGCTGTCTTCACCGTGACCGCGACCGGGACCGTCGGCCTCGAGGCCGGCCTGCTCGGGCTGCCCGTCGTGACGGGCGCCGACATGCCCTGGAGCGGCCTCGGCAACATCGCGCGCCTCCAGTCTCCCGACGACCTCACGCAGTTCGTCGCCGACCGGGGCTGGGAGTCGCTGCACGCCGACCAGGCCGACATCGACGACTGGTTCGTGCACGACTACGTGCGCAACTCGTGGGAGGGACTCGTGCTCGACCCGCCTCGCGTGCCCGCGGTGCTGGAGCCCGACAACATCCGTAAGGTCGGCGGTGCTCTCGGCGAGGCTGCCGCCTCCCTGGGACACCGTGCCGGCCTCGCTGCGACCGGAAAGGCCTGATGTGACAGGCGACTCGTCCGGCTGGGTGGTGCTCGGCGCGGGAGGCCACGCGCGCTCGGTGGTCGACGTGCTCGAGCGCGCCGGACACACCGTCGTCGCGGTGAGCGGCGCCGAGACCGGCGGTGAGCCCTGGCACGTCGACGTGCTGGGTGACGACCGTGAGGCCTTCGAGCTCATCGGCGCTCGCCGGTTGCGCGCCGTCGTCGCGATCGGCGCCGGCCACGCCCGCAGCGCCCTCGTGCACGAGCTGCTCGACCGCGGGCTCGAGGCGCCTCCTGTCGTGGCGTCGACGGCGACCGTGTCGCCGCGCAGCGTGCTCGGTGCCGGCACCGTCGTGCTCGAGCACGCCCATGTCGGCCCGGCGACCCGGGTCGGCGACGCCGTCATCGTCAACACCGCGGCCGTCGTCGAGCACGACTGCCGCGTCGGGGCCGGCAGCCACGTCGCGCCGGGGGCGGTCCTGCTCGGCGGGGCCTCCGTCGGTGGCGGCACCCTGGTCGGCAGCGGGGCGCGGGTGCTGCCCCGCGTCTCGGTCGGCGCCGGTGCGACGATCGGCGCCGGAGCCGTCGTCACCGGACACGTGGCCGACGGCCAGACGGTCATCGGCGTCCCTGCCGTCACCCGAGGCATCGGTCGTGCCTCCCGAACCGGAGGCACCCCGTGATCGACCCCCTGAACGACGTCCACCCCGTCAGCATCGGTGCCGCGTCGGTGCCCGCCCACGACGACGTCTACGTCATCGCCGAGGCGGGCGTGAACCACAACGGTGACATCGAGCTGGCCCACCGGCTCGTCGACATCGCCGCCGCCTCGGGGGCCGATGCCGTGAAGTTCCAGACGTTCTCGCCTGACAAGCTCGTCTCGTCGTCGGCGGCCACGACCCCCTACCAGCGCGACCGGGGCGGCAGCTCCGACCAGCGCAGCCTCCTGGAGGCGCTGACCCTGCCCAAGGAGGCCTGGGTCGAGCTGCGCGACCACGCCACCGAGGCGGGCACGACGTTCCTGTCGACCCCGTTCGACCCCGACAGCGCCGAGATGCTCGTCGACCTCGGCCTGCCGGCGCTCAAGGTGAGCTCGGGCGAGCTGACGAACCTGCCCTACCTGCGCGAGATGGCCCGCCTCGGCGTCGTGCTGCTCGTCTCGACCGGCATGGGCACCGAGGACGAGGTCGAGGCGGCCGTCGAGGCGTGCGCCGAGGCTCCCGGGCTCGTGCTCTTCCACTGCGTCTCGGCCTACCCGGCGCCTGTGGAGGAGTGCAACCTGCGGGTCATCCCGCGGCTCACCCAGCTGCACGGCATACCGGTGGGGTGGTCGGACCACACTCCGGGCCTCACGACGGCACTCGGCGCCGTGGCACTCGGGGCGCCGATCCTCGAGAAGCACTTCACGAGCGATCGCACCCTGCCCGGGCCCGACCACCTGGCCAGCCTCGAGCCCGACGCCCTGACGGAGTACGTCTCCGCGACGAAGCAGCTCGCCCGGGCTCTCGGCGACGGGGTCAAGGTGCGTATGCCGTCCGAGGAGGAGAACGCCGTGCTCGTCCGTCGCTCGTGGCACGCCGCGCGGGCGCTGACGGCAGGCACCGAGCTCACCGGCGACGACCTCCAGCTGCTGCGCCCCGAGGGCGGGGTCAGCCCGGCCGTCGACATCCGGGGCCGGGTGCTGGCGCGCGCGGTCGAGGCCGGAGCGCCCGTGACCGACGCCGACCTGGCCTGAGCCGATGGCCCTGACCGTCGCCGTCTTCGTCGGCACCCGCGCCGACCTCGGCCCGCTCTCGCCGCTGCTCGAGGTGCTGCAGGCCGCCGACGACGTGGTGCTGCGCGTGCTGACGGGTGTCATGTATGCCGCCGACGACCTCGTCGCGGCCCTTCCCGCGAGCGCCTCGCGCGACGAGTGGCGCGCAGCCGTCGTGCCGCTCGCCGCGCCGATGGCCGAGGTCACGGCGACGGCCCAGCTCGAGCAGGGCGCGCTCATCGCGCGAGCCACCGGCGAGGTCCTGCGCGGGCAGCGCGTGGACGTCCTCGTCGTGCTCGGCGACCGCTGGGAGCTGCTCTACGTCGTGCCACCTGCCGTGCTGCTCGGTGTGCCGATCGTGCACCTGCACGGTGGTGAGGTCACCGAGGGAGCCGTCGACGAGCGGGTGCGCCACGCGGTGACGAAGCTCGCCGACCAGCACTGCGTCGCGTCGGAGGACGCCGCTGCCCGGCTGCGCCGGCTCGGCGAGCCCGCCGACCGCATCCACGTGACGGGCGCGCCCGGGCTCGACCGGCTGGCCGGGGCGGTGGCGGCGCCCGACGACGAGCTGGCGACGCTGCTCGGGGTGGCGTCGGTCGAGCGGCCGCTCGGACTCTTCACCTACCACCCGCCCACCGCGCAGGCCGGCGCGCCCGTCGGCGAGTGGGCGCGTGAGGCCGCCGAGGCGGCCCTCGCCGTGTGCGGCACCGTCGTCGCGACCCACCCCGGCATGGACGAGGGCCGCGACGAGGTGCTTGCGGCCCTGACCGCGCTGGCCGCGGACGAGCCCCGGCTGCGCCTCGTCCCCGCCCTCGGGCGTGACTACGCCCGCGTGCTCGCCGCGAGCGACGTGGTCGTGGGCAACTCCAGCTCGGGCGTCATCGAGGCGGCCACCGTGCACGTGCCCGCCGTCGACATCGGCGAGCGCCAGCGCGGTCGGCTGCGTGGCGACAACGTCGTGCACGCCGACGAGGGGCGGGCTGCGGTCGAGGCCGCCCTCCGCACGGCTCTCGAGCCCGACTGGCGGGCCCGCTCGGCCGCCGTCGCCAACCCGTACGGCACGGGTGGGGCGAGCGCACGCATCCTCGATATCGTTCGGTCAGCGGCACGGACGGGCCGCGTCAAGCGATTCGTCGACCTGGCAGACCCGGCAGACCTGGCGGGGCTGCCCGGGCGGCGGGCCCGTGCGGGCTTAGCCGCGCCAGGCGCCCTTCATCCAGACCCAGCCGCCGCCCTCGAAGCGC
>CBHRRQ010000024.1:0-25437 GCA_966081555.1 uncultured Terrabacter sp.
CACTGTTGCTGCTCTAGCACCCACCGCAACCCCCGCCCCGGAGTCTCCTCCGGGGCGTTCGTCGTCTCCGGGGCGACCCGGGCCGCCCGGCTCCGAGGAGACCGTCATGCCCGACCACCGCGACCGCAACCACGCCCTCGACGTCTACGCCACCGACCCGCTGGCCGGCGCCGGCCTGCCGCTCTGGCGACCCGCCGGGTCCGTCATCCGCACCGAGCTCGAGCGCCTCGCCAAGGACCTCGCGCACGCCGACGGCTGTGTCGACGTGCACACCCCCGTGCTCGGCAAGCGCGCCCTCTTCGAACGGTCCGGGCACTGGGCCAAGTTCGAGGACGACATGTTCCCCGCCATGCAGCTCGGCGAGGAGGAGGTGGTGCTGCGGCCCGCGAACTGCCCGCACCACGCCCTCGTCTACAAGGCACGCAGCCACTCCTACCGCGAGCTCCCGGTCCGGCTCAACGAGCTCGCGCCGATGTTCCGGGCCGAGCGGTCCGGCGTGCTCTCCGGCCTGACCCGGGTGCGCCAGATCAGCCTCGACGACACCCACGTCTTCTGCCGGCCCGACCAGACCGCGGCGGAGGTCGCCCGCGGGCTGCGCGCCGCGCTGGAGGCCCAGCGCATCCTCGGCCTGCCGGTGCACCACGTGCGCCTGTCGCTGCGGGACGACTCCGACGCGTGGCTCGGCACCCGGGAGCAGTGGGGCGCCGTGCAGGACGCCCTGCGCGAGTCGGCACGGGAGGTGCTGGAGAGTTACGACCTGCCGCTCGTCGAGGCGGCCGGCGAGGCGGCCTTCTACGGCCCGAAGGTCGACCTGCAGGTCTTCGACTCGCGCGGCCACGAGGAGACCATCGCCACCGTGCAGGTCGACTTCAACCAGCCCGAGCGCTTCGACCTGACCTACCACGGCGAGGACGGCGAGCGGCACCGCGTCGTCATGGTGCACCGCGGCACCGTCGGCTCGATGGAGCGGGTCACCGCGGCCCTGCTCGAGCGCTACGAAGGGCGGCTGCCCCTCTGGCTGGCCCCGGTGCAGGTCGCGGTGCTGCCCGTGTCGGCCGAGCAGGACGACGCCGCCCGATCGCTGGTCGACGCGCTGCGCGCCCGGGGCGTACGCGTGGAGCTCGCCTGCGACGACTCCCTGGGCTCTCGCATCCGCGAGGCCCGGCGACGCCGGGTGTCGGTGGTGGCCGTCGTCGGGGCCCGTGAGGCGGCCGACGCGTCGGCGCAGGTCACCGACGTGGCGGCCGGCTTCCGCGACGTCGTGCCGGTCGACCGCCTGGTCGAACGGGTCGCGGCGGCCCGCGATCGACGGTGCCCACAGGTCGACTGGGCCTGAGCCGGCATACGGGAGGGGTCTCGCGCGTTGTAGAGGCGTACGTCTCACGCCACACGAAGGATGTGACACTGGACATGGTGTTCGGACTCGGTAGGAAGACCCAGATGCCCGCTCGCGAGGAGGCCCTCCCGGGTCGGGCTGAGCGCCCGTTCCAGGTGAACCCGACCCACGTCGTGCTCGGCACCCCGCTCGAGGGGCCGTGGCCGGAGGGGTCGGAGGTGCTCTACGTCGCGATGGGCTGCTTCTGGGGCGTCGAGCGCATCTTCTGGAAGCAGGACGGCGTCATCTCGACGGCAGCCGGCTACATGGGCGGCTACACGCCCCACCCCACCTACGAGGAGACCTGCACGGGCCGCACCGGCCACGCCGAGACCGTCCGCGTCGTCTACGACCCCGAGAAGACGTCGCCCGAGCTGCTGCTCAAGGCGTTCTGGGAGAACCACGACCCGACGACGGCCAACCGCCAGGGCAACGACATCGGCACCGCCTACCGCTCCGCGATCTACTGGACCACCGAGGGCCAGCGGCTCGCCGCGGAGGCCACGCGCGATGCCTTCCAGAAGGTGCTCGACGACAACGGCTACGGGCAGATCACGACCGAGATCCGCTCGGCCGACGACGCCGGGCCGTTCTACCTCGCGGAGGACTACCACCAGGGCTACCTGCACAAGAACCCCGGCGGCTACTGCAACCACGGGCCCAACGGGATGACCTGCCCGGTCGGCATCGTGCGCCAGGACCAGCTGCCGTCGCAGCAGGACATCGCCCCGCCCGCCTGACGACCGGGCCGGCGCCGACCGGCACCGGCTGGCACACCCGCCGCCCCCGCAAACCACGGCTTCCTAAAGCCGGAAGCTGCGGGGGCGGCGGCGTGCGCTTGTCTAAGATCCAGCCGTGCCGGCATCCCTCACGACCCACACCCCGGACGACCTGAGCCGGCCCGTCCCACGCGGCGGGGAGGCGCTCCGGCAGGCGTCGGGGTGGGCGGCCGGCCTTCTTCCCGTCGCCTTCGCCGTCGTCCTGCTGGTCGCGTACGACACGCCGGGCGGCGCCGTCGTGGGCTACCTCGCCGCCTTCGTGGCGTCGGTCGTGCTGCCGGGCACGCTCGTCCACCGATGGCTCCGCGGCCGCCAGGACCTCCTCGTCGCCGACCTGGCCCTCGGGGCGGCGACCGGGTTGGCCCTCCAGCTTCTCGGGTGGTTCGCGTTCACCGCGCTGGGTCTGGCGTCGTGGCTGTGGGTGTGGACGGTGCTGCTCGTCGCGCCCTTCGCCGCCGTGCCGGCCCTGCGTCGCCACGCCGCGCTCGGCCGCTACCCGCAGCGGCTGCCCGTCGCGGCCGCCTGGGCCACGGCCGCGCTGACGTCGGGGCTGCTCTGGCGCGCGTCGCAGTCCTGGTTCGCCTCCTCGCCCCTGCCTCCTGACGCGCTCATGTGGTACCCGGACGACTACTGGCACCTGGCGACGGCCGCCGAGCTGCAGCGTTCGGTGCTGCCCCGCGTGCCGCAGGTCGCCGACCTCACCTTCACCTACCACTGGTTCTCGAACGCCCACATGGGCGTCATGGGCACCCTGACGGGCATCGACCTGCCCGTGGTGGTCGCCCGGCTGTGGGTCGTGCCGGTCGTGCTGCTCCTCGCCGGCCTCTCGGTCGCCGTCATGGCCAAGCTCACCGGCTCCGCCTGGCCGTCCCTCGTCGTGACCGCCTTCCTGCTCACGAGCGGCAGCCTCAACGGCATCACGTGGCTCGGCCTGGACGGTGTGACCGCGTTCGTGCCGCACAGCCCGTCCCAGATCTACTCGCTCATCCCCTTGCTCCTGGTCATCCACGGGGCCACCGACGTCCTGAGAGGCAGACGCGTCGGCCGGGGCTGGATCCTGCTCCTGCTCGTCCTCGTGTTCACGGCCGGCTCGAAGTCCTCGGTGCTGCCGGTGCTCCTCTGCGGTGCAGCGCTGGCGGGTGTCGTCGCGCTGCTCCGACGCGATGGGTGGCGGCGGTGCGCCGCCCTCGGCGGCGCCGTGCTCGCCGCCATGCTCGTCATGGCGCCACTCGTCACCGGCAGCAGCGCGGGGTCGGCCGTGCAGGCCTTCGGGATCGTGCGGCGCTTCCCGGTCTGGAAGGAGGTCACGGGCGTCACCAACTACGAGATCGGCGTCAACACCGGTCTGGTCATCCCCAGGCTCGGCGCCCCCGGCGCCGCGACGCTCCTCGCCCTCATCCTCGTCGCGTATGCCGTCCAGTACGCGTGGTTGCTCGCCGGCCTGTCCGTCCTCTCCTTCCGCCGTCAGGGCGACCTGACGGCCTGGTTCCTCCTCGGCACCGGCATCGCCGGCTGGTGGGCGATGATGCTCCTCGACGTCGACGGCGTCTCCCAGGCGTACTTCATGCGCGGGGCCGTCGTGGCCTGGCACGTCCTCGCCGCCTGGGGCGTGCACCGGATCTGGTCCGTGGCGGCTCGCAGTGGCAGCCGGCGGCGGCTCGCGGTCTGGGCCGTCGCAGGTCTCGGCGCCGGCTGGCTCATGCTCCAGCTGCAGAACTCCGTCTCCCGGACCGACGTGCCGCCGGGGGCCAAGAGCCCACCCGCCGCCGTCGTGCACGGCGAGCTCGTCGCCGATCTCGCCGTCGTCGCCGTGCCCCTGCTGCTGGGCCTGCTCGTGTGGTGGGTTCTGCGCCGGCGCGGGAGCGCGGCGGCACTCCCCCTCCTCATGGCGCTGACGGCGGCGTTCGTGCTCGCCCCGGTGGTGCGACCCCTCACCGACGTGCCCCACACCGGCGGCTACGCCCCCGAGCCGTCCCGGACCGTCAGCTCGGACGAGGTGCGGGCTGCTCGCTGGGTGGCGGCGAACACGCCGAGCCGTGACGTCGTGGCCACCAACCTCCACTGCCTGCGCCTGCTCACCCGACCGGGCTGCGACGCCCGCTCCTTCTGGGTCAGCGGCCTCACCGAGCGCGCCGTCCTCGTCGAGGGCTGGGCCTACACGGAGGCCGCCCACGGGGCGAACGGCAGGAACAACCTCGGCTCGCGCCAGCAGCCGTTCGCCGACCCCCCGACCTTCGCCCTCAACGAGGCGGCCTTCGCGGCACCCACGGCATCCGGCCTCGATCGGCTCTACGCGCGTGGCGTGCGCTGGCTCTACGCCGACCGCCGGGCCGGGACGGTGTCCCCCGAGCTCACGACGCTGGCGCACCTGCGACTCCGGCTCGGTTCCGCCGACGTCTACGAGCTCAAGGAGCCAGGCGCCCGCTAGTCGAGAGCCACGCCGGCAGGCAGACGCCTCCCGGCCGGCGCCGATGGCAGGATGCCGCCATGGCCGACAAGAGCTTCCTCATCACCCGCGAGACGACGATCGCGGCGCCGCCCGAGCGCATCCACGCCCTTCTCGCCGACTTCCACGAGTGGCAGAAGTGGTCGCCGTGGGAGGGGCTCGACCCTGCGATGGACCGCACCTACGCCGGTGCCGCCTCCGGGGTGGGCGCCGTCTACGCGTGGCGGGGCAACAGCAAGGCCGGTGAGGGGCGCATGGAGATCCTCGAGTCGGAGACCAGCCACGTCGGGGTCGACCTGCTCTTCGCCGCCCCGATGAAGGCGCACAACCGCGTCGACTTCACGCTGACGCCGGCCGGCGAGGGCACCCGCGTCCAATGGGCCATGACCGGCCCGCAGAACGTCGTCATGCGTGTCATGAGCAAGTTCTGGTCGATGGAAAAGCTCGTCGGCCCCGACATGGAGAAGGGCCTCACCCAGCTCAAGCGCGCCGCCGAGACCGCATGAACGCCACCGTCATCCGCCGGGCGACCCGTGACGACGTTTGCGCGATCGTGGCGATGCTCGCCGACGACCCCCTCGGCGCCGGACGAGAGGATCCCGCCGACACGCAGGTGTACGACGCGGCATACGACCGCGTCGCCGCCGACCCCGGGCAGCACCTCGTCGTTGCCGAGCGCGACGGTGCCGTCGTCGGCACGCTCCAGCTCAGCGTCATCCCGGGGCTCTCGCGGCGCGGGGCCACCCGCACCATCATCGAGGGCGTACGCGTCGCCGACGGCGAGCGCGGCAGTGGCCTCGGCAGCGAGCTCGTCACGTGGGCCGTCGAGGAGTCGCGCCGGCTCGGCGCCACCCTCGTCCAGCTGACGAGCGACGCGAGCCGCACGGACGCTCGGCGCTTCTACGAGCGCCTCGGCTTCGTCGCCTCGCACGTCGGCTTCAAGCTGCCGCTCGACGGCTGAAGTGTGGGCGCGGCTCGCGCCCACCCTTCAGCCGTGTCGGCCCGCAGGAGCGTCAGAAGATGCGGACCCGCTCGTCCGGCTCGAGCCACAGGCCGTCGCCGGGCTTCACTGCGAACGCCTCGTGGAACTCCGAGAGGTTGCGCACGGCGTTGCCCCGGACGTCCTGCGGCGAGTGTGGGTCGATGGCGAGCAGGCGGATCGCCTCCGCCTCACGGGCCTTGCCCTTCCAGACCTGGGCCCAGCCGATGAAGAAGCGCTGCGGCCCGGTGAAGCCGTCGATCTCGGACATGCCGGTGCCCTCGGTCGCGATGCGGTAGGCCGAGTAGCCGATCTGCAGACCGCCGAGGTCGCCGATGTTCTCCCCGACGGTGAGCCCGCCGTTGACCTTGTGCGACGAGTCGAGCCCCGCCGGCGTGTAGCCGTCGAACTGCTCGATGAGCCGCTTGGCCAGCGCGTCGAACCGCTCACGGTCCCCCTCGGTCCACCAGTCGCGCAGCGCCCCGGTGCCGTCGTAGCGGGAGCCCTGGTCGTCGAAGCCGTGGCCGAGCTCGTGCCCGATGACGGCCCCGATGCCGCCGTAGTTGACGGCGTCGTCGGCCTCGGGGTCGAAGAAGGGCGGCTGGAGGATCGCTGCCGGGAAGACGATCTCGTTCATCGACGGCATGTAGTAGGCGTTGACGTGCTGCGGCAGCATGAACCACTCGGTGCGGTCGATCGGCCGGCCCACCTTGGCGAGGTTGCGGTCGACGTCGAACGCGGAGCTGCGCGCGACGTTGCCCACCAGGTCGGTGGGGTCGACGTCGATGGACGAGTAGTCGCGCCACACGTCGGGGTAGCCGATCTTGGGGGTGAAGGCCTCGAGCTTCTTCAGCGCCTCGTCACGCGTCTCGGGGCTCATCCACTCGAGCGACGAGAAGGACGCGCGGAACGCGGCGACGAGGTTCGCGACCAGCTCCTGCATGCGCTCCTTCGCGGCCGGCGGGAACCAGCGCTCGGCGTACAGCCGGCCGACGGCCTCGCCGACGCACGACTCGACCACGGCCACGCCGCGCTTCCAGCGCTCCTTGTTCTCGGGCTGACCCGACAGGGTGCGGCCGAAGAAGTCGAAGTCCTCGTCGACGAACGACTGCGGCAGCAGCGGCGCGAACTCGGAGAGGACGTGCCAGGTGAGCCACGCCTGCCAGTCGGCGACGTCGGTGGCCGCCAGCGCCTCGTCGAGCGCGGTGACGAAGCTGGGCTCGCGCACGATCACCTTGGCGAAGGCGCCTTCGGGGGCCTCCATGCCGAGCAGCCAAGCGTCCCAAGGGAAGTGAGGAGCCAGCTGCTTCGCCTCGTCGAGGGGGTGGGCGTTGTAGGTCTTGACCGCGTCGCGGGTCGCGACGTTGTCCCAGTGCCCGGCGGCGATGCGGGTCTCGAGCGTCATGACGCGCGTGGCCTTGTCGTCGGCGGCGGGGATGCCGGCGAGGGCGAGCAGCCGCTCGATGTGCGCGACGTACGCCGTGCGGATCTCGGCGTACTTCTCCTCGCGGTAGAACGACTCGTCGGGCAGGCCGAGGCCGCCCTGCTCGAGGTACACGACGTAGTCCTCCGGGGAGCGCTCGTCGGGCCCGACCCAGGTGTGGAACACGCCCTTGACGCCGACCCGCTCGAGCCGGCCGAGCACTGCGCCGAGCGACTCGACGTCGTGCACCGTGGCGACGTCGGACAGGAACGGCTCGAGCGGTGCGAGCCCGAGCGCCTCGATCCGCTCGGTGTCGGTGAAGCTCGCGTAGAGGTCGCCCACCTGGCGCTTCGGGGTTCCCGGTGCGCTGTCGTGGTCGGCGGCCGCCGCCTCGATGAGGTCGCGCACCCGCGACGTCGACTCCTCGCGCAGGATGTCGAAGGTGCCGAACCGGGCCCGGTCGCCGGGGATCTCGGTCGTGTCGAGCCACGACCCGTTGACGAACCGGAACAGGTCGTCCTGCGGCCGGGCCGACCGGTCGAGCGCCTCGAGGTTGATGCCGGACTTCATGACCACGATGTCTCCTCGTACCCGTGCCGGACCGTCCCGGCGCACGTGCCCCGAGCCTAACCACAGGGACCGGGGTCAGCGTCGTAGGCGCCCGGCCACGACGCCGACGAGCCCGACGATGAGCAACATCCCGCCGAAGGCGCCGATCATCGGCGGTCCGAAGAGGCGGAAGGTGAGGTCCGCGTCGGTCAGGTTGGCCGCGAGCAGCCACCCGGCCACGATCATCGTGAGCAGCCCGAACATGATCGAGCCGGGACGCGGGCCCTTGCGCACCGTGACGAGCGCGGGTCGCGGGTCCTGGTGCGCCGGGTCCGACGCCGCCGGCGGCGGCCAGGCGGCGGACTGCCCAGAGCCGGGCTGCGACGGCGGCGGCAGGTGCGGCAGCTGCGTCGCGTCGGTGACGACGTCGTCGGGCACGGGTGCCGTCGGCTCCACGCGGAACGGGCTCGCGGTCGGCAGCGCCTGGGTCGGGGCGGCCGGGATGGTCGTCGTCGCCTCCGGGTCGGTGCCCGAGCCGGTCGACGCGTTCGCCGTCGTGTCGGGCAGCGTGTCGGGCAGGGGGTCGGGCAGCGGGTCGGCCAGCGGGTCGCTGAACTGCGGCGCTGCGCTCGTGCTGTCGTCGTGGCTCATGGTGCTCGTCTCCCCGGACGTCGTGTCGGTGGTGGTGTGGGTCGTGTCGGTCGTGTCGGTCGTGTCGGTCGTGTCGGGCGCGTCGGTCGTGGTGCTCGTGGTGGAGCGGTCGAGCGGGTCGCTCGGGTCGCTCGGATCGCCGGCGTCGCCCCGGCTGCCCGGCTCGCGGGACCGGTCCTCGCTCATGACGCGCTCCCCGTCAGGACCCGGATCTCGCCCAGGCCGACCTCGGCGTCGACGACGATCTCGTCGGGGCCGGTCGTCGGTCCGTAGTGCACCGGGCGCTCCCAGCTGATGCCACCGGCCTGCAGGCCAGGATTGCCCGACTCGAGGTTGAGGGAGCCCTCGTTGCTGCCGGTGGCCTTGAGGGCGCCGGCCCGGGCCTTGGCGTTCACGGTGACGGGCACGCCGTCGGGGACGACGATGGTCAGCTGTCCCGCGCCCACCGTCGCCCTGACGGTGTCGGCCCCGGAGGTGCCCTTGTAGTCGGCGCGGGTCAGGTCGACCCGCATGTCACCCAGGCCGAGGTCGTAGGACGGCGCCGGCGTGAGGGAGCTGACGGCATACGCCCGCTCACCCACCTGCCACGGGTAGCTCAGCCCCGCGGGGGCAGCGGTCGTGACGGCGGCGGCGATGACACCAACGACGGCGAAGAAGCCGAGGCCCGAGCGGCGACCGGCGATGCCGGCGACGACGATCGCGAGGCCCAGCATGCCCACGCCGGAAGCGATTCCGATGGCGACGTGGTTGCCGGGCCAGTCGGCCCCGTCGGCGACGAGCGAGAGCAGGACGCCGGTGGTGATCGAGAGGCCGAGGACGAGCAGCCCGCCGGCGAAGCCGATCGACGGCGTGCGCTGGCGCACCGGCGTCGGTGCGGGCGGCCTCGGTGTGGCCAGGGTGGCGCCGGCGTTGGCAGCCGCGTTGCCCGTGGAGCCGTATGCCGGGGGCGGCGTCGCGACCGGGGCGGACGGGCCCGACGCGGCGGGGTCCGTGGAGGCGTACGGGTCGACGGGTGCGCCGGTGGCCGCGGGTGCCGGACGGTTGCCCGAGCTCTTCCACGGCGCCTGCGTCATGAGGTCACGACCGGTGTCGGTGCGGGTGAGGAACCACCAGGCGCCGACGACGAGCAGCACGAAACCGAAGAAGCGGAAGCCCTGCGTGTCACCGCCCCACCAGGGGCCACCGCCGAGCACCGAGATCGCAGTGACGACGAGCAGGAAGATGGAGCTGCCCTCGCCGTGCTTCAGTGCGCGCTCGACGCGGATCTCACCCTGCTCGTCGGGCATGAGCAGCCAGAGCACGAGGTAGAGCGCGACGCCCATCCCGAAGAAGATGGAGAAGAGGATGAAGCCGGCCCGCACGACGAGGGGGTCCACCCCGAGCCAGCGAGCGATTCCCGTCGCGACACCGGCGAACCAGCGACCGTCCCTGCCGCGCACGATGCCCGGGAGCCGGAGGGCGGTGTAGAAACCGTCCAGGCCATGGCCCTGCGTCGGGGCCCCATTGCTTTTCGTCATGGCTCCAGACTGGCGGCGCGGTCGCCGCGCAACCATGAGGGTCGACCCTGAGCGCACCCTGACGCGACCCCCAAAGCAGGCCCGGATGGTCGCCCTCACCCACCCCCGTGGGTGAGGATGGGACGGTGCAGACGGCATACGAGAACGGTCAGGGACCGGTGCGGCCCGCGTGGCGGGCGACGCAACGGCCCCCGCTCGTGCGCCACCGGCAGGGCAAGGTCGTCGCTGGCGTCGCCGCCGGGCTCGCCGACCACCTCGGCGTGCCGGTCCCGGCGGTCCGGATCGCCCTCGTGCTGACGAGCATCCCCTTCGGGGCGGGGCTCGCCGTCTACGTGTTCCTCTGGGCCACGATGCGCGAGATCGGCGACGTGGTCCCGACCGCGCCGGCACCCGTGGCCGACCCTGCCGGGGCCACCACCTCCGCGACGTCACCCGCCGGCGGCCACGGTCACCACCTCGACCTCGCAAGCCTGCGCACGTGGCTGCGCAGCGGCAACCAGGCCGTGCTCATCACGCTGCTCGGGGTCGCGGCGCTCGCCCTCGCCGGCGCGCTCTGGCTCGGCAGCGCCGGTTTCGACGTGCACGCCGAGGTGATCCTGCCCGTTGTCGCGATCGTCATCGGCGCCATCTTCTTCTGGTCGCAGCTCGACGACACCGACGCCATCGGCGCCCGCCGCCCGGTGCGGTGGATCTGGCTGGTCGTCGGCCTCGGACTCACCATCCTCGGCCTCGTCGGGCTGCTCGTGCGCGGCACCGACCTCACCGCGTTGTGGCAGGTCGGGGGTGCCGTGCTCGCCGCGCTCGTCGGGGTCGCCGTGCTGAGCGCGCCGTGGATCCTGCGGCTCTGGAGCAACCTGCGCCTCGAGCAGGCGGCCCGCATCCGCGCCACCGAGCGCGCCGACATCGCGGCCCACCTGCACGACTCCGTGCTGCAGACGCTGGCGCTCATCCAGCGCCAGTCGTCCGACGCCGCCACGGTCGCCCGGCTCGCCCGCGCCCAGGAGCGCCAACTGCGCAGCTACCTCTACGACGAGGACGCCCGCGCCGGCACGCTCGGCGCAGCGCTCACCGCCGCGATGGGCGAGGTCGAGGACCTCCACGGCGTGCCCGTGCAGCTCGTCGTCACCGGCGACCGCCAGATCGACGAGCACCTCGACGCCCTCGTCAAGGCGATCCGCGAGGCCGCCTGGAACGCGGTGCGCCACGGCAGCCCGCCCGTCAGCGCGTACGTCGAGGTGGGCCCCGATGCGGTCGAGGCCTTCGTGCGCGACCACGGCGCCGGCTTCGACCTCGACGACGTGCCCGACGACCGGGCCGGCGTGCGCGAGTCGATCATCGGGCGCATGGAGCGGCACGGCGGCACGGCCCGCATCCGGCACCGCGCCGACGGCACCGAGATCGAGCTGCGCCTGCCGGTGCGCCAGCCGGCCGAGCCCGAGCCCGCCGACCCGAAGGCCGCTCCGGTCAAGGCGCCGGCGAAGAGCACCGACCCCGCGACCACCGACCCCGCGAGCCCCGACCCCGCGAGCGCCACGCCCCCGGCCGAGGACCCCGCCGCCACAGCCCCGACAGCCGCGCCCCAGACCCAGACCCAGACCCGGATCCAGACCCAGGAGCACGCTTCATGACCGACCCGCGGACGATCCGCATCGTGATCGTCGACGACCACCACATGTTCCGCACCGGCGTGCGCGCCGAGCTGACGGCGGCGTCGGCGGCCGCGGGCTCCCTGTCGCTCGAGATCGTCGGCGAGGCGGGCGCGGTGGAGTCGGCTGTCCAGGTCATCACGGAGCAGCGGCCCGACGTCGTGCTCCTCGACGTCCACCTCCCCGGCGGAGACGGCCACGGCGGCGCCGACGTCATCCGCGCGTGTGCCGGGGTGCAGTCGTCCGGGGACGTTCCGGTGCGCTTCCTCGCGCTGTCGGTGTCCGACGCGGCCGAGGACGTCATCGCCGTCATCCGGGCCGGTGCCCGCGGCTACGTCACCAAGACGATCAGCGCCGACGAGCTGCTGACGGCGATCAGCCGGGTGGCCGACGGTGACGCCGTCTTCAGCCCTCGCCTGGCGGGCTTCGTGCTCGACGCCTTCGGTGCGGCGGCCGGCGAGGTCGCCGAGATCGACGAGGAGCTCGACCGGCTGTCGGCGCGCGAACGCGAGGTGATGCGCCTCATCGCCCGCGGCTACCAGTACAAGGAGGTCGCGAAGGAGCTGTTCATCTCCGTCAAGACCGTCGAGACGCACGTCAGCTCGGTGCTGCGCAAGCTGCAGCTCAGCTCGCGTCACGAGCTGACGGCCTGGGCGATGGGCCGCCGCCTCCTCTGAGCTGCAGGCGCGCCTAGTCGGACGCGTGGAGGAAACGGCGCAGGGCGGTGACGATGATGTCGGGGGCATCGGTGTGCACCCAGTGCCCGGCGCCCTTGATCGTGAAGAGGCGCGTCCGCGGGAAGTGGCGTCGCATGCGCTCGCCGTCCTCGCGCTTGATGTAGCGCGAGTCGCCGCCGGCGACCCACAGGACGGGGCCCTCGTATGCCGGCAGGTCGTCGACGTCGCGCGGCCAGTCGGCGATGCGTGAGTCCACACCGAGGGCGGCGTCGGCAGCGATGAGGTCGAGGTTGACCTGCCAGCGCCACGACTGGCCGTCGCGGCGGAGGTTCTGGAGGAGGAACGCCTTGACGCCGGGGTCGGGCTCGTTGAACCGGGCCTCGGCGTCACCGCGGCTCGCGAGGTCGGCCAGGGGCAGGTCCTGCATCTCGCGGATGTAGCCCTCGAAGCGCTCGAGGGAGCCGTAGCCCTTGGGGGCGATGTCGACCACCACCAGGCGGCCGACGAGCTCGGGGTGGCGCAGGGCCAGCACCATCGACACCTTGCCGCCGAGCGAGTGCCCGACGACCATCCAGGACTCCCCCGGCGCCGTGGCACGCAGCGTGGCGGCCACGGCGTCGGCGTACGCGTCGAGGCTGAACTCCTGCGACCAGGGCGACCGCCCGTGGTCGGGCATGTCGACGAGCAGGCACTGCGCGTCCGAGCCGTCGGGACCGCTCACGGCCTTCGCGATCTGGGTCCAGTTGCGGCCCTGGCCGAAGAGCCCGTGGAGGAAGGCGACGCGTGGCCCGGCCGTGCCCACCGACAGCGTGTTGAGCGAGGCCTGGTCCGGAGCCGACGTCATGCCGCGAGCCTACGCGGGGTCGCCTCACGGCCGTCGAACGCCTCGGTGAGACGCCCGTGGCCGTGCCGCGTGCGTGACCTCACGCCCCCCTAACGGCCCGGTGAGGGAGATGTAACCGCGGTGTCACAGCAGTCCGGACGTGGTGCAACACCGCGTTCCTAGCGTGGGCGCCACGCTCTCGCAGCGGCCCCCGACCCGCCTCCCGAGGAGGAACCGTGAGCACCACCACCGGAAACAGCACCGGCACCAGCACGAACGGCAGCGTCGCCGCACCCACCAGCACGCCGACCACCCTCGTCCCGGAGAGCCCGAGCCGCTTCCGCCAGCTCACCGCGCCGCGCTCCCGCGTCATCCGCGACTGGGACCCCGAGGACACCGTGGCCTGGGAGGCCGGCAACAAGAAGGTCGCCCGACGCAACCTCGTCTGGTCCGTCGCGACCGAGCACATCGGCTTCTCGATCTGGTCGATCTGGTCGGTCATGGTGCTCTTCATGCCGCAGGCCGTCTACGGCTTCACGCCGGCCGACAAGTTCTTCCTCGTGGCCGTGCCGACTCTCGTCGGCGCCGTGCTGCGCGTGCCCTACACGATGGCCACGGCGTTCTTCGGCGGGCGCAACTGGGCCATGTTCAGCGGCGTGGCGCTCCTCGTGCCGACCGTGCTGACGTGGTGGCTGATGGTCAACCCGGGGCACTCGCTCGGCACCTTCATGGCCGTCGCGGCCCTCGCCGGCCTCGGTGGCGGCAACTTCGCGTCGTCGATGACGAACATCAACGCCTTCTACCCGCAGCGGATGAAGGGCTGGGCGCTCGGCCTCAACGCCGGCGGCGGCAACATCGGCGTCCCCGTGGTCCAGCTCGTCGGCCTGCTCGTCATCGCGACGCTGGGCAACCGCCGCCCCGAGGTCGTCTGCGCCGTCTACCTCGTGCTGCTCGCGGTCGCGAGCGTCGGCGCCGCCGTCTTCATGGACAACCTCGACCACCAGACCGCGAATCCCAAGGCGATGCTCGAGGTGCTCCGGCACGCGGACGCCTGGGTCATCTCGCTGCTCTACATCGGCACGTTCGGCTCATTCATCGGTTTCGGCTTCGCCTTCGGCCAGGTGCTCAACCAGACCTTCCTCGCCGGACTCACGGGCGGCGCCGCACCGACTCCCGCCCAGACCGCGGCGGCCAGCCTGCACGCGGCCCAGATCGCCTTCGTCGGCCCGCTGCTCGGCTCGGTGAGCCGCGTCTGGGGCGGCAAGCTCGCCGACCGGCGGGGCGGGGCCTCCGTCACCCTGTGGACCTTCGTCGGCATGGCCTGCGCCGGTGTGCTCGTCACCCTGTCGGCCCGCGCCGACGACGTCACCGCGGGGGCGGCGACCGGCCTGCAGCTCACGGGCCTCATCGGCGGCTTCGTCCTGCTCTTCGTGCTCTCCGGGCTGGGCAACGGCTCGGTCTACAAGATGATCCCGGCGCTCTTCGAGACCAAGGCGGCCACGATCCCCGGCCCCGCCGTCGAGCGGGCCGCCTGGTCGCGCTCGATGTCCGGCGCCCTCATCGGCATCGCCGGCGCCATCGGCGCCGTGGGTGGCGTGCTCATCAACCTCGGCCTGCGCGCGTCCTACCAGGGCGCGGCGAAGTCGGCCACGGCGGCGTTCGTCGTCTTCACGCTCTTCTACGTCGGCGCGGCCGTCCTCACCAAGGTGCGCTACCGACGATGACGACCCAGACCACCGCCGGCACCACGACCGCGCCGACCCGCGCGCTCGGAGGGGGTAACCCCTCCGAGCCGCAGGGGCAGCCGGGCGTCGCGACGCACTGCGCCTACTGCGGGCTCCAGTGCGCGATGACGCTGACGGGCTCGACGGCCCAGGACCTCACGGTGGCCCCGCGGCGCTTCCCGACCAACCGGGGCGGCCTCTGCCAGAAGGGCTGGACCAGCGCCGAGCTGCTCCGCACGCCAGGACGCCTCACCACTCCCCTGGTCCGCCGCGACGGCGAGCTGACCCCCGCGTCGTGGGACGAGGCCCTCGACGTCGTCGCCGACGCGATCGTGCGCACGCAGGCGGCATACGGCCGGGATGCCGTGGCCGTGTTCGGTGGCGGCGGCCTGACGAACGAGAAGGCCTACCAGCTGGGCAAGTTCGCGCGGGTGGCCCTGCGGACCAGCCAGATCGACTACAACGGCCGCTGGTGCATGAGCTCGGCCGCCGCCGCCGGGATCCGCTGCTTCGGCCTCGACCGCGGGCTGCCCTTCCCGGTGACCGACATCGGCTCGGCGCACGCCGTCCTGCTCCTCGGTGCCAACCCCGCCGAGACGATGCCGCCCTTCCTCACGCACCTCGTGCGCGCCGCCGACTCGGGTGGGCTCATGGTCGCCGACCCGCGGCTGACCCCGACGGCCGCCAAGGCCGTCGACGGCGGCGGCCTGCACCTCCAGCTGCGCCCCGGCACCGACGCGGCGCTCGCCCTCGGCATGGTCCACCTGGCCGTCACCGAGGGGTACGCCGACCGCCGCTACGTCGCCGAGCGCACGTCGGGCTTCGATGACTTCTGGCCGGTCGCGGCCCAGTGGCTGCCCGAGCGCGTCGAGCGCGTCACGGGGGTCTCGGTGACGACGATGCGCGCAGCGGTCGCTGCCCTCGCCCGGGCCCGCGACACCGAGCGCGGTGCGTACGTGCTCTCCGCGCGCGGCAGCGAGCAGCACGCGAGCGGCACCGACACGGTGACGGCCTTCATCGCCCTCGCACTCGTGCTCGGGCTGCCGGGCAACCCCGGCACCGGCTTCGGCACGATCACCGGCCAGGGCAACGGCCAGGGCGGGCGCGAGCACGGCCAGAAGGCCGACCAGCTGCCCGGCTACCGCAAGATCGACGACCCCGCGGCACGCGCGCACGTGGCTGCAGTCTGGGGCGTCGACCCCGACGACCTGCCCGGCCCGGGCCGCAGCGCCTTCGAGCTGCTGTCGGCCCTCGGCACCGACGCCGGCCCGCGGATGCTGATGGTGCACGGCAGCAACCCGGTCGTGTCCGCCCCCGACGCGCGGGCCGTTGCCGAGCGGCTGGCCTCCCTCGACATGCTCGTCGTCTGCGACTTCGTCCTGTCGGAGACCGCGGCCACCGCCGACGTCGTCCTGCCGGTGCTGCAGTGGGCCGAGGAGGAGGGCACCCTGACCAACCTCGAGGGGCGCGTGCTGCGACGCCGTCGCGCCCTCGCGGCGCCGGACCTCTGCCGCAGCGAGCTCGACGTGTGGAGCGAGCTCGCCGCCCGGATCGGTTGCAGCACAGAGTTCCCCACGGACCCCCGCGTCGTCTTCGAGGAGCTCCGCCGCGCGTCGGCGGGCGGCCCGGCGGACTACTCCGCGGTCACGTGGGAGCGCCTCGACGCCGGCGAGAGCCTGCATTGGCCGTGCACCCCGGAGCGGCCCCAGGGCACGCCGCGCCTCTTCCTCGACGCGTTCGCCACGCCCGACGGGCTCGCCCGCTTCGTGCCCGTCGACCACGTCGGTCCGGCCGAGGCCGACGACGCGGAATATCCGCTCGTCGCGACGACCGGCCGGGTGCTCCAGCACTACCAGTCGGGCGCGCAGACCCGGCTCGTCGGCGAGCTGTCGGCGGCCGCGGGTGAGATGTTCGTGCAGCTGCACCCCGACACCGCCGGGGCCGCGGGCGTCGCCGACGGTGACCTCGTCGACGTCGTGAGCCGCCGCGGCCGCACCCGCGCGGCCGTGCGCCTCGACGACGACATGCGCGGCGACGTCGTCTTCCTCCCGTTCCACTGGGCCGGCGACGGCCGGGCCAACTCGCTCACCCACGCCGCCCTCGACCCGACCAGCCGCATGCCCGAGTTCAAGGCGTGCGCCGTCCGCCTGGAGGCCGTCTCATGACCCCCACCCCCCGCCGGGTGCTCGTCGTCGGCAACGGCATGGCCGGTGCCCGGCTCGCCGAGGAGATCCGCCACCGCGACCCCGACGCCACCCGTTTCGCCCTCACCGTCGTCGGCGAGGAGCCGCACGCCGCCTACAACCGGGTGCTGCTCTCGACCGTCGTCGCGGGCGGCATCACCCCACGCGACACCCGCCTCAAGCCCGACGGCTGGTGGGCCGCTCGCCACGTCGAGGTCGTCACCGGTGCCCGGGTCACCGCCGTCGACACGGCGACCAAGGTCGCCACCCTGACCGATGCCGAGGGCGCCGGGCGCACGATTGCCTGGGACGAGCTCGTGCTCGCCACCGGCAGCACGGCCTTCGTTCCCCCCACCGAGGGGCTGTATGCCGGCACTCCGGGTCCCGACGCTCCACTGGCCGAGGGTGTGGTCGCCTTCCGCACCGTGGACGACTCGTCCCGCATCGTGGAGGCAGCCGAGTCGGCTTCCACCGCAGTGGTGCTCGGCGGTGGCCTGCTCGGACTCGAGGCGGCTCGCGGCCTCCTCGCCCGCGGCGTCGAGGTGACGATCGTCCACCCGCAGGACTTCCCGATGGACCGACAGCTCGACGTCGACGGGGGCGCCGTGCTCACCCGGGTCGTGCGCGGCATCGGGGCGCGCCTCGTGCTCGGCCAGCTCGTCACCGCCCGCCACCCGGCCCGCGACGGCGAGCCGGCCCACGTGGTGCTCAGCGACGGGTCGGCCGTGCCTGCCGACCTCGTCGTCGTGGCCGCCGGAGTGCGACCCCGCACCGACCTCGCCGTCGCCATGGGCCTCGAGGTCGACAAGGCCGTCGTCGTCGACGACCGGCTCGCCACCTCCGTGCCCCACGTCCACGCCATCGGCGAGTGCAGCCAGCACCGCGGCGAGGTGCCCGGCCTCGTGCAGCCCGGCTGGGACCAGGCCCGCGTCCTCGCCGACGTGCTCACCGGGGCCGACGCCGACGCCACGTACCAGGGCACGAGCGTGCTCACCCGGCTCAAGGCCCACGACATCGACCTCGCGAGCATGGGCACCGTCGACGTCGACGTGCACGACCCGGGCCACGAGGTGCTCGCCTTCACCGACCCGGTGCGCGGCCGCTACGCCAAGCTCGTGCTGCGGCAGGACCGCCTCGTCGGCGCCATCCTGCTCGGGGTCGGTGACGCCACAGGGGCCCTCACCCAGCTGTACGACACCGGGGCCGCCGTCCCGCGGGACCGCCTCGCGCTCATGCTCGGCCGCGCCGTCACCCGCTCGGCCGCCCCCGAGACGGTGAATCTCGCCGAGATGCCGGGCTCCGCCGTCATCTGCCGCTGCAACACCGTGACGAAGTCGGCCATCGTCGGCGCCTTCCGGGCGGGGGCCGACACCGTCGTCGGCATCGCCGAGGCCACCCGCGCCACGACCGGGTGCGGTTCGTGCAAGGGCGCGGTCGACGGCCTCTGCTCGTGGCTGCGATCGGCCGAGCCGCTCTCTCCCGCAGCCGAACCCGCCCACTCCACCTCTGAGCAGTCCGCCATCGACCAGACCAGCCCCGCCCCGGTGCCGGCACCCGCCGCCCTGACCGAAGGAGCCGCCTGATGACCACCACGACGACCGAGAACCCCAACGGCACCGACACCCGCACCGTCGTCGTCGTCGGCCACGGCATGGTCGGCCACCGCTTCGTCGAGGCACTGCGCTCGCGTGACACCCAGAGCACGTGGAAGGTCGTCGTGCTCTCCGAGGAGGCGGAGGCGGCATACGACCGCGTCGGCCTGTCCTCGTACGTCGGCGCCTGGGACCGCGGCGCCCTCGCTCTCGCAGGCAACACGTACACCGGCGACTCCCTCGTCGACCTCCGTCTCGGCACCTGCGCCGAGTCGGTCGACAGGGAGGCGCGGACCGTCACCACGAGCGCCGGCGACGTCATCGCGTACGACGCGCTCGTGCTCGCCACGGGCTCCTACCCCTTCGTGCCGCCGGTGCCCGGCCACGACTCGAGCGGCTGCTTCGTCTACCGCACCCTCGACGACCTCGACGGCATCCGCAGCGCTGCCGAGGAGGCGCACCAGCGGGCCCGCGCCGAGGGCCGCGAGGCCAACGGTCTCGTCGTCGGCGGCGGCCTGCTCGGGCTCGAGGCGGCCAACGCACTGCGGCTGCTCGGACTCACCCCGCACGTTGTCGAGTTCGCGCCGCGCCTCATGCCGCTGCAGGTCGACGAGGGCGGCGGGGCCGTGCTCGAAGGGCTCATCAGCAACCTCGGCGTGCAGGTGCACACCGGCGCCGGCACGAGCTCGATCTCCCCGCAGGACGACGGTCGCCTCGCCGTCGAGCTGTCGGACGGCACGGCGCTGCTCACCGACCTCGTCGTCTTCTCGGCCGGCGTGCGCCCCTCGGACGCGGTCGCCCGCGACGCCGGTCTCGACGTCGGCGAGCGTGGCGGCGTCGTCACCGATCTGACCTGCCGCACGAGCGACGAGAACGTCTGGGCCGTGGGCGAGGTCGCCGCGGTCGAGGGCCGCTGCTACGGGCTCGTCGCGCCGGGCTACACGATGGCCGAGGTCGTCGCGGACCGGCTGCTCGGCGGCGAGGCGACCTTCCCCGGCGCCGACCTCTCGACCAAGCTCAAGCTGCTCGGCGTCGACGTCGCCTCCTTCGGTGACGCCATGGCCACGACGCCCGGCGCGCTCGAGATCGTGCACACCGACGCGACGAAGGGCACCTACGCGAAGGTCGTCGTCAGCGACGACGCGAAGACGCTGCTCGGCGGCATCCTCGTCGGCGACGCGTCGGCGTACACCACGCTCAAGGCGTACGTCGGACGCGAGGTGCCAGGCGACCCCGGCGCACTCGTCTCCCCCGCCGGTGCCGAGCTCGGCGCCGACGCCCTGCCCGACGACGCCGTCATCTGCTCGTGCAACAACGTGACGAAGGGCTCGATCTGCGGCGCGATCGCCGAGGGCGCCTGCGACCTAGCCGCCATCAAGGGCTGCACGAACGCCGGGACCACCTGCGGCGGTTGCCTCCCCACGGTCAAGAAGCTGCTCGTCGACTCGGGCGTCGAGCTGTCGAAGGCGCTCTGCGAGCACTTCGAGCAGAGCCGCGCCGAGCTCTTCGAGATCGTCGCCGGGACCGGCATCCGCACCTTCTCGGGGCTCATCGCCCGCTACGGCACGGGCACGGGCTGCGAGATCTGCAAGCCCACCGTCGCCTCGATCCTCGCGTCGACGAGCAGCGACCACATCCTCGACGGCGAGCAGGCCGCGCTGCAGGACAGCAACGACCACTTCCTCGCCAACATCCAGAAGAACGGCACCTACTCGGTCGTCCCCCGTATGCCGGGCGGCGAGGTCACCGCCGAGCAGCT
Source organism: uncultured Terrabacter sp. (assembly GCA_966081555.1). GTDB lineage: Bacteria > Actinomycetota > Actinomycetes > Actinomycetales > Dermatophilaceae > Terrabacter. Next base: position 20,124 of record CBHRRQ010000024.1, read on the forward strand.
CATCACGATCGGCCAGATCGCCCAGGACTTCGGGCTCTACGTCAAGGTCACCGGCGGTCAGCGCATCGACCTCTTCGGTGCCCGGGTCGAGCAGCTGCCGGCCATCTGGCAGCGCCTCGTCGACGTCGGCATGGAGTCGGGGCAGGCCTACGGCAAGTCGCTGCGCACCGTGAAGTCGTGCGTCGGGTCGACGTGGTGCCGCTACGGAGTGCAGGACTCGGTCGGCATGGCGGTCGACCTCGAGCACCGCTACCGCGGGCTCCGCTCGCCGCACAAGCTGAAGTTCGGCGTCTCCGGCTGCGCCCGCGAGTGCGCGGAGGCGCGCGGCAAGGACGTCGGCGTCATCGCCACCGACAAGGGCTGGAACCTCTACGTCTGCGGCAACGGCGGCCAGACGCCCGCGCACGCCCGCCTGTTGGCGAGCGACCTCGACGACGAGACGCTGGTGCGCTACATCGACCGGTTCCTCGTCTTCTACGTGCGCACCGCCGACCGGCTGCAGCGCACGGCGCCGTGGCTCGAGTCGCTCGAGGGCGGCCTCGACCACCTCAAGGCCGTCGTCTGCGACGACTCGCTCGGCATCGCCGCCGACCTCGAGGCCACCATGGCGCGCCACGTCGACGGCTACCAGGACGAGTGGAAGGCCGTGCTCGACGACCCCGAGAAGCTCGCCCGCTTCGTGTCGTTCGTCAACGCCCCGGAGGAGGCGGACCCGACCGTCGCGTTCGACGAGTCCGGCCCGCGCAAGGTGCCGGTCATGCTCGGCATGCCGTCCACCAACCGCCCTGACTGACCGAGTCCGCGTGCACCAGAGAGGAACCCGATGACCACCCTCGCCACCGCCCCTGCTCCCGCTCCCACGACCGCACCGGCCCGGACCGTCGTCCGTCCGGGGATCGTGCCCGCCCCCGGCGCCAAGCAGTGGGTGCCCGCCTGCGACGTGCACCGGCTCGTGCCCGGCCGCGGCGTCGCGGTGCTGCTGCCCGGCGGCGCCCAGGCCGCGCTCTTCCTGCTGCCCAACGGGATGATCTACGCGATCGACAACCTGGACCCGTACGCCGGCGCCGCCGTCCTCTCTCGTGGGCTCACCGGCGACCGGGGCGGCGAGCCGACGGTCGCGTCACCGCTGCTCAAGCAGGTCTTCTCGCTGCGCACCGGCGCCGCCCTCGACGACGAGGCGACCACCCTGCCGACGTATGCCGTCCGCGTCCAGCACGGCATCGTCCACATCGGCCTCCCCCTCCTCCCCTGAGCCGGCCGTCGGAAACCGAGCACTCGACGCCAAGTCCCAGTCGAGTGCTCAGCTTCCGACGTCGCTGTCGCCTGAGGTCAGACGGAGACGGCAGCCAGGGCTGCGCGGAGGGCGTCCTCCACGTCGGTGGTGGGCCGTCCCGTGAGGCGCGACAGGTCACCGGAGTCGGTGAAGAGGGCGCCCTCGGCGATGCCGCGGTCGCTGTCGGCCAGCACGGCGGCATACCCCTCGGGCAGGCCGGCAGCCACGAGCGCGGCGGTGTAGTCGTCGACGGAGAGGTCGCGGTAGGTGACCTCACGCCCGGTCACCCGCCCGACCGCTGCGGCGAACTCGGCCAGCGTGAAGGCGTGGTCGCCGCCGAGCTCGTAGACGGCGCCGTCGTGGTCGCCACCGGCGAGCACCGCGGCAGCCGCAGCCGCGTAGTCGGCACGCGTCGCCGCGCTGACCCGCCCGTCACGGGCGGCACCGAGCACCGCGCCGTGCTCGAGCACGGTCGGCAGCTGGCCGGTGTAGTTCTCGAGGTACCACGAGTTCCGGAGCAGGGCGTGGGTGAGGCCGGAGGCTGCGAGCATCTCCTCGGTCGCGCGGTGCTCGGCCGCGAGCGCCAGGTCGGAGGTGTCGGCGCGGGTGATGCTCGTGTACGCGACGAAGCCGACGCCGGCCTTCTTGGCGGCCTGGATCACGTTGGCGTGCTGCGGGATTCGCGCACCCACCTCGCTGCCGGAGACGAAGAGCAGTCGGTCGACGTCGGCGAACGCCGCGTCGAGCGAAGCCGGGTCGTCGTAGTCGGCGCGGCGCACCTGCACCCCGCGCTCTGCGAGGTCGGTGAGCGAGTCGGTCTTGCGGGCGGTGGCGACGATGTCGGCGGCGGGTATGCCGCGGTCGAGCAGGGCCTCGACGACGAGGCGGCCGAGGTGGCCGCTGGCACCGGTGACGAGAAGGGGCATGACGTTCCTTTCGAAGGCTTGGACACCCACGAGAACGACCGTCGCCCGGGCATACTTCCCAGAAGTTAGTACCCACTTTGAAGTAAGGTACTGACATGACAGTTAGTCCGACGCTGCGCGACTACTTCCCGGATGCCGTCTACGCGTCCGGGTGCCCCAGCCGGGTCGTGCTCGACCACGTGACGAGCAAGTGGGGCACGCTCGTGCTCCTGGCCCTGTCCGAGGGCGAGCCGCTGCGGTGGAGCGAGCTGCGACGCCGTGCCGAGGGCGTGAGCGAGAAGATGCTCGCCCAGACGCTGCGCATGCTCGAGGCCGACGGTCTCGTCCACCGCGACGCACGCCCCGTCGTGCCGCCCCACGTCGAGTACTCCCTGACCCCGCGCGGGGCCGAGCTCGCCGAGCGGATGGTGCCGCTCATGCTGTGGATCGTCGAGAACGCGCCCGACATCCTCGCCGACGCCGAGGGCGCCGCGGCCTCCCGCTGACCTTCAGACGTTGAGGCGGTAGCCCCGCCGCACGACGGTCTGCACGAGGTGCCGGTCGGGCAGCGCGGACCGCAGGCGGCTCACCGCCATGTCGAGCGCGTGCTCGTTCTCCGCGTCGGGCAGCTCGTCGAGCAGCCGCTCGCGGCTCAGCACCGCCCCCGGCTCGGACATCAGGGCCGCGAGCATGGCGCGCGGGCCACGGGCCAGGGTCACCGTCTGCCCCCCGAAGGTCACCCGCCGGCCGTGGACGACGAGCGGACCGAGGGCCGTCTGCACCTGCTCGACGCCGTTGACGGTGAGGTGCTCGACGACGGTGCGGATCAGCGCACCCATGCGGAACCGGTCGGGCACGATCGGAGTGATGCCGAGGTCGAGCAGCGGCGCTGCCGTCACCGGGCCGACGGCTGCGGCGGTGACGCCACACCGCAGCGCGTCGACGAGCACCCCGTCCATGCCGAGCTGCGCTGCAGCAGAGACGAGCCCGTCCACAGCGGGTGCCGACGTGAAGGTCACGACGTCGACCTCCCGGGCGGCCACGGCGGCGACAAGGCGGCCGAGCCGGCTCTCGTCGGTGGGGCGCACCCAGCGGTAGGGAGCGACGGTCAGCACCGACGCGCCTGCGGTGCGCAGCCGCTCCAGCTGCTCGACGTCCTCGTGGCCGTGCAGCTGCAAGGCAACCCGCTTGCCGCGCACGCCGGCGTCGAGCACCAGGCCGATCGTCGAGGCGGTGCGCTCGTCGTGGGCGATGCCGTCGTCGTCGTGGCCCGCGGCGCGCACTGCGCCTCGCGCCTTGGGTCCGCGCACGATGATCCGCGCGTCGTCGAGCGTGCGGGACAGCTCCTCACCGAGGCCTGCGGCGTCGGCGGCCTCGATCCAGCGGCGGAAGCCGTATGCCGTCGTGACGACCACGACGTCGGGGCGGCACTCGATGACGGCCCGCGTGTCGCTGAGGAGGATCTCGTCCTCCTCGACCGGGGCGATGCGGACGGCCGGGGCGTGCAGCACCTCCGCGCCGCGGCGCACGAACGCGTCGATGAGGTCGCTCGAGCGGCGGTCCGAGGTGACGGCGATGCGGAAGCCCGTGAGGACCGGTCCCGTCGCCTCGGGCCGCACGGTGTCGGCGCCGTCGGGGTCGGGCCCGTTCAGCTCGCTCGACCAGGCCGTACGCGGGTGGCTCCTACGCGGGGACGTCGCGTCCCGCTGCGCATCCCCGTCGGACGCCGGCTCAGGGCGCCCCTCGTCACCGTTCATCCGACGGCGCCCATCGCGGGGCTCGCGCCCGCGCGGTCCTCGGCGCCCACACGCCGGGCCCACACGTCGGACTGGCACACGACGTCACCGACGACGATGACCGCCGGCGAGGCGGAGCCTGCACGCGCCACGAGGTCGGCCAGGGTGTCGACGGTGCCGACGATGCTCCGCTGGTCGGGCGTGAAGCCGCGCTCGACGACGGCCGCCGGCGTGTCGGGCGCCAGGCCGGCGCGCACCAGCGCGGTGGTGATCGGCACGAGGTTGTGCATGCCCATGAGGAAGACGACCGTGCCGCCGAGGGTGGCGAGGGAGGCAGCCTGGTGAGGCTCGAGCGGCACGTGCCCCGACACGACCGTGAAGACGTGGCTGACGCCGCGGTGCGTCACGGGTATGCCGGCCGCCCCGGGCACGCCGACGGCGGACGTGACGCCGGGGACCACCGTCACGGGCAGGCCGGCCTCCACGGCGGCGAGGACCTCCTCGCCGCCCCGCCCGAAGACGTAGGGGTCGCCGCCCTTGAGGCGCACGACCACGCGACCGGCCTGCGCTCGCTCGACCATGATCCGCTCGATCTCGGCCTGGGGCACCGCGTGGTGGCCGGGGCGCTTGCCCACGTCGATGACCTCGGCACCGGGCGCGAGGGCGGCCACGTCGCCCACGTCCGCGAGGCGGTCCGTGAGCACGACGTCGGCGTCGGCGAGGGCGCGGACCCCGGCGAGCGTGAGCAGCTCGAGACCCCCGGGGCCCGCACCCACGAGCACGACGCGACCGCTGGACGGACGGCCTTCGTCGACCGTCTCGCTGACGACGACGCAGGTCGCGGCGAGCGCCTCCCGGGCGCCGGACCACGCGACGGCGGGTCCCACGAGCACGCCGAGGCGCACGCCCGCGCACGCCTCCGACGTCACGGCGTCGGAGGAGAGGGCCGTGGTCACCAGGGCCCCTGCCCGCGAGTAGCGGCGTACGACGGGCGCCAGCGCCTCGGACGGTCCCACGACGAGCACGGGGACACCGGCGAGGTCGGTGTCGATCAGCACGGCGGACTCCTTCCGTCGCAGCTCGGGTTCACGTGGCCACCACGGTAGGAAGCGCGTGTTTCAGCCGCGTTTCGATCGCGCGTTGCGCTGGTAACGACCGGCTCACTCGGCCACCGGGTCGACGTGCGAGCGCTCACCCCTTCCGTCCGCCCACCAGGGACCGGTCCGGAGGATCCGATGCGGGCACCACCTGACAGAGTGGCGCCATGACCCGCGAAGCTCCCGTGCTCGTCGCGGCCGCCCACGGCACGTCGTCACCCGCAGGCCGGTCTGCCATCGGTGGACTGGTCGCAGCCGTCGCGGCCCGCAGGCCCGACCTCACGGTGCGCGCCGCCTACGTCG
>CBHRRQ010000025.1:0-25269 GCA_966081555.1 uncultured Terrabacter sp.
GGCTGCCCGCGCAGCCCGGCGGCATACCCGATGATGGGAGCAGCGTGAGTCCCACCGTGACGAAGGAGGTGCGCCTTGGCTAGCCAGGACTGGTTCGAGAAGGACTTCTACGGCATCCTCGGCGTGCCCCAGGACGCCGACGCGGCGACGATCAAGAAGACGTACCGCAAGCTCGCCCGCACGATGCACCCCGACCACAACGTCGGTGACGCCAAGGCGGAGGAGCGCTTCAAGGAGATCGGCGAGGCGTATGCCGTCCTGTCCGATCCCGAGCAGCGCCGCGAGTACGACGCCATCCGCGCCATGTCGCACGGCGGCGCCCGCTTCACCGCGGGTGGACCCGGTGGCGGCGGCGCCGGCTTCGAGGACATCTTCTCCGCGTTCGGCGGTGCGGGCGGCGGCGGCCAGCGCGTCCGGTTCAGCAGCGGTGGCGCCGGCGGCCAGCCGAACCTCGAGGACATCCTCGGCCAGATGTTCGGCGGCGGTGCGGCCGGCCCCGGTGCCGGCTACGGCGGCTACGGAGCCCCCGCGGGCCCGCGTCCCGGCGCCGACGTGCAGGCCAGCACCCGCATCGGCTTCCGCGACGCCGTCGAGGGCTCGACCGTGTCGCTCAGCTCACCCGACCTCGGTCGCATCAACGCCCGCATCCCCGCGGGCGTCAAGGACGGGCAGCGGATCCGCCTGCGCGGCAAGGGCCGTCAGGGCGACCCCGGCGCTCCGGCCGGTGACCTGATCCTCACGGTGTCGGTCGACAAGCACCCCGTCTTCGGGCGTGACGGCGACAACCTCACCATCGACCTGCCGGTGACCTTCGCCGAGGCCGCGCTGGGCGCCACCGTCGCGGTGCCGACGCTCGACGGCGGCCAGGTCAAGGTCAAGGTGGCTGCCGGCACGCCGAGCGGCCGCGTGCTGCGCCTCAAGGGGCGCGGCGTGAAGCGCGGCGACCACACGGGCGACCTGCTCGCCAAGGTGCAGGTCGTCGTGCCGCAGCGGCTCACCGACGAGGCCCGCGAGGCGGTCGAGAAGATGGCCGCGGCCGAGAGCGGCCACGACCCGCGCGCCGAGCTGTTCGAGCGCGCCCGCGCCTGACGTCACCCACGACGACACGAGCGACGAGATCAGCGAGATCAGGGAGATCTACGAGAGAAGGAGGCGAGGAGGATGGCTCGCAGGAGCGCCCGACCCGGCGGTCACGACGACGACGCGCCCGTCTTCGTCATCTCCGTCGCGGCCGAGCTGGCCGGCATGCACGCGCAGACGCTGCGGCAGTACGACCGGCTCGGCCTCGTCTCGCCGTCCCGCACGCGCGGCGGTGGCCGCCGCTACAGCTCGCGCGACGTCGCCATGCTGCGCGAGGTCCAGCGCCTCTCGCAGGAGGGCGTCTCGCTCGCCGGCATCCAGCGCATCCTCGACCTCGAGAACCACGTGAACGCGTTGCAGTCGCGCGTGCAGGAGCTCACCGCCGAGCTGAGCACCGCCCGTGCTGCCCTCGCGGCCGGCGCCTCGGGCACCCGGGTGTTCGCCGTGGGCCCGCGCGGAGAGGTCGTGGCGGTGCGGCCCGGGCAGCGTCCGCCGCGCACGCCTGCGTCGCAGGCCCTGGTGGTCTGGCGCCCTGAACGCTAGCCGGGCGCTGGCCGCTTCCTGACCGTGCGGACAGTCGGGCAGGCCCCGGCGTCGGTGCCGTGTGCAACACTGTGCCAGCCTCGAGCAGACGGGGTGTCAGTCCCGCTGTATGCCGCCGGAGGCAGTTGCGTGTTCCACTTTCCGGAGGTCGTGTGACCCCCTCACGCCCCGACGGTGACTCCGTGAACGGAGTCCCGGGGCCCGATCTCGGCGCGCCCGTCCCACGCTCCGTCGAGATGCAGTCCCTCTTCGCCCGCACCGACTGGTCCGCCACGTCGTTGGGCCCGCTCGACACCTGGCCCGACAACCTGCGCTCCATCGTCGACATCTGCCTCTCGTCCGGCTTCCCCATGCTCGTGTGCTGGGGGCCCGACCTGACCATGGTCTACAACGACGGCTACCGCACCCTGCTCGGCCGCAGCAAGCACCCGGCGGCCCTCGGCCGTCCGGTGCGGCAGGTCTGGCCCGAGGTCTGGGACGTCATCGGGCCGATGTTCGACGGGGTGCTCGGGGGAGGGCCGGCGACGTGGGTCGAGGACGAGCTGCTCGTCGTCGACCGCTTCGGCTTCCTCGAAGAGGCCTACTTCACGTGGTCCTACGGCGCCATCCACGACGCCGACGGCCACGTCGTCGGCATCCTCAACGTCGCGGTCGAGACGACGGACAAGGTGCTCTCGGTGCGCCGTGCCGGTGCCGCGGTCGAGCTGTTCGACGCGCTCATCGGCGCAGGCGCGCCCGAGAGCCGGGAGCAGGTGCGTGAGCGCACCCTCGACGTGCTGCGCACGAAGACCGCCGACCACCTCGACGTCCAGCTCGTCTGGCTCGACGGCAATGGGGCGGCACCGGGCGCCGAGCCCGGCGTGCACGTCGTTCCCGTGCTCGAGCCGGGGCTCACCGAGCCCACGGCGCTGCTGCGGTTCGACGCCAACCCGCGCCGACCCTGGGACGCGCAGCTGCAGGCGTACGCAGAGCTGTGCGCCTCGCACGTCGCGACGGCGCTGAGCGGCGTCCGCCGCCGCACCGACGACCGTGCGCGCGAGGAGGCCCTCGCCGAGCTCGACGTCGCGAAGTCCGACTTCTTCGCCAACGTCAGCCACGAGCTGCGCACCCCGCTGGCGCTCATCGCGGGGCCGGTGCAGGACGCCCTGGCCGCCGACGGCCTCGACGACGACACCCGCCGTCGCTTCGAAATGATCGCGCGCAACACCGAGCGCCTCACGGGGCTCGTCGACCGCATCCTCGACCTCACCCGCGTCGAGGCCGGTGCGGTCGAGCCGCACCGCGTCGCCGTCGACGTGGCTGCAGTGACCGACGGCGTCGCCGCCAACTTCCGCCCGGCCATCGAGCGGATGGGGCTCGACTTCGTCGTCGAGCGGGGCGACCTCGACCGCGAGGCGTACGTCGACGTCGACATGTACGAGCGCATCGTGCTCAACCTGCTCTCCAATGCGCTGAAGTTCACGCCGCAGGGCCGGATCGCGCTCGCCCTTAGGGGTGACGACACCGGCTACGAGGTGTCGGTGAGCGACACCGGCATCGGCATCCCCGAAAAGGACCGCGACCACGTCTTCGACCGGTTCCGGCAGCTCGCGGGCAGCGACGAGCGCCGCTCCCGCGAGGGGGCGGGCATCGGGCTGTCCATCGTGCGGCAGCTGGTCGCGCTGCTGGGCGGCACCATCACCCTCGACAGCGGCGAGGGGCGGGGGAGCAGCTTCACCGTCCGGCTCCCCTGGGGAGAGCCGCCCACCCAGTCGGCCAGCAGACCGTCGATCACCCCGCGACCGGTCGAGTCGTTCATCAGCGAGGCCGTGGCCTGGGGCGGCCCCGACCAGGGCGCGGATGAAGCTGCCCAGGCCGCCGGGCACGCCGGGTCGGGCCGTCCGACCCTGCTCGTCGTCGAGGACAACCCCGACATGCGCTGGCACGTCACCCGGCACCTGCGTGACGACTACGACGTCGTGACGTCGCGCGACGGCGTGGAGGCCCTGGAGCGCATGCGGGCCGGCCGTCCCGACATCGTGCTCGCCGACGTCATGATGCCGCGGATGGACGGGCTCACCCTCGTCCGCGAGATCCGCGAGGACGCTGCCCTGCGTGACGTGCCCGTCGTGCTCCTGTCGGCACGCGCCGGCGTCGAGGCCAGCACGATCGGGCTGACCATGGGCGCGGACGACTACGTCGTCAAGCCCTTCGACCCGACCGAGCTGCGCGCCCGGCTGGCCGCCAACCTCGAGCGGTCACGGTCGCGCTCGCGCGACGCCGCCTGGCTGCGTGCCATCCTCGGCGCCATCCAGGATCCGCTCGTCGTCGCCGACTCCGAGGGCACGGTGGTCGAGCTCAACGGGGCCTTCACCCGCGACTACGGCTGGTCGCTGTCCGACGGGCCGTTCACGCCGCCCTACCCGTGGTGGATCCCGGCCGACGAGGCACCCGCCGAGAACGAGGCCCACGCGCGCCGCGTCGAGCAGCTGCGCACCGGACAGCCGTTCCTCGACGAGCACTACCGCATCCGGAGGAAGAGCGGTGGAGAGGCGTGGGTGCACACCCGGGCCGCGAGCGTGCCCGAGACGCCCGACCATGCCGGCTTCGTGCTCGGCGTGGCCCGCGACGAGACCCGCGAGCGCGAGTCCCGGATGCGTCGCGAGCTCGCCGGGCGGGTCGCCGTCGAGCTCGCCGCCGCGGAGGGGCTCGACCAGGCCCTGGCCACGGCCGTCACCGGCTTCACCGTGCTCTTCGACGGCGAGGTGACGCTGCGCGTGGCCGACGACAAGGGCGAGGTCGTCGTGCTGTCTCCCCGCGGCCGCGTGCAGCCCTCAGAGCTCGACGAGGCCGTGCGCGAGGGCCTCGAGTCGTCGCCGCACGGCCACGACGTCCTCGTCGGTGACAAGCGTGAGGGGCTGCTGCTCCTGCCGACGTCGCAGGACTCCGAGTGCCGCGCGTGGGTGCAGTTCGACGAGCCGCGCATCGTCGGCAGCGACGAGCTGATCGTCGGCGACCTGCTCGCGCAGACTCTCGGCCAGGCCGTCGACCGGGTCGTGGCGAGCCGGGCCCGCGCCGAGAAGGAGCACCAGCTCGAGCAGGCGATCGAGAGCCACCGGCTCATCGGGCACGCGGTCGGGGTGCTCATCGAGCGCCACCGCGTCACGGCGAAGCAGGCGTTCGAGATGCTCCGGCAGGCCTCGCTCCACCGCAACATCAAGCTGCGCGAGATCGCGACCCGCGTCGTCGAGAGCGGTCAGGACCCCGACTCCGCCTGACCCGTCGGAGCCGGCCCCTCGCGGCCCGATCGCCGTGCGCCCTTGTGCCACGGGCAGATCGGGCCGTGTCGCGTTTTGGCGTGCACGCGCGCTGATGCAAGACTGTGCCTGCCTCCAAGTTCGCGGGCCTTCCCGACGCATGCCTTGGAGGCCCCCCGTGAGCACGCTGCACCCGGCGACGCCGTCCGCCGACGGCTCGAGGGCGGGTCGCGCTGCCGTCGAGCGGATCACCGACGCCGCGCGCCGGCTCGTCCGCTCGGAGGACCTCGAGGAGGCGCTGTCCGTCGCCGCGGCCTCCATCGGCGAGGTGCTCGCCGGCGAGGCGGTGCTTCGTGTGACCACGAGCCAGCACGACCTGTACGCCGGCGCTGCGGGTCCGGTGCCGCCGTCGGCCATCGCGGCCGCCTTCCGGACGGCGCTCGAGGCCTCGCGGTCGCACGACAGCGACGTCGTGCTGGTGTCGCAGGGCGAGCACGCCGTGTGCCGGGTGTGCGTGCCGGTGGCCGCGAGGCCGCCGGGCCCGGTCGAGCTGACCTTCGCCGAGCTGCTGCTGCACTCGCTCGCGCAGGCGGTCGACCGCATCGTCACGGTCGACCGGTTCCGGCAGAGCGAGGCGAACCTCGAGCGCGCCGTCGAGAGCCACCGCCTCGTCGGCCAGGCGATGGGCATCCTCATCGAGCGCCACCGCGTCGTCTCGGAGGAGGCCTTCGACATCCTCCGCCGCGCCTCGCAGGACAACAACGTCAAGCTGCGCGAGGTGGCCATGCGCGTCATCGAGAGCGGTTCCGAGCCCGACGACGTCGTCTGACCGCTGCCTCGCAGGCCATTCCCCGCCGATACGAGTGGTCAGCGCAGCGGCTGGTCACCCCGGACCGCCGCGAGCAGGCGCGCGAGGACTCCCGGACGGGCCGCACCCGTTGCGTCGGCAGCCGGCGCGCCGCCTGCCTGCGGCGTCGGCTCGCCCTCGAGCGTCGCGGCCACGGACTCGAGCAGCGCGTCGACGTCGGCCATGTCGTAGCCGCGCTGCAGCGACGTGGTCGAGAAGCGCACGGCGCGCACCCGGGCCGCGAGACCCGCCGGCGGCGCCTGCCCGTCCACGGCCGCGACGACCTCGTCGATGAACCGGTCGACGTCCGCCATGTCGTAGCCCTGCCGGAACTGGGTCGTGCCGAAACGGGCCGTGGTCAGCTCTGTGGTGAGGCGGACGGAGTCCATGGTCCCGAGCGTAGGGTCAGGAGCGTGCGCAGGCGCGCGGGACGGCATACGGGAGCGGCGCGACACGCACGTAGTTGAGTGGAATACACTCAAGTTGCCACCGGTTGTCTCCAGTGATTCCCATCCCCGCACCAGGAGAACGCATGGACCTACAGCTGACCAACAAGGCTCAGGAGGCCTTCGCCCAGGCCGCGACCACCGCGACCGGGAAGCACCACCCGAACATCGAGCCGGCCCACCTGCTGCTCGCGTTGGCAGCCCAGAGCGGCACCACCACCCCGGCCCTGCTCACCGCGGGCGGCTCGAGCGTCACCGACGCGACGACCGCCGCCGAGCGGGCCATGGCCTCGATGCCGCAGGTCACCGGCGGCACCCAGCAGCCGCAGCTCTCGCCCACCGCCGCGCGCGTGCTCCAGCAGGCGCAGCAGTACATGACGGCGATGGGCGACTCGTACGTCTCCACCGACCACCTCCTGCTGGCGATCGCCCGCACGGGTCAGTTCGGCCTCGACGCCGACGCGATCGAGAAGGCTATTCCCGAGCTCCGCGGTGGCCGCCCCGTCACGTCCGACAACCCGGAGGGCACCTTCGAGGCGCTCGCCAAGTACGGCACCGACCTCACGGCCCGCGCCCGCGACGGCAAGCTCGACCCCGTCATCGGCCGCGACGCCGAGATCCGCCGGGTCGTGCAGGTGCTGAGCCGCCGCACGAAGAACAACCCCGTCCTCATCGGCGAGCCCGGCGTCGGCAAGACGGCCGTCGTCGAGGGCCTCGCCCAGCGCATCGTCGAGGGCGACGTGCCCGAGAGCCTGCGCGACAAGACCCTCTACTCCCTCGACCTCGGCTCGATGCTCGCCGGCGCGAAGTACCGCGGCGAGTTCGAGGAGCGCCTCAAGGCCGTCCTCGAGGAGATCCAGGGCAGCGACGGCCAGATCGTGACCTTCATCGACGAGATCCACACCGTCGTCGGGGCGGGCGCCGGCGGCGAGGGTGCCATGGACGCCGGCAACATGCTCAAGCCCATGCTCGCCCGCGGCGAGCTGCGGCTCGTCGGCGCCACCACGCTCGACGAGTACCGCAAGCACATCGAGAAGGACGCCGCGCTCGAGCGCCGCTTCCAGCAGGTCTTCGTCGGCGAGCCGTCCGTCGAGGACACCATCGCGATCCTCCGCGGGCTCAAGGAGCGCTACGAGGCGCACCACAAGGTGACGATCGCCGACTCGGCCCTCGTCGCGGCGGCGAGCCTGTCCAACCGCTACATCTCGGGTCGCCAGCTGCCCGACAAGGCCATCGACCTCATCGACGAGGCGGCCTCGCGCCTGCGCATGGAGATCGACTCGAGCCCCGTCGAGATCGACGAGCTGCGCCGCGCCGTCGACCGCCTCAAGATGGAGGAGTTCGCGCTCGAGCAGGAGACCGACGCCGCCTCGCGCGAGCGCCTCGAGCGCCTGCGCAAGGACCTCGCCGACCGCAGCGAGGAGCTCGCCGCCCTCAACGCGCGCTGGGAGGCCGAGAAGTCCGGCCTCAACGCCGTCGGTGACCTGAAGGCCCGCATCGACGACCTGCGCACCCAGGCCGACCGGCTCCAGCGCGAGGGCGACCTCGGCGCCGCGTCGAAGATCCTCTACGGCGACATCCCGACCCTCGAGAAGGAGCTCGCGACCGCCCAGGAGCGCGAGGCCGCGGCCACCGCCTCCGACGAGGCGCCGATGGTCAAGGAGGAGGTCGGCGCCGACGACATCGCCGACGTCATCTCCGCCTGGACCGGCATCCCCGCCGGCCGGCTGCTCGAGGGCGAGTCGGAGAAGCTGCTGCACATGGAGCAGCACATCGGCGCGCGGCTCATCGGGCAGACCGACGCGGTGCGCGCCGTGTCCGACGCCGTCCGCCGCACCCGCGCGGGCGTGTCCGACCCCGACCGTCCCACCGGCAGCTTCCTCTTCCTCGGCCCCACCGGTGTCGGCAAGACCGAGCTCGCCAAGAGCCTCGCCGACTTCCTCTTCGACGACGAGCGCGCCATGGTGCGCATCGACATGTCCGAGTACTCCGAGCGCCACTCGGTCGCGCGCCTCATCGGCGCGCCGCCCGGCTACGTCGGCTACGAGGAGGGCGGCCAGCTCACCGAGGCCGTGCGCCGCCGGCCCTACTCGGTGATCCTGCTCGACGAGGTGGAGAAGGCCCACCCCGAGACGTTCGACATCCTGCTGCAGGTGCTCGACGACGGCCGCCTCACCGACGGCCAGGGTCGCACGGTCGACTTCCGCAACGTCATCCTCGTGCTCACCTCCAACCTCGGCTCGCAGTTCCTGACCGATCCGCTGCTGAGTCCCGAGGCGCGGCGCGAGTCGGTCATGGGCGTCGTGCGGTCGTCGTTCAAGCCCGAGTTCCTCAACCGGCTCGACGAGGTCGTCGTCTTCGACGCCCTGAGCCGCGACGACCTCGCGCACATCGTCGACCTGCAGGTGCGGGCGTTCGCGGCCCGGCTGTCCGACCGCCGGATCACCCTCGAGGTGACCGACGCGGCGCGGCTGTGGCTCGCCGAGCGTGGCTACGACCCGGCATACGGTGCCCGGCCGCTGCGCCGGCTGGTCCAGCGCGAGATCGGCGACCGGCTCGCCCGGGGCCTGCTCTCGGGCGACGTGCGCGACGGCTCGACCGTCACGGTCGGGGTCGACGAGGCGGGCGAGCAGCTCACGCTCGGCTGAACACCTCGGCGTCCCAACCGAACTCGCGTGCCGCAGCCACGTTCTCCTCGCGGTCGTCGGTGAACCACACCTCGCTGCGGGCCAGCTCGCGCCCGAGGTCACCCTCGATCGCGTGGTGGGCGGCGGCATACGCGAGGGGGTCGGGCTTGGCGACGCCGAAGTCGGCGGTGTTGAGCAGGCCGTCGAACAGGCGCGCCAGCCCGAGCAGCTCGAGCTCCGCCGGCACGTTGTCGGTGCCGTTGGTGAACACGTAGGTGTGGTGGCCCGCCGACCGCAGCGCCTCGAGCCGCTCGACGGTCTCGTCGATGGCGGTGCCGCGGTTGGCGCGCCACGCCTCCATGTGGTGGCGCACCCGCCCGGGCTCGGCGGTGGCGTCCTCGAGCGCGGCGCAGATCGCGGAGTACCAGTCCTCGAACGTCTGGCGGCCGGTGATCGTCGGCAACAGCAGGTCGGCATGGAACGCGGTCGCCGCCACGTGCCCCGACGGCAGGCTCAGCGCCGCCTCGATGGCCGCGCTGGGGTCACCCGGCGCGAAGTCACGCACGACCCCGTCGAGGTCGAAGACGTAGGCCGTGTGTCCCGTCACGCCGTCGTGTCGCGGTGCGCGTGCCGGTCGTCGCGGTCGTACCGGTCGTCGTGGTCGTACCGGTCGCCACGCTCGACCGTCGGGTCGACGGTGCTGTCGCCCGCGCGGTCGCCCGCGTGGTCGCCCGCGTGGTTGCCGGCCTGGTCGTCGGTCCACCTGGCGGTGCCGTCGGCGACGCTGCCCTCGGCCCGGCCGGTCACGACGTCGGCGCGGGACGGGCCCTCGCGCTCACGCCACTCGGCCTCACGGCGCGCGAGCTCCGCCTCGCGGGTGTCGAGGCCTTCGTGCCGGGCGGCGAGCTCGCTCTCGCGGCGGCGCAGGTCGTCGTCGCGCAGGCCGGCCTCCTCGAAACGGCGCTCGTGCTCGAGGCGGGCGGTCTCGGCGCTCTCCTCCACCTCGCTGATGCGCGCCGAGGCGCGCTCCTCGCGGCGCAGGCGGGCGCGGCGGCGGGCCGAGGCGGACAGCAGGGCCCACCCCAGGGCGAAGAGCAGCACCGCGACGGCGCCGTAGAGCACCAGCTCGACGGGCGAGGCGTCGCGCGACAGCCCGAACGCCGTGACCGTGACGGGACCGGCTGCGCCACGGGTCGCGAGGTACGCGACGACGCCGGCTCCGGCGCCGGCCAGCAGCAGGATGACTCCGAGCAGGGCCATGGGTGGTGCTCCTTCGTCAAGGGGCGGGGTGGTCCCGCCGTGAACGTCCCCGACCATAGCCATACCCACATTCGCCCGTCGGTCCGAGAGCGATCCGCCGGGCTCGGTTAGCCTGACCCCCATGCGCACCCCGGGAAAGCTCGCCGCCGCCGTCCTCTCGGCGCTGTGCGTCGTCTCCGTGGCGTCCTGCTCGAGCGACGGCGACCCCGCTCCGGGGCAGACGCAGCTGTCGCCGGCACAGCGGCTCGCGGCCGCCAAGGCCAAGGTCGACGCGGCACCCTCGGTCCACCTCAAGCTCGCGAGCGCCAACGTGCCGCAGGGCGCCAACGGCGTCGTGTCGGCCGACGGCTGGGGCAAGCACCCGCCGGCGTTCAAGGGCACCTTCAAGGTGGCGCTCCAGGGCGTGCAGGCCGACGCCGAGATCACCTCGCTCGAGGGCAAGGTCTACGCGAAGCTCCCGCTCATCCCGGGCACCCGCGAGATCGACCCCAAGCAGTTCAACCTCCCCGACCCGGCGGTGCTCTTCTCGCCCGACCAGGGGCTCACCACGCTGCTCACCGCGACGACGTCGCCCACGGCCGGCGGCCAGGTGCGCCAGGGGTCCGAGGTGCTGACCACCATCAAGGGCACGGTGCCCGGCAAGGCGGTCACCGACCTGTTCCTCATCGGCGACAGCAACGGCTCGTTCACGGCCACCTACGGCATCACCGACTCGCAGGAGCTGCGCCAGGTCGCCATCGCCGGCCCCTTCTTCGGCGCCGGCTCGGCGTCGACCTACACGCTGACGCTCGACCAGTACGGCCGGCCCGTCACGATCACCAAGCCCTGACGCGGTGACGCAGCCCGCCGGTCCGCACCGGCTCGCCCTCCTGTCGGCTGCCTCCGCGGCCGTCGCCCTCGCGGCCGCAGACACCTACGTCGTCGTCCTCGCCCTGACCGACATGATGGCCGGGGTGGGCATCGGCATCGACGCCCTCCAGCGCGCGACGCCGATCATCTCGGGCTTCCTGCTCGGCTACATCGCGGTTCTGCCGCTCATCGGGCGGCTCTCCGACCTGCTCGACCGTCGCCGCATCCTGCTCGGCTGCCTGCTCGTCTTCGTCGTCGGGTCGGCGGTCACGGCGCTCGCGGTCGAGATGCCGGTCCTCGTGACGGGCCGGGTGCTGCAGGGCATCGGCGGTGGTGGGCTCGTGCCCGCGACGCTGGCGCTCGTCGCGGACCTGTGGCCGGCCGACCGCCGCGGCACCCCGCTCGGTGTCGTGGGCGCGGTCCAGGAGCTCGGCTCGGTGCTCGGGCCGGTGCTCGGCGCTGTCGTGCTCGCCTGGTCGGGCTGGCGGGCGATCTTCTGGCTCAACGTCGCCGCCGCGCTCATCCTGTATGCCGTCATCCGCGTTATCGGGTCGAGCCGCGCCACCCGGGTGCCCGGTGAGACGGCCGGAGCCGCGAGGCACAAGGGCGGCCTCGAGCGGGCGCGCACGGTGGCGGCCCTGGTCCTCGCCGTGCTGGGCGCGGGTGTGACGGGCCTGGCGCTGGCCGCGCCCCAGTCGCTCGTCACCGACGTCACCCTCGGCGCGCCCTTCGTGCCGTTCGCGGGCCAGTCCCGCGTGGCGACGCCGATCGGTGTCGTCGGCCTCGGCCTGCTCGTCCTCCTCGCCGTGCTCACGGGCCCGCGCTGGTGGGCCGTGCTGCGTCGCGCCGACCTCTTCGGAGCGCTCCTGGTGGCCGTCGCCCTCGGCAGCCTCGTGCTGACGTTCGCGTCGTCCGACCCCGAGAAGGAGGTCGTCGGGCCGCTCGGCTACACCCTCCTGCCGGTCGGGGCGCTCGCCCTCGTCGTGCTGGCATGGTGGCACCGCACCGCGGCCGACCCCATCGTGCCCCGCGGCGTGGTGGGCGGCCGGGGGCTTCGCTCGCTGGTCGTGAGCCTGCTCGTCGGCGCCGCCCTCGTGGCCGTGGTCGTCGATGTCCCCCTGCTCGCGCGCCTCACCGACAGCTACGACGAGACGGGTGCGGCGCTCGTGCTCGTCCGTTTCCTGCTCGCGGTGCCGGTCGGCGCGCTGCTTGGCGGCTGGTCGCTGCGCCGTGCCGGCGACGGGGCCGCGTCGGCGATCGGGCTGCTGCTCGCCGGCGCCGGCCTGCTCGTCATGTCGCGGTGGACGCTCGACTCGGTCGGTGACACCGTGCCCGCGACGCTGGTGCTCGTCGTCGTGGGTCTCGGCATGGGCCTCGCGCTCGCGCCGGTCAACAACGCGGCACTGGCCGACTCGCCGTCGCACGCGCACGGCGTCGCCAGCTCACTCGTGGTCGTGGCCCGCATGGTCGGCATGGTCGTCGGCCTGGCCCTGCTCACCACCATCGGTCTCAGCCGCTACTACGACGCCGTACGCCGACTGCCCGACCCGCTCGACACCGACGCCCTCATCGGGGCGGGTGTCGTGCAGGTGCAGACGGTCTTCCTCGGGGGAGCGGTCGCCGCGCTCGTCGGGGCCGCCGTCGCCGTCAGCCTCGGCGTGCGCCGCCGCGTGGAGCGTGAGGTGCTGCACGATGCCGACAGCCCGCGCTTCGTCGGGCTCTGAGCGGCACGACCGGGCGCGCTTCAGGCGGTGGCGCGCCGCGCCTCGAGGTCGGCGAGCAGCTCGCGCACCTCGTCGGCGACGACGTCGGTCGCCTCCCACGGCAGCATGTGGCCGGCCGTGGGCAGCTCGGTGAAGGTGGCGTGCGGCAGGGCGACGCGCAGCGCGCGGGCCCGCCCCACCGGCATGAGCGGGTCGAGCCGACCGGCGACGATGCCGACCCGCACCCGCCCGAGGGCGGGGAAGCCGGCCTGCTGGTCGGTGACGAGCAACGCGCCGTAGAAGGCGCCGAACGTCGTGAGCTTCGTCGAGGCGACCTGGTTGCGGGCGGCCTCGACCGCCTCGGGGTCGGCGTTCTCACCGAACAGGCCGCCGACGATGGCGCGGACGCGCCCGTTCCCGCCGGGCGGCAGCGGCAGGCCGCGAGCGGCGAGCCGCATGACGGCGGCCTCGCCGACCCGCTCGCCGAGGGCGACACCCGACGAGGCGGTGGCCACGAGGAGCGCGGCCCGCACGCGCGAGCCGAAGAGGTCGGGGCGCTGCTCGGCCAGGGCCATGACCGTCATGCCGCCCATCGAGTGCCCGGCGAGCAGGACGGGCGAGGCCGGCGGCACGACCGCACGGAGCACGACGTCGAGGTCGCGGCCCGTGTGCTCGACCGACACCGACGACACCTCGGCGCGGCGCAGCCCGATCGTCGAGCGGCCGTGCCCGCGCTGGTCCCACGTGACCACGCGCACCGGCTCGTCGGCGAGCGCGTCGACGACCGACAGCCAGCTCTCGTGGTTGACCCCCCAGCCGTGCGCGAGCACGAGGGTCGGTGCGTCGGGCGCGAGGTCGGGCTCTGCCCAGGTGTGCACCGAGAGCACCGCGCCGTCGGGGGTCACGATGCCCCGCAGGTCATGGCGCCTCACGCCGCACCTCCCTCGACCTCGA
This sequence comes from uncultured Terrabacter sp., assembly GCA_966081555.1. GTDB lineage: Bacteria > Actinomycetota > Actinomycetes > Actinomycetales > Dermatophilaceae > Terrabacter. The sequence continues at coordinate 13,546 of CBHRRQ010000025.1, forward strand.
AGACGACCGGCGCGTGGTCGGAGGCGCCCTTGCCCTTGCGCTCCTCGCGGTCGATCGCCGCACCGACCACGCGCCGGGCGAGCGCGGGGGAGCAGAGGGCGAAGTCGATGCGCATGCCCTGCCGCTTGTGGAAGCGCAGCTGCGTGTAGTCCCAGTAGGTGAAGGTGCCCGGCTCGTTCGTGTGCGGTCGCACCACGTCGCTGAAGCCCGCGTCGACGACGGCCTGGAACGCGGCGCGCTCGCGCGGCGAGGTGTGCGTGCGGCCCTCGTAGTACGGCACGCTCCACACGTCGGCGTCGGTCGGCGCGATGTTCCAGTCGCCGAGCAGCGCGACCTGCGCGTCGGGGTCGTCCGCGAGCCAGCCGCGACCCGCCGCCGCGAGCGCGTCGAGCCAGCCCAGCTTGTAGTCGAGGTGCGGGTCGTCGAGGGCGCGGCCGTTCGGGATGTAGAGCGACCACACGCGTACGCCGTTGCAGAGGGCCCCGATGGCGCGTGCCTCCGGGGCAACGGGCTCACCCCAGCCGGGCATCCCGTCGAAGCCCACGCGTACGTCGTCGATGCCGACGCGCGAGGCGATCGCGACACCGTTCCACTGGCTCAGGCCGTGGTGCGCCACCTGGTAGCCGAGCGCCTCGAACCGGTCGAAGGGGAACTGGTCCTCGCGGGCCTTGGTCTCCTGGATCGCGAGCACGTCGACGTCGGTGCGCTCGAGCCAGGCAGCGACGCGGTCGATGCGGGAGCGGATGGAGTTGACGTTCCAGGTGGCGATGCGCACAGTCGGCCACCCTAGACCGCCGCGCCGACCGGGTGTGCCTAGGGTGAGGCGCATGCCTACCGACCCGACGACGTCACCGCGCACGCGGCCCACGGCCCTCGTGACCGGAGCCAGCGCCGGCATCGGGCGCGAGTTCGCCCTCCAGCTGGCGTCCCGGAACCACGACCTCGTGCTCGTCGCCCGTGACGCCGCCCGGCTCGAGGCCCTGGCCGCCGAGCTGCGCCGCGACCGGGGCGTCGACGTCGAGGTGCTGCCCGCGGACCTCTCGGACCGGCAGGCGCTGCAGCGCGTGGCCGACCGCCTGGCCGACCCGGCCCGCCCCGTCGACCTGCTCGTCAACAACGCCGGCTACGGCCTCAAGGGCCGCTTCCTGCGCAACGACATCGCGCTCGAGGAGGCGGCGTTCGACGTGCTCACGCGTGCGGTGCTCGTCCTGTCGCACGCCGGCGCGAAGGGCATGGTCGAGCGTGGGCACGGCGCGGTCGTCAACGTCTCGTCGGTCGCCGGCTTCATCGCGTCCGGCACCTACTCGGCGGCGAAGTCCTGGGTGACCGTCTTCACCGAGGGGCTGTCGGCCGAGCTGGCCGGCACCGGTGTCACCGCCACCGCGCTGTGCCCGGGCTTCACGAACACCGAGTTCCAGCAGCGTGCGGGCATCGGCAAGGCCGGTCCCGGCTTCATCTGGCTCGAGGCGCCCGACCTCGTGAGCGCCTGTCTCGCCGACGTCGCGAGGGGCCGCGTCGTCTCGGTCCCGGGCTGGCAGTACAAGACGGCCGTCGGGCTGCTTCGGGTGCTGCCGCGCCCGCTGCTGAGGCGAGGTCTCAGACCGCCCCGGGCGGGGGCCCGCGCTCGCTAGCCTTGGGGGACCGGGCGGCATCGTGACCATCGGAGGGGCGGCATGGCACAGCGACACGCGCCGCCCGCCGCCGCCGGCCGGCGGTCCGTCCGCGGCGTCGCTCGACGCGTGCCCTTCACCCTCGCGGTGGTTGGGGTCATGCTCGTGCTCGGCCTGCTCACGCGCTCGCTGTGGGAGCCGCTGCAGGACCGGCCGCTCTTCCATACCGTCGCCTACGGGTTGCCGGCCCTGCAGCAGGCACGTCTGTGGACGCCGGTCACGGGCGCGTTCTTCGCCCTGGTCCCGGCGCAGTACGTACCGGTCGCCGGCGGCGCCCTCGTGCTCCTCGGCTGGTCGGAGTGGCGGCTCGGCACCCGCAGTGTCGCGGCCGCCGCCGTGGGCGCCCACTTCGTCGGCGTCCTGGGCGCCTCGGCGTTCCTGCTCGCCGTCGGGGCGCTCGACTGGGACTGGGCCCAGCGGCTGGCGAGCACCCTCGACGTCGGCTTCAGCGCCGGCGCCCTCGGTGCCGTGGCCGCAGCCTCGGCGACCCTGACCCCGCCGTGGCGCGGACGGCTGCGGCTCGTGCTGCTGCTCTACGCCGGGATCGCCCTGCTCTACATCGGCCTGCTGTGGGACGTCGAGCACTTCCTCGCCATCGCCTTCGGGCTCGCGATCGGCCCGGTGCTGCTGGGCGGCCGTCCTCGCCTGCGCCCGGTGCGGCTGACGCGGCACGAGTGGAGGGTCATCTCGGCCACGATCTTCGTCGTCGCGGCGGCCATCAACGCGGTGCTCTACTTCACGCCGTCGGACGGTCCGCTCGGGGCCACGACCGACGACTCCGACGCGACGACCGTGCTCGTCAACGCGGCGATCTCCCTCGCCCTGGCCTGGGGTCTCGGCCGGGGGTCGCGCCGCACCTGGCAGGTGGCCGGCGCGCTGACGACGGTCTCGGTGCTCGCCGGGCTGCTCGTGCTGGGCCTCGAGGTCGCGGCGCCCGACCGGCTCGACCCGAGTGGGCGGGTCGTCTCGTCGGTGCCCGAGCTCGCCGTGACGGCCGTTCTCTCCGTCATCCAGCTCACGGTGCTCGTCGCTGGCCGCTCCGCGTTCCAGGCGAGGTCTGCTCGACACCGCCGCGCGGCGCTGGTGGCCGGCGCGAGCGACCGCGACACCGCCGTCCGGCTGCTCGAGGAGCACGGCGGCACGACGACCTCGTGGATGGGGACGTGGCCCGACAACCACTGGCACCTGCTGCGCGACGCCTCGGGGCAGCCGGTCGGCTACGTCGCCTTCCAGGTGCACCGTGGCACGGCCATCGCCCTCGGCGACCCCGTCGCTGCGGACGTCCGCACGCGGGCCCGGGTGCTGCAGAGCTTCGTCGACGAGCAGGAGACGCACGGACACAAGGTGTGCTTCTTCTCGGTCTCGGGCGAGGTGGCGCAGTGGGGGAGGGCACACGGCCTCCGCGTGGTCGCCGTCGCCGACGAGGCGGTCATCGACCTCGCCACCCTAGAGTTCCGGGGCAAGGCGTGGCAGGACGTCCGCACCGCCCTCAACCGGGCCGCCAAGGAGGGCATCACCTACCGTGAGGGCCGGCTCGCCGAGATGCCGCGCGGCATCCTCATGCAGGTGCGCGCCATCTCCGAGCTGTGGGTGTCCGACAAGGGGTTGCCCGAGATGGGCTTCACCCTCGGCGGCGTGGACGAGGCGCTCGACCCGGCCACGGTCGTCGGGCTCGCCGTCGACGGCGACCACACCGTGCACGGCGTCACCTCATGGCTGCCGGTCCACGCGCCGGGCGGGGCGGTGCGCGGCTGGACCCTCGACGTGATGCGGCGCCTGCCCGACGGTTTCCGGCCCGTCACCGAGTTCCTCATCGCGAGCGCCTGCCTGTCGTTCAAGCAGGCAGGCGCGTCCGTCGTGTCCCTGTCCGGCGCCCCGCTCGCGCACTCGGGCGACGGCACGAGCGAGCGCGCCGCCCTGGAGCGGGTCCTCGACCAGCTCGGCGAGGCGCTGGAGCCGCTCTACGGCTTCCGATCGCTCGACAGCTTCAAGCGCAAGTTCCAGCCGCGGCACGAACCGCTCCACCTCGTCTTCTCCGACGAGGCCGCCCTGCCGCGCATCGGCCTCGCCCTCACGTCCGCCTACCTGCCCGGCGCCACGCTGCGCGACCTCGCGCGCGCCGGTCTCGGCAGCGTCAGGACCAGCGGCTCCGGGACCGGCGACGACAGGAGCGGTGCGCGATGAGCCGGCCCATGGACGCCGACGAGATCCGGCAGGCCTTCCTCGACCTCATGGCCGAGAGCGGCCACGCCGTGCTGCCCCGCGCGACGCTCGTGCCGGAGGACGACCCGACGACGCTCTTCATCGGCAGCGGGATGCAGCCGCTGCTGCCCTACCTGCTCGGCGCCGACCACCCTGCGGGCACGCGGCTCGCCGACAGCCAGACCTGCCTGCGCGTGCAGGACATCGAGGAGGTCGGCGACAACCGGCACACGACGTTCTTCGAGATGCTCGGCAACTGGAGCCTCGGCGACTACTTCAAGGCCGAGCAGATCCCGCAGTTCTGGCGCTTCCTCACCGAGCGGGTCGGTCTCGACCCCAGCCGCCTCCACGTCTCGTGCTTCATCGGTGACGCGGCGAACGGCATACCCAAGGACGACGAGTCGGCCGCGATCTGGACGCGCCTCTTGGCCGAGGCGGGCCTCACGGCCGGCCGGGCCGAGGTCGACACCGAGGAGCAGGCCGCTCGTGTCGGCGTCGGCGAGGCGCGGATCGTCTTCTACGGCAGGAAGAACTGGTGGTGCCGCGAAGGAGGGCCCGAGGACATGCCGGTCGGCGAGCCGGGCGGCCCCGACAGCGAGGTCTTCTACCTCTTCCCCGACGTCGAGCACGACCCGGCCTACGGCGAGCACTGCCACCCGAACTGCGACTGCGGCCGGTTCATCGAGCTCGGCAACTCCGTGTTCATGGCGTACGTGCGCACCGAAACCGGTTTCGCGCCGCTGCCGCGCCGCAACGTCGACTACGGCGGCGGCCTGTCGCGCATCGCGGCCGCCGCGGCGGGCACGAGCGACATCTTCCGCATCAGCCTGCTCTGGCCGATCGTCGAGCGGCTGCAGGAGGTGTCCGGGCACGCGTACGCCGACGAGACGCTCGCGATGCGCGTCATCGCCGACCACCTCTGCGGAGCCACCTTCCTCGCCGTCGACGGGGTGCGTCCCGCGAACAAGGCACACGGCTACGTGCTGCGACGGCTCGTGCGCCGCGCGGTGCGCTTCGGCCTCGACCTCGGCCTCGAGGACGACCTTTCCGCCCTCCTCGTGCCGACCGTCGCGGCCGTCTACGAGCGGGCCTACCCGGAGGTCGCAGCGCGCGTCGACGACGTGGTGGCCGTGCTCTCGCGCGAGGAGCGCGCCTTCCGTCGCACGCTGCGCCGCGGCATCAGCCACCTGCACGACTACCGCGACACGGGTGTGACCGGCGCCGAGCTCTTCGTGCTCCACGACACCTACGGCTTCCCGGTCGAGCTCTCGACCGAGGAGGCCCGCCGCAGCGGCATAGCCGTCAGCGACGCCTGGCGGGCCGAGTTCGACGCCCAGATGGCGGCCCAGCGCGCGCGCTCGCAGCAGGCCCGGCCCCGGACGCCCGGGCCGGGCCGGGAGCGCCCCCACTAGCATCGAGGGCGTGACCGCCACGAACCCGACCGACGTCGCCGCTGCCCGTGCCCGCCTGCTCGAGATCATCAAGGACAAGGCGATCGTCCACGGACGCGTCACCCTCAGCTCCGGCAAGGAGGCCGACTACTACGTCGACCTGCGCCGCATCTCCCTGGACGCGGAGGCCGCGCCCCTCGTCGGCGTCGTGATGCGCGACCTGACCAAGGACCTCACGTATGCCGCCGTCGGTGGCCTCACGCTCGGGGCCGACCCCGTCGCCACCTCGATGCTGCACGCGGCCGCCGCCGCGGGCGAGCGCCTCGACGCGTTCGTCGTGCGCAAGGCGGGCAAGGCGCACGGCCTGCAGCAGCGCATCGAGGGCCCGTCGATCAAGGGCCGGCAGGTGCTCGTCGTCGAGGACACGACCACGACCGGCGCCTCGCCGCTCGCCGCGGTCGAGGCCGCGCGCGAGGACGGCGCCGAGGTGGTCGCTGTCGCGACGATCGCCGACCGCGCCACCGGCGCCGGCGAGAAGATCACCGCCGAGGCGGGCGTGGAGTACCGCTACGCCTTCTCGCTCGAGGAGCTCGGGCTGGCGTAGCCGGCCCCCAGCGCCGCGAGGCTCGACGGGGGAGTGACCACCGTCGCCGTGCCCGAGGTGGGCCTCGGCAGGGGGGCCGCGGCATACGTGTTGTCGGGCTGCCACACGCGCAGCGAGCTGCCCACCACCTGTGCGGGCCCGGCCCCGACGACGACGAAGGTGCCGTCAGGGAGGTCACCCCACGCGTACGCGTGCAGGCGGCGGGTGCGTCGGCTCCCGTCCCAGCGCTCGTCGTGGAGCAGCCGGTCGAGGTCGGGCGCCGACAGGCGCTCGCGGCCGTGGGCCTCGGCGACGAGGTCGCGGAACCTGTTGAAGTCGGCGCGCCGGCACTCGGCGCAGGGACGGTGACCGGCCGCGAGCGCGAGCGGCTCGTCCAGGAGGAAGAGCGGCGTGTAGTGGTGCGGGTGCCACTGGGCCACGCGGCGGTCGCGGAAGTCGAGCACGCAGGTGATCCAGGCTCGCCCGACATGGTGCCGGCGCACGTCGCGGGTGCCGGCCGCCCCGGGCAAAACGCCCCGCGTGCGCAACAAGGCGCCCCGCCCCCCGGCGGCCCCGACCACCCCCACCCCGCGGACGCCGACCCCGCCGGGGCCCCCCGCGCCCCCGCCCTGGGGCCGGCGCACGGCGCGGGTGCCGCCCGCCCCGGGAACCCGGCCGCGGTTGCCCATGAAGGCGCCGCGGCCCGGTGCGGCCACGACCTCCCCGAGCGGGGTCACGCGGTTGCGTGCGGGGGCCATGCGAGCAGGCTACGACGCCCATGACGGAGGACAGCCGGTCCGTCGGTGCGGGCTGCGTCTCATGGTGCCTGCTGCACCGCGTACGAAGAGACCCGTCGCTCACCAGACGACTGGGTGCGTCCGCACGACACCGGCCCGACCACGCTGCGGGCGCACGGCCCCGGACTAGGATCGGCACAGCCGACTCACTGACCGCCTCTCACGGGAGAATTCATGATCATCGTCTGGATCCTGCTCGGCCTCGTCGTGCTGCTCGCCGTCGTGGGCGTCGTCATGTACAACGGCCTCATCGGCCTGCGCAACAAGGTCGAGGAGGGCTGGCGCCAGATCGACGTCGAGCTGAAGCGCCGCCACGACCTCATCCCGAACCTCGTCGAGACGGTCAAGGGCTACGCCGCCCACGAGCGCGGCACCCTCGAGGAGGTCATGCAGGCCCGGTCCGCCGCGATGTCGGGCGCCTCGACCCCGGCCGCCGCCGCCCAGGCGGAGGGCCAGCTGAGCCAGGCACTCGGTCGCCTCATGGCCGTCGCCGAGGCCTACCCCGACCTCAAGGCCAACCAGAACTTCCTCGCGCTGCAGTCCGAGCTGACGAGCACCGAGGACCGCATCGCCAGCTCGCGCCGCTACTACAACGCGCTCGTGCGCGAGCTCAACACGAAGGTCGAGTCGGTGCCGTCCAACATCGTCGCCAACATGGCGGGCGTCAAGCGGGCCGAGTACTTCGAGACCCCGGCCACCGAGGCCGTCGTGCCGAGCATCTCGTTCGGTGACAACGCCCCCGGTGGCGGTGCGCCGGCTGTCTCGCCCTCGACGCAGCCCGGCGCGGTGGGCGGCCCGTCGACGGCCCCCGGTGCGGCACCGGGTGCGCTGCCGCAGGCGCAGGCCCCCGGCGGCGCGCAGCCCGACCCGACGAGCGACGCCAGCGTGGCGCAGCCGCCCACGACGCCCAACGCCTGAGCACGGGCGATCCGCGCAGCAGACCTTCAGGGGGTTGTCATGCCGAAGCGCTTCACCGTGCCGGGTCCCGACGAGGTCGCCGCGCGCGTCCCGCTCGACAGGATCCCGGTCGTCGGCCGGCTCGTGCCGCACCTGCCCGACCTCACGGGCGGCAGGCCGGGGAAGATCCCGGTCAAGCTGCCGGTGAAGGTCCCGTTGCGGTTGCCGCCATGGCTCTTCCGCGACATCGCCTACTTCTCGTACGCCGCCCCGGACCTGCTGCCCGTCGACGGGGAGTCGACGACCCAGGAGGACATCTTCCGGGTGTCGGCCTGGTCGGGCGTGGTGCGCCGGCTCACCGACGACCGCACGTCGCCGGTGTTCAGGAGCGACCGCGACCCGGCCTGGTCGCCGTCCCGTGACCGGCTGGCGATCCACTCGGCGAGCGACGGCGACGCCGACTCGCACCTCGCCGTGATCGACGCCGTGACGGGAGCGGTCGTGGCCACGCTCGGCGCCGGCCGCAGCCCGGAGTGGCTCGACGCCTCGACCCTGCTCTACCTCGGCAGCGTCGACGCCGGCACGGACGACGTGCGCACCGACGTGTTCTGCGTCGACATCGGGTCCGGCACGGTCACCCGGATCACCGACGTCGGGGTCGGAGGTGACATCGGCACCCTCTCGTGGCACCCCACGGCAGGCCTGGCCATGGGCGTCGTCCAGACCACGCCGACCGAGCGGTCGTCGGTCGCCGTCGTCCCGGTCGCCGCCGTGGGTGCGGTGCGGGCCGGCGGCCCACCCGTGCCGCGCACGGCCTTCACGTTCGTCACCGGCCCGACCACGCGCGCCTCCACACCCGGCTGGTCGCCCAGCGGCGACCGGCTCGCCGTCTCGACGTGGAGCGACGGCGCACCGCCACGGGTCGGGGTGCTCACCCTCGCGACCGGGGCCCTGACGCTAGTGCCCGGCCCGACACCGGCCACGCTCAGCGACTTCGGGGCGGTCTTCTCGCGCGACGGCCGCGTCATCGCCTTCACGCGCGGCGACGAGGACCAGTGGAGCGAGATCTGGCTCTACACGCTCGCCTCGGGTCACCTCCGGCAGCTGACCGACGACGGCCGCACCCGGTTCAAGGGGTCGCTCGACTGGTGACGGGTTGCCTCAGCCCTTGACGTACGAGAGCTTCTCGCAGACCTTCCCGTCACGCAGGCGCATGGCGTCGATGCCGCGTACGTGCCCGGGCTCGTCGCCACCCCAGTCGAACCGCCACCGCAGCACCGCCCGGTTACCGGTCACGAACGACTCCTCGGCCGTGAAGCGGGGCTCGGGGGTGCTGCTGAAGAGCTCCTCCCAGACGGCCCGCACCGCGGCAGCTCCCTCGTGACGCTGCCCGTCGGGCGACGGTCCCGTCGCCTCGAAGACGCAGTCCTCGGTCATGCAGTCCATGATCGCGTCGACGTCCCCTCGCCCGAACGCCGCGTTGAACCGGGCGAACCCTGCATGGTTCGGACCCCACTCGGCGTCGCGGCCGAAGCGGGCGAGCAGGTCGGCCTGCGCGTCGCCGGTCAGCTCGGTGCGGGCGGCGATCGCGCCGGCCGAGCGGTAGGCCTCCTCGGTGGCGTCGAACCAGGCGGCCACCGACGCGACGAGCTGCGGCTCGAGGGTGCGGTCGCGGCCGGTCGCGACGGCGAGGTCCCAGCCGTGCACGAGGTGGTCGGCGAGCAGCTGGCGCACGTACTCGTCCATCGACTCCTCGCCGTACGACAGCTGGACGGTGCCGTGGGTGTGCAGCGTCTCGTCGACGATGCCCTGGGCCTCGGTGGCGGCCGAGGCAGCGGTGGCCCGCGGGTCGTCGCCGAGCAGGTCGCCGTCGAGCCGGCTGCCGACGTCGGCGATGGTGTGCCCGCGCATGAGGGGCGAGGTCCACAGGTCCTCGCCCACGACGTGGTTGACGAGGTCGCGCACCGTCCAGTCGCTGCACGGGGTCGGCAGGTCCCACTGGTCGTCGGCGACGGCCGACGCCTGTCGCGACCACCACTGCACGCTGCGGTGGTACAGGCCTGCGAGGTCTGTCGTGGGCGCCGTCGAGCCCACGGTCCCGGTGTCCATGTCGCCTCCGTCCCGGCGCACCGTGGAACCCGGTGCGTCTCGACGCACCCAGTGTCCCGCGATGGCGGGAGGGCGTCCGGGCTTCGCCGGAATCAGGACCGGTGGTCGGCGTCCGTGGCGTGGTCGGCGAGGTCGCCGGCGGCCTCGCCCACCTCGGACGCGATGGCCTTCGCCTGCCGGCGGTGCTTGACGAACTCGTAGACCATCGGCAGCACCGAGACGGCCACGATGAGCAGGATGGCGATCTCGAGCTTGTCGGAGAGCCACGGGAAGGCCTGGCCGAGGAAGTAGCCGAGGACGGTCAGACCGGCGGCCCAGAGGACGGCGCCGACCGCGCTCCAGGTGAAGAAGCGGCGGCGCTCCATGCGGCTCACGCCGGCGACCACGGTGATGAAGGTGCGCACGATCGGCACGAAGCGGCCGATGACGAGCGCCTTGTTGCCGTGCTTGTCGAAGAAGGCGGTGGTCTGGTCGAAGTACTTCTTCTTGAGGATGCGCCCGTCGCGCTCGTAGAGCGGGGTGCCGATGGCGCGCCCGATCTCGTAGCCGGCGACGTTGCCGAGGAAGGCGGCCGCACACATCGCGAGGATCGCGACGCCGAGGTTGACGTGCACCTGCCCGGTGGCGATGAACAGGCCCACGGCGAAGAGGAGCGAGTCACCCGGGAGGATCGGGAAGAGCAGCCCGCACTCGATGAAGACGATGGCGATGGCGATCCAGAAGAAGGCGCTGCCGTACTGCTCGAGCAGGTAGGCGGGGTCCATCCACTTGGGGCCGAGGGCCGGGACTGCGGCCGGCAGGGCGGCGAGTGCGTGCATGCGTCACAGGGTATGCCGTCACCCCGGCTGCCCCTGAATCGTGGCTGTGCGTGCCATGTGGGGTCCGTGCAGGTCCGTGCGGGTGCGTGCGGGTGGCGCCTCCTCCTGACCCGCTTCGTAGACTCGGCGCGTCCAGCCGCCCGTGTCCGGAGGAGCCGTCATGCACGAGATCGGTGTCGGCCCCTGGGTCGGGCCGTGGCCGGAGGGCGACCACTGGGACCCCGAGCTGCTCGAGCACGGCGACCGGCGCAACGTCGTCGACGCGTACCGCTACTGGCGCCACGACGCGATCGTCGCCGACCTCGACACGAGGCGCCACGACTTCCACGTCGCCGTCGAGAACTGGGGCCACGACTTCAACATCGGGTCGGTGATCCGCACGGCCAACGCCATGGGGGGGGCGGCGTTCCACATCGTCGGGCGGCGGCGGTGGAACCGGCGCGGGGCGATGGTCACCGACCGCTACCAGCACGAGCACCACCACGAGGACGCCCCGGCGCTCGCCGCGTTCGCCCGCGCCCAGGGGCTCGTGCTGCTCGGCGTCGACAACCTGCCGGGCTCGGTGCCGCTCGAGACCTACGACCTGCCGCGCGGTTGCGTGCTGGTCTTCGGCCAGGAGGGACCCGGGCTCTCGGAGCCGATGCGGGCCGAGTGCGAGGCCGTGCTGCACATCGAGCAGTTCGGGTCGACCCGCTCGATCAACGCCGGGGCGGCGGCGGCCGTGGCGATGCACGCCTGGGTGCGCCGGCACGTCTTCGACCAGCACGTCTAGGCCGCTCGCCGCGGCCGGCTCACCCCTGCGGGTCGCGTCCGCGCCAGCGCAGCGGCTCCTCGGCGTACTCCTCGACGACGTGGGCGGCGACCCCCACCGAGCGGGCCACCTGGAAGACGACCTCACCCGACTCGGCGGGCAGGTGGAGGGCGTGCAGCACGGCAGCGCTCGCGAGGTCGATGTTCGGGAGCCGTCCGGTGCGCTCCAAGACGACCCGGGCCACCGCCTCGACCCGGCGTCGCAGCCGCGTGGTGCCACGCCGTCGCCACAGCGCCTCGAGCACGACGTCGGCGCGCGGGTCGCCGTCCGGGTAGAGGAAGTGACCGAAGCCCGGCACGCCGCCGTGCAGGCGCAGGGTCCGCGCCACCACGGCAGCCGGGTCGGCTCCCTCCGCGAGGAGGGCGTGGGCGGCCACCGGCGCTGCTCCGTGGAGGGGCCCGGCGATCGCCGCGTAGGCCGCCGAGAGGCAGTCGTACAGGCCCGCG
>CBHRRQ010000026.1:0-25243 GCA_966081555.1 uncultured Terrabacter sp.
GGGGGCGGGCCCCCCCCCCCCCGCCCCCCCGGAACCCAGGCTCGAAAGGCCCACCCCATGACCACGACGGCGACCGCCCCGCCCCAGACCCTCCCCGAGTCCGACCCCCCGGTCGCGCCGCAGCCGCCGCGCCGGCGGCTCCCGGCCCTCCTCGTCGCCCCGACGCTCGTCGTCCTGCTCGCCGCCCTCGGCTACCCCATCGGCTGGCAGGTCGTGACGAGCCTGCAGAAGTTCGGCCTGGCCCAGCAGTTCGGCCAACCGCCGGAGTGGGTCGGCCTCGACAACTACCGTGCGCTCCTCACGGATGCCGACCTCTGGGTCATCGTGGGGCGCTCGATCGCCTTCTGCCTCGTCTGCGCGCTCCTCACCGTGGGCGTCGGCCTCGGCCTCGCCCTGCTCATGGGTGCCGTCGGCCGTGCAGCGCGGCTGGTCCTGCAGGTCGCGCTGCTGCTCGCCTGGGCCATGCCGGTCGTCGCCTCGATGACGGTCTGGACGTGGATCGTCAACTGGCGCAACGGCTTGCTCAACTGGCTGCTCGAGCGAGTCGGCGTGGACGCGCAGGGCCACAACTGGCTGGTGCAGCCCGTGTCGTTCTTCGTCGTGGCGGCCGTCATCGTCGTCTGGATGAGCGTGCCGTTCGTGGCGCTCTCGATCTACGCCGGGCTGACCCAGCTCTCGCCCGAGGTGCTCGAGGCCGCCGAGATCGACGGTGCGGGCGGCTGGCAGCGGCTGCGGCTCATCATCCTGCCGCTCGTGCGGCCGGTGATCTCGATCGTGCTGCTGCTCCAGCTGATCTGGGACCTGCGCGTCTTCACCCAGGTGAAGCTGCTGCAGGACGCCGGCGGTGTGGCCAACGAGACCCACCTGCTCGGAACGTACATCTACCAGCTGGGCACGGGCGCCGGCGACTTCGGCACGGCCAGCGCCGTCTCGATCCTCATGCTCGTCCTCACCGTCGCGATCAGCTGGTACTACGTCCGCTCACTCATGAAGGAGGAGCCGCGATGAGCACGACAGCCCTCGCTGGGTCGCCGGCGGCGCGCCGGTCGACACGGCGGTCGACACGGCGCACGCTGCTCACGGTCCTCGCCGTCGCCCTCGCGCTCGTCTGGGCCTTCCCCGTCTACTGGATGCTCAACTCGGCGTTCCTCGACAAGGTGACGCTGCAGCGCACCACCCCGACCTTCCTGCCCCTCGGTGGCTCGTTCGACAACTTCCGGGCGATCTTCGACGACCCGGGATTCCTCCGGGCTCTGGGCATCTCGCTCGTCGTCACCCTGGCGACGGTGGCGGCGGCGATCGTCATCGCCTTCCTCGGGGCCCTCGCCATCAGCCGCTTCCGCTTCCGTGGACGCCGGTCGTTCGTGCTGGCTCTCCTGCTCATCCAGATGCTGCCCGCCGAGGGCCTCTTCATCGCGCAGTACAAGATGATGAGCGCCGTCGGGCTGCTCAACAACGTGCTGGGCCTTGCGATCCTCTACACCGCAGCGGTCGTGCCCTTCACCGTGTGGATGCTGCGCGGCTTCGTCGCCGGCGTGCCGATCGAGCTCGAGGAGGCGGCGATGGTCGACGGCCTGTCACGCACCCAGGCGTTCCTGCGGATCACGTTCCCGCTGCTGGCCCCCGGGCTCGTGGCCTCCGGCGTCTACGCCTTCCTTCAGGCGTGGAACGAGTTCACCGTCGCCCTCGTGGTCATGACCGAGGAGCAGTCCCGCACCCTGCCGCTGTGGCTGCGCGGCTTCGTCCAGGCGAGCGCGACCCGCGAGACCGACTGGGGCCAGGTCATGGCCGCATCGGCCGTCGTCGCCGTGCCCGTCATCATCTTCTTCCTCGTCGTCCAGGGGCGGATGAGCAGTGGCCTCGTGGGCGGGGCGGTGAAGGGCTGACATGGAGCACTCACCTGAGGCGCTCCGACGCCTCGTCGTCGGCACCCTCATGCCCGGATTCGTGGGCACAACCGTGCCCGAGTGGGTCGCGAGGGAGAGTGCCGCCGGGTTGGCCGCCGTGTGCCTCTACGGCGCGAACGTCGTCGACCCGAGCCAGCTCTTTTCGCTGTGCGCGTCGCTGCGGGCGGCTGCGCCCGACCTCGTCGTCGCGGTCGACGAGGAGGGCGGCGACGTCACGCGGCTGCACTACCCGACGGGCTCGACCCAGCCGGGCAACGCGCTGCTCGGCCGGCTCGACGACGTGTCGCTGACGCGCGACTCGGCGGCGGCCATCGGCCGCGAGCTGGCGGCATACGGGATCAACCTCGATCTCGCACCCGTGGTCGACGTGAACTCGGCGGACGACAACCCCGTCATCGGGGTGCGCAGCTTCGGGGCGGACGCGGCGCACGTGGCGCGGCACTCGGCGGTGTATGTCGAAGGCGTCCAGTCCGTCGGTGTCGCGGCGTGCGCCAAGCACTTCCCGGGCCACGGCGACACCATCACCGACTCGCACCTCGCCCTGCCGACCGTGCACGCCGACGCGGACGTGCTGGACGTGCGCGAGCTCGTGCCGTTCCGGGCGGCGATCGCGGCCGGGGTCGCCTGCGTCATGACGTCGCACATCGTGGTGCCCGCCCTCGATCCGGACCGGCCGGCCACGTTCTCGCCGACGGTGCTCGGCGACGTGCTGCGCGGTCGCCTCGGCTTCGAGGGCGTCATCGTGTCCGACGCCCTCGACATGGCAGGGGCGTCGGCCGAGACCGGCATCCCGGAGGCCGCGGTGCGCGCGCTCGTGGCGGGGTGCGACCTGCTCTGCGTCGGGTCCGAGACGACCGAGGACGAGTTCCTCGAGGTCGTTGCGGCAGTCGTCGCGGCGGTCGAGGGCGGCCGGCTCGACACTCGGCGACTCGAGGAGGCCGCTGCTCGAGTCCGACTGCTGTCCAAGGGTTTCGCGGCAGGTGCCCTCTTCAGCGATAGGTCAGAACAACCTGTGTCGTGGTCCGACGGGACGCGCCTGGACGCGCTCGCCGCCGGCTTCGAGGTCGGCGAAGCCGTCCGAGCGTGGCTCGAGACGCGTCGTCCGGCGGTGATCGTGCAGGTCGCATCCGACCCGAACCTCGCCGTCGGGAGCGTCGCCTGGGGGCCGTATGCCGCCGGCCTCGCGATGTCGGAGAGCGCGGTTGCCGAGGGGGCCAAGGTCGCCGTCGCGGGCCGCGGCCTCGACGCCGCGCACCCGCTGTGGGCGGTGGCCGAACGCTTTCGCGCACAAGGACATCCGGTGATCACCGTCGACTGCGGGTGGCCCCGCGGCAGGGCGGACCTCGTGACCTTCGGTGGGTCGGTGGCCGTCGCCGAGGCGCTCGGCCGCTACCTCGGCGTGAGGCGCCCCGCATGAGCCGCCCGCTGAGGCTCGGCATCGACATCGGCGGCACGAAGACCGCCGCCGCGCTCGTGGCCGACGACGGGAGCGTGCACCTGATGCGCGCTGCTCCCTCGGGTCGAGGACCGGACGGCGTCGTGGACGTGGCGGTGCGGCTCGCTCGGGAGGTGCGTGCCGAGACGACGTCACCGGTGCTGTCGACGGGCGCCTGCATGCCCGGGCTCATCGACCCCGCAACAGGACTCGTGCGTCACGCGGTGAACCTCGAAGTCGACCGGCTCGAGCTCGGCGCGGAGCTGGAGGCCCGCCTGGGCACCTCCGTCGCGGTCGAGAACGACGTCAAGGCGGCGGCTCTCGGGGCCTGGCGCCTGCGCGTGGCCGATGGGTCGGGCTCGATCGACGAGACCATGGCGTACCTCAACCTCGGCACCGGGCTCGCGTCGGCGGTCGTGCGTCGAGGGGAGGTGGTCCGCGGGATCGACGGTGCGGCCGGCGAGATCGGGCACCTGCCGGTCGGCGGCGACGCTCCCTGCGCCTGTGGCCAGCTCGGCTGCCTCGAGACGGTCGCATCGGGGTCCGCGCTAGCGCGCCTGTGGCCAAAGCGCCGCCGGGCGCACCGCGACCCGTTCGTCGCGGCCGCGGCCGGAGACCTGTCGGCGTCGGCCGCGGTCGACGTGCTGTGCACCGGCGTCGGGCTCGCCGTGCAGCTGCTCGTGCTCGCCTCGGGCGCGGAGCACGTCGTCGTCGGTGGTGGGCTCGCCGGCCTGGGTGCGCCGCTCATCTCCGGCGTGCGCGCCGACCTGCGCCGGCGCGCGCAGGCCTCCCCGCTCGTGGGGGCGCTGGAGCTGCCCGACCGCGTCGAGCTGCTCCCGGCGGACGTGCCCGTGGCGGCCCTCGGCGCCGCGTGGCTGGGCGAGGAGGGGCGACACGACGCGCGGCCTGCTGGAGTCGGCGGTGACCCGATGGGCATGGTGGGCTGATGGAGGTCCTGGTCCTGCCCACGCCCGCAGAAGCCGCCCGTCGGGCTGCCGAGATCGTCATCGCAGGTCTCTCCGAGGCCGGCAGACCCGAGGCGGTGCTCGGCCTGGCCACGGGGTCCTCGCCGCTCGGGCTCTACGCCGAGCTGGCAGCCGCGGTGTCCGCTGGACGCCTGGACCTCACAGCCGCAGGGGGTTTCGCGCTCGACGAGTACGTCGGGCTGCCGCTTGGGCACCCGCAGTCCTACCGGCAAGTGCTCCTGCGCGAGGTGTGCGGCCCCCTCGGGCTGCGGCCGGACCGACTCCACGTGCCCGACGGCTCCGGCTGCGACGAGGCCACGCTGGTGGCGGCAGCGGCGGCATACGAGAGGCTGCTGGCAACGGCCGGCGGGGTGGACGTGCAGATCCTCGGGATCGGCGCCAACGGTCACCTGGGGTTCAACGAGCCCGGCTCCGCGCTGTCGTCGCGCACCCGGGTCAAGCGCCTCTCGGACCGCACGCGGGCAGACAACGCGCGGTTCTTCGACGGCCCGGACGACGTCCCCACGCACTGCGTCACGCAGGGCCTCGGCACGGTGCTGGAGGCTCGTAGGCTCGTGCTCGTCGCGTCGGGTGCGGCCAAGGCGGAGGCCGTCGTCACCGCCCTGGAGGGGCCGCTGTCGGCCTCGTGCCCGGCGTCGGTGCTGCAGTGGCACGCCGACGCGGTCGCGGTGCTCGATGAGGACGCGGCGGGGCTGCTGCGCAACCGGGACTACTACGACGCCTCGGCCGCGGGTCTCGCCAAACCGCACACCCCCTCGTCAAAGGCGTGGTAAAGGGAGCATCGCGCGCTGGTGAGGCGTCGGCCATGGCATCGCTGTGGAAAACTCCACAGGCCCGTCCGGGTTGTTCTCCACAAGCGGTGGAAGGGTGTTGTCGCAGGTCATCCCGCACGAGAGCGTGTGACCTGAGCCACACGTGCACAGTTGTGCACACACCTTCTCCACACCTGTTGACGGCGTGTCGCGCATCCCCGTCCCCAACTTGTCCACAGGCCGTCTTGTGTGGCGCCCGACCCGGCCCTAGGTTTGCACGGTGCTCCTCGGGGAGGGCGGTTCGACGGGTTGGTAGGGCCCGGTCACCGGCCCTGTCGGCGCCGCGTTGTCTACTAGGTGTGGACCGAGGTTGCACCGCTGTCATTTCACTCACGCACCACACCCGCACGACTCAGGGGACTATCAGGGGAAGGGGAGCACGTGTCGCTCGACGAGCTGAGCACGAGCGCTTTCGCGTCGTCGTCGACCCGTGACGCAGGCCCGCCCGACGACCGCCTGCCGCCGCAGGACGTCGGCGCCGAGCAGTCGGTCCTCGGCGGCATGCTCCTGTCGAAGGACGCCATCGCCGACTGTGTCGAGCAGCTCAAGGGCACCGACTTCTACCGGCCCGCGCACGAGCTCATCTACGACGCGATCCTCGACCTCTACGGGCGCGGCGAGCCCGCCGACGCGATCACCGTCAGCGACGAGCTGACCAAGCGCGGCGATCTCAGCCGGGTGGGTGGCCAGGCCTACCTGCACCAGCTCATCGCCTCCGTGCCCACCGCCGCCAACGCCGGCTACTACGCCCAGATCGTCGCCGAGCGCGCCGTGCTGCGCCGCCTCGTCGAGGCCGGCACGCGCATCGTGCAGCTCGGCTACGCCCAGGGTGGCGGCGACGTCGAGGACATCGTCAACGCTGCCCAGGCCGAGGTGTACGCCGTCGCCGACAAGCGCGGCGGCGAGGACTACGCGGCCATCGGCGACATCATCGAGGCCACGGTCGACGAGATCGAGGTCGCTTCTGGCCGATCCGGCGAGATGACCGGTGTCCCAACCGGATTCACCGACTTCGACGCCCTCACCAACGGCCTGCACCCGGGCCAGATGATCGTCATCGCCGCCCGCCCGGCCATGGGCAAGGCACTTGCGCTCGACACCCCGCTGGCAACCCCGTCCGGCTGGACCACGATGGGTGACGTTGCCGTCGGTGACTTCGTCATGGGTTCCGACGGTCGACCCACGCGAGTCGTCGCCGCGACCGAGGTCATGGTCGACCGGCCCTGCTACGAGGTCGAGTTCTCGGACGGGTCGGTGATCGTTGCCGACGAGCAGCACCAGTGGCTGACCCGATCGCGCGGGGAACGTCGTAACAAGAGTGACGGAACGGTCCGCACCACCGGTGAGCTGGCGGCCACCCTGCGCACTGCCACGGCTGACGCGCGCCTCAACCATTCGGTCACCAACGCCGACGCCCTACAGCTGGATGAGCAAGCGCTCCCGGTAACTCCCTACGTGCTCGGCGCTTGGCTGGGGGACGGCACGTCTGCTGGAGCATCGATCACGACGGCAGACCCCGAGATGGTCATGCGGCTCGAGGCCGAAGGCCTCGTCGTGAAGCCGCTCGCGGCTCCGATGCGCTACGCCTTGCACCTCCCCATGACCCCCGCGGAGACACGCAGGTGCGTCGTCTGCGGTAGTGAGTTCGCGCCCAAGACCTCGCAGGTGAAGACCTGTGGGCGCTCCTGCGGTGGGCGAGCAAAGGGCATCGGTCCCGCCAATGTCCGTCCCTTGTGTCCTGACTGCGGCCTGCCGTCGTCCGGTCTGCGCCGCTGCCGGGCTTGCCGCGAGGACCACGGCACGGTCACTGCTCTCCTTCGTGGTTTGGGAGTCCTGGGGAACAAGCACATTCCTCGGGCCTACCTTCGCGGCAGCGAGACCCAGCGGCGTGATCTCCTTGCAGGGCTGCTCGACACCGATGGGACGGTCACCAACGCTGGGTGCGTCCAGTTCACGGTCACCAACCGGGTCCTCGCTCACGACGTGCGCGAGCTCGTGGTCAGCCTGGGCTACAGGTGCACGATCACGGAACGGACTGTCGTGGGTCGGACCGCTGAGTCATCGACGGCGTACAACGTCAACTTCACGTGTGACGAGGACGTCTTCTGGCTCCCCCGAAAGGCACTGCTGCACAAGGAACTACGAGGTAAGGCCGTCACGCGACGCTCGGCTCGGTTCATCACCGACGTGCGCCGGGTCGCCTCCGTGCCGGTGAGGTGCATCGAGGTGTCGGCCGACGACCACCTCTACCTCGCCGGGGAGTCGATGATTCCCACCCACAACTCGACGATCGGACTCGACATCGTCCGGTCGGCCGCGATCAAGCACAAGATGGCCGCCGTCGTCTTCTCCCTCGAGATGAGCCGCACCGAGATCACCATGCGTCTGCTCTCGGCCGAGGCCGGCATCCAGTTGCAGCACATGCGCAAGGGCACCATGCGCGAGGAGGACTGGACCAGGCTCGCCTCGACGATGGGCCGCGTCTCCGACGCCCCCCTCTTCATCGACGACTCGCCGAACATGTCGCTCATGGAGATCCGCGCCAAGTGCCGCCGGCTCAAGCAGCGCGAGAACCTC
This sequence comes from uncultured Terrabacter sp., assembly GCA_966081555.1. Taxonomy (GTDB): domain Bacteria; phylum Actinomycetota; class Actinomycetes; order Actinomycetales; family Dermatophilaceae; genus Terrabacter. The sequence continues at coordinate 7,718 of CBHRRQ010000026.1, forward strand.
AAGCTCGTCGTCATCGACTACCTCCAGCTCATGAGCTCGGGCAAGCGCGTCGAGTCGCGTCAGCAGGAGGTCTCCGAGTTCTCCCGTGCCCTCAAGCTGCTCGCCAAGGAGCTCGAGGTCCCGGTCATCGCGATCTCGCAGCTGAACCGTGGTCCCGAGCAGCGCACCGACAAGAAGCCGGCCATGAGCGACCTGAGAGAATCGGGATCGATCGAACAAGATGCCGACATGGTGATCCTGCTGCACCGAGAGGCGGCCTACGAGAAGGACTCCCCTCGTGAGGGCGAGGCCGACCTCATCGTGGCCAAGCACCGAAACGGCCCGACCGACACGATCGTCGTCGCCTTCCAGGGTCACTTCAGCCGCTTCACCAACATGGCCAACAACTTCTGACCCATCCTCGTCCGCAACTCGGTCAGGAGCGGCCCAGCAGGGGGAAGCCGTCGAGGATGCCGAGCAGGTGCATCACCTGCCGCGGGAAGAACTCCGCGACCGTGAGGCCGACGACGTCGGCCGCCCGGTCGAGGTCCCCCATCAGGCGGCGCACCTGCTCGCCTGTCAACCCGTCGGGCAGGGCGCCGAGCCCGAGCACCACCTCGTTGCTGTCGACGGTGTCGACGTCGAAGTGGACCGCGACACGCGAGCAGCCCGTGCTGGCAAGCCATTCCAGCAACGGTTCCGAAGACGTACGCAGCTCGTCCGGAGCGAAGGTCTGGATCCCCCAAGCCGCGACGTGCGGAAAGTCGTCGTCGGTCCACTCGTGGAGCCCGACGAGCGCGACGCGATCCGGCGTCACGAAGGCTGGAAGCAGCCCGAGCAGGTCTGGGTCGCCGTGGCCGACCAGCGCCGAGACCGCCATTGCGTGCCAGCCCGGGTAGGTGCTGGCCGGCGTGCCGATGTCGGGATGCGAGTCGACCCAGACGACCGCCAGGTCGTCGCCGTGGCGCTGCGCCAGTGACGAGAACGGCGCGACGCTGACCGCGCACTCGCCTCCCAGAGTGACGATGCGGGCCGGCGCGTGCTTCGCGATGACGTCGAGCGCGGCCCGCAGCTGTCGGAGCAGGACCTCCTTCGCCTCGACCCCATCGACCAGCGCGAGCCCGGCGTCACCCATCTCGACCGGGACGAGGGCGGTCGGACCCGACGAGGGCGGCAGCACGGACCCCAGCACCGCAGAGCCCACGGCATACCCGCGTCGGGCGACGTCGAACGGAAACTCGGCAGCGAGCTCGCGCACGCTCGACGTGCCGGCTCCCTGCCACTGCGGGCAGAGCAGCCGGAGCACGCCGCCCTCCTGGTCCATGGCCCAAGTATGCGACGGGGCCCGACGGTGGCGGGCCCCGTCGTAGGGGGGGCGGGCGGCGTCAGATGCCGCCCACCGTCAGGGTCGGATCAGGCCTCGGGAAGGGCGGCGAAGGCCGCCTTGGTGTCGCGGTACCAATCCATCGACTTCTTCGGGTGCCGCCACCGGCCCTTCATGGCGTCGCGCGCCGGCTGGTGGGCCGTGTCGCCCGCCTTCTCGGCGTCCCTGAGGTGGCGGTCCTGGGCCTTGATGACCTCGTCGGCGTTCTCGCCGCGGTGCTCGAGGTCACAGGGCCCTCCGAGGGACCGGCAGGTCATGGTCTTCATGTCAGCTCCTTCGTCGATGTGGTCCTTCTGGTCTGATGACGATCCTCGCCGAAGGGATGTGACAGGGCGCGTCGAGAAGCTACGCGCGGCGTGCCTCGAGGGCGCGGACCGTCGCCCACACGCCCAACGTGATGAGCAGCAGCGACGGCACGAGCAGAGGGGATCGCCAGGGTGCGAACGTGCCGTAGCCGCGCACGGCCACGGCCACCGCGGCGAACATGGCTGCGCCCGTGATGATCTCGATGACGGCGAGGCTCACGGCGAGCGAACCGATGGGGGCGCGTCGGAGACTCCGCCATGCGGCATACGCGAAGAGGAGACCTGCCGCCACGAGGACCAGACCGGGGGTGAAGAGCACGGTCTCGAGCTCGGCGCCGGCTGACCTGCTGGTGATGACGAACGCGATGCCGAGCACGACGGTCGCGCCCCCGACGAGGAGGTGTCCGACGCCGAGAGCGAGGTCGATGTCACGCCGAGGGGAGGAGCCGCTGTGCATGCCCCAGCGAACCACCGTTCGCGGAGCCGGGGCCTGAGTAGGGGTACTTCGCGCTGACGGGAGGGTTAGCCGAGAAAAATCCCGCCGCGCGGAATGGCCGGCGCCTTGACCCCGTTGTCGCCAACACGCAACATACCCATGGGGGGTATGTTTGGAGCGGCACACGACGGAGGCACCGACCATGAGCGATACCTCGCACGTAGACCACGCAGGCCACGAAGCCCAGCACGCGAACCATCACCCTGCCTCGACGCACGCCGACTCCCACGGCCACGGCGGCCACGGCGGAGGCGGCCTGGCATCGATGGCGGCGAGCGCGACCCTGCACTGCCTCACCGGGTGTGCCATCGGCGAGATCCTCGGCCTCATGATCGGCACCGCGATCGGTCTCACCACCGGGGCGACGATCGTGCTGTCGGTGGCCCTCGCCTTCGTCTTCGGCTACACGCTCTCCAGTTTCCCGCTGCTGCGCTCCGGCCTGACGTTCGGGGCGGCGCTGCGGCTCGTGCTCGCGGCCGACACGGTCTCGATCCTCACGATGGAGGTCGTCGACAACCTCGTCATGGCCGTCATCCCCGGCGCGATGGACGCAGGTCTCGTCAACACCGTCTTCTGGCTGAGCATGGCGATCTCGCTGGCCGCCGCGTTCGTCGCCGCCTATCCCGTCAACCGCTACCTGCTGAGCCGCGGCAAGGGGCACGCCCTGACGCACGAGCACCACGGGTCCACCGCCCCGGTCACCGGCGCCCGGCGCTTCATCCCGGTGCTGCCGCCCGCGGCGCTCGCTGCCGCCATCGCGTCGTTCATGCTCGGCGGACTCGTCGTGTCGGTCGCCGACGACCTCGGACAGCAGGGGCAGCCGGCAGCCCCGGCCCACGCCTCGGTCGTGGTCGGACGCTGACCTCCGGGCCGGGCCTGCCGGCCCGGGCCTGCCAGGCCGGACCCCCGGGCCGGGTCTGCCCGGCTGGTTTGCCCGACAGGGCCTCAGCGGCCGTCCGCGAAGGTGAGGACGTCGTGCGCCACACGTCGGTCGCTCGCGACCTGCATGTGGCCGCGACCGGCATACCTCACCGGCGTGCAGTCGGGGATGAGCCGCACGGTCTCGTCGACGACGTCCGGCGGGAAGAACCGGTCCAGCTCGCCGCTCACCAGTACGACGGGGACGGTGATCGCGTGCAGCGCGTCCCACGCTCGGTAGCCGATCTCCGCCTGGGCCTCGACGAGCAGGTCCGAGGGCGGGTAGCTCTTCCCCGACATGAGGCTGCGCCCCAGGAACGGCCCCACGAGGCTGCGCAGCCAGCGCCGTCCGTCGCCGGGTATGGCGTACTCCGCGAAGGTCGCCCCGACCCCGGCCGTGTCACCGCGAGCGACAGCGCGGGCCAGCCGCGCGTCGACCTGCCGGCCCCACTCGCTGACCTCCGCTGCGGCCACGACGACGGCGAGCCTGCCGACGTGGTGGCCGTTGCGGGCAGCGAGCAGCAGCGCGACCATCCCGCCGTACGACTCGCCCACGACCACATCGACCCGTCCGCCCAGCTCGTCGACGATGACCGCCGCGAGGTCGTCGGCCATGTCGGCGACCGTGTGTCCAGGCGGCAGGTGCCGCATCCGGGTCACGTACCAGATCGTGTAGCCGGCCTCGACGAACGGTTCGAACCAGCGCTGCGTCATGCGTGCCCAGAGTCCCCGCGGGACGGAGCTGCCCGGGCCCCCGGGGAGGAAGAGCAGGGTCCGGGGGCCGGACCCCCACGTCGCGTAGTCCATCCCGCAGGCGAACGTCCCACTGCGCCAGACCTGCTCACCCGCCATCCATCCACCCCTCTCGGGCTACAGCACCACGGTCCCGCAACAGGCCGCCTTCCCGGAAGGGGTCGGCGCCGAAGACCGGTGGCCGGGAGGCGCCGCCACAGTCGTCGTCGCAGCGGGCGCCGTTCGTCCGGGACCCGACCTACGCTGCTCGACATGACCGACGAGACGTACGAGGACCGCACGGGCACGAGGTTCGACAGGGTCCGGCTCACCGGGGCGAGCTTCGAGGACGTCTACCTCGACGGTGCCCGCTTCCACGACGTCGTGCTCACCGGCGCCACCCTGCGTCAGGTCGACCTGCGCGGGCTGCGGGCCCGGGACGTCTGGCTCGAGGACGTCGACATCACCGGCGACATCGGCAACCTCCGCATCAACGGCGTCGACGTGGTGCCTTACATCGAGGCCGAGCTCGACCGTCTCCAGCCCGACCGGCCCAAGATGCGGCCCACCGACGCCCGGGGCTTCCGTGACGCGTGGGACATCCTCGAGCGTCTCTGGGGCGAGACCGTCGAGCACGCGCGCACCTTCACCGCCGACCAGCTGCACGAGCGCGTCGACGGCGAGTGGTCGTTCATCGAGACGCTGCGTCACCTCGTCTTCGCCACCGACGCCTGGGTGTGCCGGGCCCTCCTCGGCGACCCGGAGCCATGGGACGCCCTCGACCTCCCGCACGACGAGATGCCCGACAGCCCACCGGTGCCGCGTGACCGCGACGCCCGACCGGCGCTCGACGAGGTGCTCGCCGTGCGCGCCCGACGGATGGCCACGGTGCGCCGCGTCGTCGACGGCCTGACCGACGAGGCACTCGACGGCACGACCGAGCCGGTCACCGAACCCGGCTACCCCGAACCCGAGGCGTATGCCGTCCGGCGAGTGCTGCGCACCGTCCTCAACGAGGAGTGGCTGCACCGTCAGTACGCCGAACGTGACCTCGCCGTCGTCGCGGCACGAGCGAAGGGGCGCCCGGACCCGCAGCCCGCCGTCGGCGTACCTCCTCGGTGAGACCCGGCGCCGAGGGAGCCGCCCGGCCTCGCGGAGCGACGGGTCAGCGCGCCCGGTCGACGATGCGCCGGTGCACCTCGTGCAGCATGCTCGCCACGCCCTCCGGGACGCGCTCGCCGTCGGTGAGCCAGTCGAGCAGGGCCGTGTCGTCGCGGGTCAGGCCCGAGCGGGTGTCGGCGACGGCGGCGGCCAGGAGCGCGCCCGCTCGCGGCACGGGCAGGGCCGCACCGAGGGCTTCGACGGCCCAGCGGTCGGCGTCGTCCATCAGCTCGTCGTCGACGTGACGGCGCCGGGCAGCGGCGAGGTCGGCGGCCGCGGCCGGCAGGGCGCCGACGGCACCCGACCCGGCGACCGACTGCACCTCGCGCACCAGCTCGTCGAGGTGGATCTCGAGGAGCCACGACGGCATGCCGCGGGCGGCGAGCACGCGCGCCAGCCACTGCACCTGGCGGACGGCGCCGGGCTCGTCGAGCCAGGCGAGGGACACGAGCCACGCCGAGTCGGTCGTGGCGAAGCGCGACCCGCGCGCCCCGTAGCGCGCGCCGTAGTAGGGCATCGCGTCGATCGAGCGCTGCGCGGCCCGCACCGCGGCCCGCAGCAGGGTCGCGTCGGTGGTGATCTCGTAGCCACCCGCGTCGGCGTTGACGACCGCGGCATCGGCGGGCAGGCCCTCGTCACGTCGGACCAGCCCGGCGACGACGTGGTTCACGGCCTCGGCCACCAGCTCGACGACCCGCTTCAGGTCGGCGCCGGGGGCGTCGCGTGCGGTGAGTCGTCCCTCGAGGGCGAGGCGCAGCACCGCGGCCTCCGTCGACCGGGTGGCGACGACGAGGCGCTCGACCCCCACGACCGCAGCGACGACGGCAGGGTCCTCGAGCGGTCCGGTGCGGGCGCGGTCGACGTGGTCGAGCAGCAGCTGCCGCGCCTCGGCGCTGCGTTCCGGTCCACTCATGGCACACATTCTGGTGGGCCGTGAGCCGGCCGTCTGCCGGACCCCGGGGTGGACCACGGCCGGACTCCGGCCGGACCCCGACCCGGACCTCGACTCCCGCCCGATCGAGCGTGCAGCCCCGCCCGGTCCCAGCCCGGTCCCAGCCCGGTCTCAGGCGGGTTCGAGCCGCCGGATGTCGGTCCAGCCCGTCCAGCCGCGCTCCTCGAGCAGCTCGAGGAGGCGCGCCGCGCACGGGAACGACTCGAGGAACGCGGCGTCCAGCAGCTCGACGAGCTCCCTGCTGACGGGGTGCACGTCCTCGAAGTCCGAGGCCTCGGCCGCGGCCGCCTCGATGAACGCCGCGACGCGGTCGGCGAGCGCGGGCAGGCGCGGGTCGTCGGGTCCGCAGTCGACGAGGTCGCCGATGTCGAGGTAGAGCCGGCGCAGCCCCTCGTGCTCGAGCTGCAGCTGCTTGATCTCCATGAGGTCGGCGACGGCCTCGGGCATCTGCGCCGCGATGAGGATCCAGCTGTCCCGCTCGACCTCGATGAGCCGTTGCGGGAAGCCGAGCTCGCGCATCCGGTCGACGTAGGCGACGGCCTCGGGCGGCAGGCTGAGGCTCTCGCCGGCGGCGAGCTTCGCGATGCGGTCTCGGTGTCGTTGGCGCTCGCGGATCTCGGCCCGCAGCCGGCGGTCGATCTGCTCGACCGCCGCCGCGAACTCCTCGTCGCCCGCGTCGAGCAGCTCGCTCACCCGTGACAGCGGCACGCCGGCGTCGGCGAGCGTGCGGATTCGCACGAGCTGCACCACGGCCGCCGCGTCGTAGCGTCGGTAGCCGGAGTGGTCGCGCCCGGGCTCGGGCAGCAGCCCCTTCGCGTGGTAGTGCCGCACCGCGCGAACCGTCACGCCGGCGTACGCGGCGAGCTGGCTGATCGTGAGCATGGCCCCATTCTCCTGACGTGGCGGCGAGATGGCGTATGCCGTGTGGCCCGGCACGTCGTCAGGCGACCTTGGCGCGGTAGGTGCGCAGGGCAAGGACGTACGCCACGGCGAGCAGCCCGACGCACCACGCCAGCGCGACCCACACGTCGGTCCCCACCGGCTGCTGTGCGAAGAGGGCGCGGATCGTGTCGACGATCGAGGTCACCGGCTGGTGCTCGGCGAACCACCGCACCGGGCCGGGCATGCCCTCCGTCGGCACGAAGGCCGAGCTGACGAACGGCAGGAAGATGAGCGGGTAGGAGAAGCCGCTCACGCCGTCGACCGTCTTCGCCGTGAGGCCGGGGATCACCGCGAGCCACGTCAGGGCCAGGGTGAAGAGCACCATGATGCCGAGCACGGCGAGCCATGCGAGCAGCCCTGCGCCGGAACGGAACCCCATGAGCACGGCGACGAGGACGACGAGGACGAGGGAGATGAGGTTCGCGACGACCGAGGTGAGGACGTGGCTCCAGAGCACCGAGGAGCGGCTGATCGGCATCGACTGGAAGCGCTCGAAGATGCCACCCGAGACGTCGGTGAAGAGCCGGAAGGCCGTGTAGGCGATGCCCGAGGCGACGGTGACGAGGAGGATCCCCGGCAGCAGGTAGTTCACGTACGACTTGCTGCCGGCGTCGATGGCACCGCCGAAGACGTAGACGAAGAGCAGGAGCATGGCGATCGGCGTGACGGCCGTGGTGATGATCGTGTCGGGGCTGCGCAGGATGTGGCGCAGCGACCGCTTGGTCAGGACGGTGGTGTCGCCGAGGGCGTGGGTGGTCATGGGGTCCTCACTTCGCGGAGGTCGGGTGGCCGACGATGGACAGGAAGATCTGCTCGAGCGTCGGCTGCTTCTCGACGTACTCGATCTCGGTGGGCGGCAGGAGCGCCTTGAGCTCGGCGAGCGTGCCGTCGGCGATGATCCGGCCCTCGTGCAGGATGGCGATGCGGTCGGCCAGGTGCTCGGCCTCGTCGAGGTACTGGGTCGTGAGCAGCACGGTGGTGCCGCGGCCGGCGAGGTCCTGGACGGTCCTCCACACCTCGAGGCGCGACTGCGGGTCGAGGCCAGTTGTCGGCTCGTCGAGGAAGAGCACGGCCGGGTCGCCGATGAGGCTCATTGCGATGTCGAGCCGCCGCTTCATGCCGCCCGAGTAGGTGCCGGCCCGTCGACCGCCTGCCTCGCTGAGCCCGAACCGGGCGAGCAGGTCGTCGGCGACGCGTGCGGGCTCGGCCACCCGGCGCAGCTGCGCGACGAGCACGAGGTTCTCGCGGCCGGTCAGGATCTCGTCGACGGCTGCGAACTGGCCGGTGAGGCTGATGGACTCGCGGACCTGAGCGGCTTGGGTCGCGACGTCGTGGCCGTTGACGCTGGCGGACCCGCCGTCGGCCGCGAGCAGGGTGGCGAGGATCCTGACGGTGGTGGTCTTGCCCGCGCCGTTGCTGCCGAGCAGGGCGAAGACGGAGCCCGCCGGGACGCTGAGGTCGACGCCCTGCAGCACCGGGGTCTCGCCGTAGGACTTGGTCAGTCCGACGATCTCGATGGCGTGTGTCGTTGTCATGGGACGAGCGTGCAACCCTGACGCTGCGTCAAGGTCAAGCCCCTTTCGCCCGCGGTCGGGCGGCGGGGCCGGGCACGCTCAGGGGCGGACGACGACCTTGCCGCGCAACGTGCCCTGTTCCATGGCGGTGAGGGCGTCGGCGACGCCGTCGAGGCCGATGGCTCGATCGATCGCCGGGCGGATCGCACCGGTTGCCACGAGGTGCCCGACCCCGGCGTGGAGCTCTCTGGACTGCCGGGTGACGAACCACGTGAGGTGCTGGCGCGTGAACGGGTCGAGGGCTGCCGCCGCGAGGTTGCGGTGCAGGCCACCGAGCCACCGACCCCCGCCCTCGCCACCGACGATGACGAGCGTGCCGGTCGAGGTCAGGACCCGGCGCAGCTCGCGGAGGGGCCTGTTGCCGGCGACGTCGACGACGGCATCGAACGGCCCGGCCAGCTCGCCGACGGCCATGGTGCGGTAGTCGGCGACGTGCCGAGCGCCCAGGCCGCGGACGAACTCCGCCTTGGCGGCGCTGCACACCGCGGTGACCTCGGCCCCGAGGTGGCTCGCGATCTGCACCGCGAAGCTGCCGACGCCGCCCGAGGCGCCGAGCACGAGGACCCGCTGGCCGGCCTGGACGTCGGCCCGACCCTGCACCGCCTCGAGCGCGGTGCCGCCCGAGATGCTCAGGGTCGCGGCCTGCTCGTCGCCGACCTCGGCCGGCGTCGGCGCCAGCTGGGCCGCACGCGCGACGGCGAGCTCGGCCAGCGAGCCGGCGGCGGTGCCGAAGACGCGGTCACCGATCGCCAGGCCGGTCACCTCGGGACCGAGGGCGACCACCTCGCCGGCGACCTCGAAGCCCAGCACCGGCTGACGCGGCCGTCGGAGTCCGAAGGCCGCGCGGGCGGCATACGGGATGCCGGTGAGCAGGTGCAGGGCACCGCGGTCGAGACCCGCGGCACCGACCTTGACGAGCACCTCGCCGCGACCGGGCTCGGGGCGTGGGAGTCGTTCGACCTGCAGCTCGGCGACGCCGCCGTAGCGCCGGCGGGTGACGGCACGCACGCGCGTCGGGAGCGGCGAGGTCCGCGGCGAGGAGGGGTCCGAGGCGGCCACGTCGGAGGGCCGGAGGGCTGGAGTCTCCATGTCGGCACCACTCTCTTACGTCGTAAGGTTTGAGGCGACGCTAGCATTACGCCGTAAGGCTTGACAACCCCCATGGAGGTCCGGTGCCCCCGCGCAAGCTCACCCGCGAGAGCGTCCTCGACGCCGCGGTCGTCATGGCCGACGAGGAAGGCCTCGGCCGCCTGACGATGCGGCGGCTCGCCGGCGAGCTCGGGGTCGAGGCGATGTCGCTCTACCACCACTTCGCCAACAAGGACGCGCTCCTCGACGGCATGGTCGACCGCGTCTACACCGAGGTCGTCCTTCCCGACGCCTCCGGCGACTGGCGCGCCGAGCTGCGTCGACGGTCGGTGTCGGTGCGTGAGGTCCTGGGCCGGCACCCGTGGGCGTTGCCGCTCATGGAGTCACGCCGCACGCCCGGCCCCGCGACGCTCGCCTACCACGACGCCAACATCGCATGCCTCCGCTCCGCCGGCTTCGGTCCCCGTCACGTCGCCCACGCGTACGCCGTCATCGACGCCTTCGTGTACGGCTTCGTCCTGCAGGAGACGACGCTGCCGTTCGACTCGGGCGCCGAGGCCGCCGACTTCGTCAGCACCGGTCCGCTCGCGGAGCTCCTCGCCGCCTACTCGAACATGGCCTGGTTCACCCAGCACATCGTCCTCGCAGAGGGATACACGTTCGGCCGCGAGTTCGAGCCCGGACTCGAGCTGGTCCTCGACGGAGTGGCCGCCCTGCGCGGCTGAGCGCTCGGCCGTCGGTCCCCGTCAGCGGCAGGTGGTGAGGACCCGGGCGACCGCTGCCTTCTCGGCGGCGGTGACCCAGAGGTGGTAGCGGGTCTTGACCGCGACCTGCCGTGCGACGTACGTGCAGCGGAACGCGCGGCTCGGCGGGAGCCACGAGGCGGCATCGGAGTCACGCTTGGCGCTGTTCGTCGGCCCGTCGACGGCGAGGAGGTTGAGCGGGTCGTTGGGCAGCGAGATGCGCTGCTCGCGCGTCAGCGCCTGCCCACCCTTGACCCACGCGTCACCGAGGGCGACGACGTGGTCGATCTGCACCTTCGACGAGGAGGCGCCGCGCTCGAAGGCGATGACGCGCCCCGTGTAGGGGTCGCCGAGCCGGCCCGACGCCACGACGCACCCGTGGGTGCCGGCCTTGAGGCGCCTCTCGGTGAGGTCGCGGCGGAGCACGTCGTTGCGGGTGTCGCACCCGTTGTGACCGTCGGTGACGTCGGTGTCGTCGGTCCACGCCGGGCCGAACTGCTCCCGGGCATACCCGGTCATGGGGGCGCGTCCCTTGACCGGCAGCCGGTCGAGCTGCGCGAGCGCGGCGCGGGCCTGCGCCGCGGTGATCGCCGGTGTGCTCGTGGCCGGCAGGCTCGTCGAGGTGCCCGGCGCCGACCCATCGACCTCGGTCGGCGCGTGGCCGGGGCTGCCTGGTCCCGGCCCCGTCAGGGCGGGGAGCCCGCACCCGGTGAGGAGCACCGTCAGGGCTGCGGAGAGGACGGCAGCGACGGTGCGGGTGCGCTGCGGGGTGGCACGCTGACGGCGTCTCGGCACGGTGAGACACCTTGGCACACAGGCGAACCCGTATGCCGCACGCCACGCCGCACCGAGTCATGCGGGTCGCGGCGAGGCGAGCCGGACGCACCCGGAGCCGGATCGCGAGCTCCACGGCTCACGGCTGGTTCCCAGCGGCCGCACGGCCGTTTCCCACCCCGGAGGCCTACGGTTCCCCATCGCCACGCGTCCGGCGACGGGTGGGCGCCGACCGTCAGGAGGTTGCCATGGCTGATCTCGGAGGCCCGGAGATCCTCGTCATCATCGTCGCCGTCGCGCTGCTCTTCGGTTGGAAGCGCATGCCCGACATGGCCAGGAGCCTCGGCAGGTCGGTGCGCATCTTCAAGTCCGAGGTGGACCAGCTCCGCGCCGGGGAGGCACCCGACACGCAGGTCGCCGCCGCACCCGACCCGAACGTCACGCGTACGCCGGAGGGCTGAGCGCCGCTGCCGCTCTCAGGCGGCCGTCACGCGACGGTGTGGATCGGCTCCGTCGGCAGCTTGCGCACCTTGGCGCGCCGGCGACGCCGCTGCGGGATCATCGAGCGCATCTCCTCGAGCCGACCGAAGCACAGGAGCCGGTCCTCCGCCTCGAGCACGACGCGGCGGCGCGGGTTGGGGATGACGCTCGCACCGCGGTGCAGCGTGAGCACCTGAAGGTCGCGCTCCTCGAGACCCGACTCGCCGATCGTCTTGCCGATGATGTCGGCACCGGCGTGGACGACGAGCTCGGCGACGCCGTACCCCGTCGAGACGGTGAGGCGCTGGCGCACGTCGATCTCGGGGAAGGCGACCTGGCCCGCGATGTAGTCGACGATCGCGCCGGCGACGTCGAGGTTCGTCGCGGCCTCGATGCCCTCGAGGCCGGGCGAGGAGTTGACCTCCATGACGAGCGGTCCCTCGTTGCCCTCGAGCATGTCGACGCCGGCCACCCGCAGGCCCATGATCTGGGCCGAGCGCACCGCAGCCTGCTCGTACTCCGGCGTCAGCTCGACCGGCTCGACGGTGCCGCCGCGGTGCACGTTCGAGCGGAACTCGTCGCCGTTGGCGCGTCGGCGCATCGCCGCCACGACCCGGTCGCCGACGACGAGGGCGCGGATGTCGCGGCCCTTGCTCTCGGTGACGAAGCTCTGGATGAGCACGTTCTGCTTCGTGCTGTGCAGCGTCTCGATGATCGCCTCGGCGATCTTGATCTCCGGCGCGAGGATGACGCCGATGCCCTGCGTGCCCTCGAGCAGCTTGATGACGACGGGTGCGCCACCGACGCGCTCGATGGCGGGGATGACGTCGGCGCGGTTGCGCACGAACGTCGTCGCCGGCATACCGATGTTGTGGCGCGAGAGGATCTGCGTCGCGCGGAGCTTGTCCCGCGCGTTCGCGATGCCGTTCGCGGTGTTGGGCGTGTAGATGTCCATCTGCTCGAACTGCCGCACGACGGCGGTGCCGAAGTAGGTGATCGAGTTGCCGATGCGCGGCAGGATCGCGTCGTAGTCGGACAGCGGCCGACCGCGGAACTGCAGGTCGGGCTCGGGCCCTGTCAGGTCGATGGCGAAGCGCAGCGTGTTGAGGACTCTCACCTCGTGCCCCCGGTCGAGCGCCGCCGTGCGCAGGCGCTGGGTCGAGTAGGCGCGCGGCGCGCGCGAGAGGATCGCGAGTTTCATGCAGAGGTCCTGCCAAGATGGGCGGGTGTCCGGGCCGGCCTATTCAAGCACCCATGTGGGGTGGAGGGAGTGGGTCGGTATGCCCGGAGTCGGGCTGCCGTGGGTCAAGGCGAAGATCGACACCGGAGCCCGCACGTCCTCGCTGCACGCCGAGGACCTCGAGGAGTTCGAGAAGGACGGCCGCCCCTGGGTGCGCTTCACCGTGCACCCGTGGCAGGACTCCTCGACCGACCCCACCGTGGTCGAGTGCCCCGTCCACGACCGCCGCAAGGTGCGCTCGTCGAGCGGTCACGTGCAGCGCCGGCTCGTCATCCGCGTCGACCTGCGCCTCGGTGGGCGCACGGTGCCGGCCGAGGTGACCCTGAGCAAGCGCGACCGGATGGGCTTCCGCATGCTCGTCGGGCGTGAGGCGCTGCGCCAGGGCTACGTCGTCGATCCCGACCGGTCGTACGCCGGCGGCAAGCCGCCCAAGGACGTGCGCCGCCGCAACCGCGGCCGCTGACGTCGCCGACCCGGCTCGGTGACGGCGCGCACGACGGCGGCTGTGAGCAGCGTCGCCGCCGACGTCGCGAAGGTCGCCCCGGGACCGCGGCGACCGTCAACGAGCTGCTCGAGAGCACCGGGGCCCGGCCGCGTCTACGTCGACGGGTCGAAGAACGGCACACGGCGCTTCTGCTCGCCAAAGTGCCAGAGTCGCGTCAAGGCCGCAGCCCACCGCGCCCGCACCCGCTGACCGGGTGACAAACCGTTCTCTCGATCAGAAGGTCCAATCGAAAGAACACTCCGTCACCTGGTGCCTGTGGGTGCGAGCACGACGGAGCGTTCTCTCGATCAGAAGGTCCAATCGAAAGAACACTCCGTCACCTGGTGCCTGTGGGTGCGAGCACGACGGAGCGTTCTCTCGATCAGAAGGTCCAGTCGAAAGAACACTCCGTCACCTGGTGCCTGTGGGTGCAAGCATGACGGGGCGTTCTCTCGATCGGAAGGCCCGCTCGACAGAACGCTGCGTCGGATGCCGTCACGGCGTCTGTGAGCGTGTCGCGTCGTGGGCGGCGAGGAGGCGGGCCTCGGCCTCGGCGTCCATCGGACCGTCGCCGCGGTTCGTGGGCCGCTCGGGCACGCCTTCGCGCTGGAGCCACGCCCACGTGTCGGCCACGGTCTCGGGCATCGGTCGCGGGTTCAGCCCGGCGGCATACGCGGCCGACACGTCGCAGTCGTGCAGACCGACGTACTCGCCGGTCGGCGGCACCCAGATCGGCAGCTGCGTCCAGGGCGACACCTCGGCCGCCTCCACCGTCGACGGGTCGACCCACACGAGCTCGGCGTCGCTGCCCGTCACCGCCTTCACCTCGTCGAGGAGCAGGCCCATCGTCGTGTGACCCGGCTTGCTGACGGTGTTGAAGACGCCGACGGGTCGCGACCCGAGCGCCCAGTCGGCGATGTCGCGGCAGTCGACGTACTGCAGTGGCCGGTCATGGGGGCCCGGTGCGGGCACGCGCCCGCCGGCCGCGATCCGGTTCAGCCAGAAGGGCATCCGGCCCACGATCTCGTAGGGCCCGAGGATGAGCCCGGCGCGGGCGATCGCGACGTCGCCGTCGAACTCGGCCTGGACGGCGAGCTCGCCGCCGCGCTTCGCTGCGGCGTAGTCCGCGCCGTCGGTCGAGGAGGGGTCGCCCTCCACGACGGGCGCGCTCTCGTCGGCGCCCGGGTCGAGGGGCCAGGTGTAGACCGAGCGCGACGAGATGTACGTGTAGTGCGGAGCGTGCCCGCTCAGGAGCCGAGCCGAGGTCTGCACCGCGACGGGCGCGGCCGACCAGGTGTCGACGACTGTGTCCCACTCGTCGTCGCCGAGCGCGGCCCGCATCGCGTCGGGGTCGAGCCGGTCGGCGTGCCGGGCGTCGGCGCCCTCGACGGCGTGTCCCGTGAGGCCGCGCGTCAGGGTGGTGACCTCGTCGCCGCGGGCGAGGCCCGCCTCGACGAACGCTCGGCCGACGTGGTGGGTGCCTCCGAGCACGAGAAGTCTCATGCCCAGATCCTTGCCCGCCGGCCCCGGCCCGCCAAGCACCCTTCGCTCTCGACGTAACGATCGAGAGAACGCTCCGCGAGGTGACGGAGCGTTCTCTCGATCGGGAGAGGGGGGCCGGGGCGGGTCGGGTCGGGCTACTCCCAGACAGTGAGGTGCGGCGTGTCGGCGCGGCCCTCGGTGAGGTCGGCCACGTGCTGGGAGAAGCGCGGGCAGGCGACGATGTCGTGTGCGCGGCACCGGAGGGCGTGCTCGGTCATCTCGCGCGACCGCTCGATGGAGCGAGCCCGCTCGTCGAGGTCGCGCAGGTGCGCCTCGAGCACCTCGTGCCGGCCGGCCGCCTCGCCGTCGAGGAGCACCCCGATCTGCTCGAGGGTCATGCCCGCGGACTTGTTGCGCACGATGACGGCGACCCGCACGAGGTCGCCGTGGGCGTAGCGCCGATAGCCGGACGCGTCGCGCGCGGGGGTCAGCAGTCCGAGCGTCTCCCAGTGCCGCAGCACGTTGGTCGGCAGGTCGAAACGGGCCGCCAGCTCACCGACGGTCCACGTCTGCTCGCGCTCGCTTGCCTTCATCCCAACATGAAGGTACACGCTCGATCCCGAAGAACCGCAACGACAGCAGGGAGACACCGTGCACACCGACATCGCCATCATCGGAGGCGGCCCCGCCGGCCTCCAGGCTGCCCTCTCGGTCGGACGCATCCACCGCGACGCCGTCCTCTTCGACGACGGCACCTACCGCAACGCCACTGTCAGCCACATGCACAACGTCGTCGGCAACGACGGCACCCCGCCCGACGAGTTCCGCGCCCTCGCACGCAAGCAGCTCACGGCATACGACACCGTCACCGTGCGGGAGGAGCGGGTCGAGTCCGTCGAGGAGGTCGACGGCACGTTCCACCTTCGCGTCGCCGACGGCTCGACCCTCACCGCGTATGCCGTCGTGCTCGCCACCGGCGTGCGCGACACCCTGCCGCCGGTGCCCGGTCTGGCAGACCTGTGGGGCGACCTCGTCGCGCACTGCCCCTTCTGCCACGGCCACGAGCTCTCGGGTCGGCGTGTCGGGATCCTCGGCGCCGCGATCGCGCCGCACCTGAGCGCCATGCTCGACCGCATCGCCTCCGACCTCGTCGTGTTCACCGACGGGGAGGCGCTGCCCGAGGAATGGGACGCCCGTCCCGAGCTGCGGACCGAACGGGTCGTTTCGGTGGAGCGCCACGACGGCGGCGTCCGCGTGACCCTCGAGGGCACGGACGGTGAGACGTCCCACGAGCAGGTGGCGGGCCTCTTCGTGAAGCCGGCGATGACGCAGTCCGCGCCGTTCGCCGAGCAGATCGGGCTCGACCTCAACCCGTCGGGCTGCGTGCGCGTCGACGAGTTCGGCCGCACCAGCCGCCCCGGTGTCTTCGCCGGTGGGGACCTCGCTCACCTGCCCGCCTACCCGATGCCGATGGCGTCGGTGACGATGGCGGCCGCCGCCGGTCAGGTCGCGGCGTCCGGCGCGATCATGGCGGTCCTGTCGCGCTGACCTCTCCGCCCTCCGGCATACGATGCCAAGGATCCCGAGAACTCGAAGGAGTGGCACATGCCCCGCGACCTCGCCCCCGACCTCGTCGAGCGCCTCACGAAGGCGTTCGAGGCCGACCCCACCGCCCGGATGCTCCAGAACGCCGTGACGACGACCTCCGTCGACGACATCGCCCTCGACCGCCGGGTCGTGACGAGCATCGACCACTCGGTCTCGCACCTGCTCGACGACTGGACGGCGACCTCGCAGGAGAAGAGCGGGCGCTGCTGGCTCTTCGCCGGCACCAACCTGCTGCGTGCCGGTGCGCGGAAGACGTTGAACGTCAAAGATTTCGAGTTCTCGCAGAACCACCTCCTCTTCTGGGACAAGTTCGAGAAGGCCAACCACTGGCTCGAGTCGGTCATCGCCACTGCCGACCGCGACGTCGACGACCGCACGGTCGCCCACCTGCTCGCGACCCCGGCCGAGGACGGCGGCCAGTGGAACATGTTCGTCGCGCTCGTGGTCAAGCACGGCCTGGTGCCGAAGGTCGCGATGCCCGAGACGAAGAGCTCGAGCAACACGCGCCTGATGAACCGCGACATCTCGACGATCCTGCGCCAGGCCGCGCGCGACCTGCGGGCGCAGGCTGCCGACGGCGCCTCGGAGGACGACCTGCGCGAGACGAAGGAGCAGGTTCTCGCCGCCATCCACCGGCTGCTGTGCATCCACCTCGGCACGCCGCCCGAGTCGTTCGTGTGGCAGTGGAAGGACACCGACGGCGGCTTCCACCGCGACGGCGAGATGACGCCGCTCGAGTTCGCCGAGAAGTACGTGACCGTGCCGCTCGAGGACTACGTGTGCCTCGTCAACGACCCCCGGGCCACCAGCCCGTGCGGCCGCACCTTCACCGTCGAGCACCTCGGCAACGTCGTCGGGGCGCCGCCTGTCACCTACCTCAACGTCGAGCCCGACGTCATGAAGTCCCTTGCGGCGCAGGCGATCGTCGGCGGCGAGCCGGTGTGGTTCGGCTGCGACACGGGCCAGATGTCGAACGCCGACCTCGGCCTCTGGGACGCCGGCCTCTTCGACCGCGCCGCGCTCTACGGCACGGAGCCGAGCCTGGCCAAGGCCGACCGCCTGCTCCACCACGAGTCGCTCATGACCCACGCGATGCTCTTCACCGGTGTCGACCTCGTCGACGAGATCCCGCGGCGCTGGCGCGTCGAGAACAGCTGGGGCACCGAGAAGGGCGACAAGGGCT
>CBHRRQ010000027.1:0-25243 GCA_966081555.1 uncultured Terrabacter sp.
TGCGGGTGCTCGCGATCATCCTCGCCGTGGGTGCTCCGGTCGTCGCCTGGGTGCTCGTCGTCAACTCGATCCGCTAGCCGCTCGTCCGGTCGACGCCTCAGCCGTCACGCGGTAGAGCACGCCATCCGGCCCGCTGCTGAGCCGCTGCAGCCCGAGCCCGCGGAGCCGCAGCGCTGATTCGGTCACCGTCTTGTTCGTCGACCCCGGATACAGCACGAGATGGTCCACCGCACCGGAGCGCACCCGATCGACGAAGTCGCCCTCGTAGACGGAGACCACCTCACGCCGCAGCACCCAGTAGCCCTGCCACGGGTCGCTGAAGGCCACGCCGGCCGAGACGGGGAGCTGCCTGATCGCAGCCGTGAGAGGTGAGCTCTCCACCGCCGCACTGTTGTAGCCGATCCCGGAGTTCGCCGCACGGTCGGCGACCACCAGCGTTGCGGCTGCTGAAGCAACCACCCACGCGGCCAGCGCCACGCCTGCGACTCGGCGCAGAGTGCGGGGCCGCAGTGGACTCTGGAGTGAGCCGGCGTGCGCCGCCCAACGGTGACCGAGGGCTCGGCCCCCGAGCGCCACCAGGGCGACCACGGCCGGGAGCACCGGCTGGAGCAGACGGTCGTTCGGCGGATCCACCCCGGCGGTCACGGTGGCAGCGAGCAGCACCGAGACGTATGCCACCGAGAAGGTCGCTGCGCAGACACCCTGAGCCGTCACACGCAGCTGCGTCCACACTCCCCACAACCACAGGCCGAGCACGAGCGCACCCAGTGCGAACCACAGGGCGGTGAGCGCCACAGTCAGGCCGGGTCCGATCCCGGGCGAGACGAGGGGCATCAGGCCGCCCGGCTCGGGGACGACCACCTGGCCGAGGGCGCGCAGCAGGTGACCGAGCGCCCGGACCGGCGACATGCCCGTGCCCACGCGGTCACCGGTGGGCCCGACACCGAGGGACACATTGCGCGCGACGACGGCCGCGATGCCGATAGAGGAGCCAGCCGCCAGCACGACGGCCCGGATCCAGGCGGGCCGGGCACGCTGCCGCACGCCGATGACACATCCGACCACCACGGCGGGAAGGAGCGCCACCCCGGCATACCGAAGCACGCACGCGAGCGACACGAGGGTGGCTGCGAGACCGATCTCCCACCACTTCGGCGCTCGCCTGAGCCAGCGCGAACACGTCACCAGCGCCGCGAGGACGGCGACGAGGAAGAGCGGCTCCGACCAGGCCATCGAGCCGACACGCAGCGTCGAGACGCTCAGCGCGACAACTCCTGCAACGCCCACCGACGCCCGAGCGCCGAGCCCCACGATCCGGGCGAGCCGGTGCGTGAGCCACACCGCGGCGGCGACAGAGACGAGATTCAGCGCCACGATGCCCAGCTGGAGGTCCAGGCCCGCGCGTGCCAGGAGAGCGAGCACGAGGGGGTAGCCCGGGGGCCACAACGTCACCGGCCGGCCGAACGCCTCGAGGGACCCCCGGTCCAGCCACGAGTCTGCGGCGTTGACATAGACGACCGAGTCAGGCGACAGGCCCGGGCCAGCAGACATCGACCAGGCCGCGGCAGCAGCGCTGGCGAGCATCAGAGCCGGCACCACCCACCGACCCGGCGCGGGCGGCAGGCTCACCTGGCGCACCGCGTCGGCACGGCGCCCCGCACGCGTCGTCGACTCCTGCCTCATCGTCTCCCCCTGAGGTCCTGCCGTGTGTGGTGGCAGTGGGCGTCATCGTAGGAGTCGATCGACCTCATCGTGGATGCGTTCATGGAAACGCTCCTCAGAAAAATGTGCGGCGTGCGCACGGATCGCGTCGACATCCCAGCGTCGGTGGCGGTTGGCGACGACAGCCGCGCGGACCGCCGCCACCGACGGTGTGTGGAAGAAGCTGCCATTGACCCCGTCGGAGATCGTGTCCAGATAGCCGCCGCCGTGCAGTGCGAGGGTGGGCACGCCGAACGTCGCCGCTTCCAAGGGCGTCAGGCCGAAGTCCTCGAGGCTCGGGGCAATGAGCGTGCGAGCGTGGGCGTACGTCCAGCGCAGACCCGCATCGGTCAGGTCGCTGAGAATGCGCACGTTGTCAGGAGCTGAGTGCTTGAGCTGAGCCGCGAGCGGACCAGAACCGACGACGACGAGGCGCTCGCGCAGGCCGCGCACAGCATCGATCGCGACGTCGACGTTCTTGTAGGGCAGCAGGCGTGAGACGACGAGCAGGTAGCCGTCGTCGGCCCAGTCGGTGAGGCGGTCGACGCGGACCTGGGGCTGCTCGGCGTCGATCCCGTAGGGCGGCGGCACGACCGCGGCGTCGATTCCGTATGCCGCCGTGATGCGTTCGCCGACGACCGTCGAGTTCGCGAGATAGCGGTCGGCCGATGCGGCGGCGCGGCGATCCCATCGGCGCAACCATCCGCTCAGCAGGGTGAGTCCCTGCCCCTGCAGCGACCGGTGCCGAGGGCTGCCGAGGTAGGCGTCGGGCTGGTAGAGCCAGCGCGCCGGCGCGTGACAGTAGACGAGCTTGCGGCCGGTCGTGGGCACTCCGTGCGCCCACCCGGAGCTCGACGCCACGACGACGTCGGCTTCGACGGGAAGGCGCGAGACGGCATACGGCAGCAGGGGGAGGGCGACACGGTGCCTGCGGCGTAGCAGTGACAGACGGTCGATGGGGGAGACGACGACGTGAGCGTCGCGGAACTCGGGGTAAGTGCCGCCCGGATCGTAGAGCGTCGTGTGGATCGGCGCGTCGGGAAACGCGCGGTGCAGCGCCAGGACGACCCGCTCGGCGCCGCCGCGCTGGGTCAGGTAGTCGTGTGCGATAGCGACACGAGGACGACCGGTCATGCGGCAGTCAGCAGGTCGACGAGCCGACGACGCTCACACCGGGACTGCTCCGCCACCCAGAGGCGGGCCGAGGCCGCCGCGCACCCGGCGTCGAGAGCAGCCACCACGCGACGCACCTCGTCCTTGGAGCCGAGGCGACCCAGCTGGCCACGGACGAGCAGAGGAAGCGCGTCGAGCTGGCTGTAGAGGTCCTCGCGCTTGTCACGCCACGAGTCGGCGGACCCGGAGTTGACGCTCCAAGAGGCTCGCGGCACGTCGGTGATGCAGACGGCTGGGACGCCCAGGCTCCAGGCGTTGACGGCGAGGTGGTAGGTGTCGGTGAGCACGAGGTCGCACCGCAGGAGCTCCTGTGTCAACGCGCTGAACGACGGCACGGGCTCAGCCGGTTCAGGACCCTTGCGGGCTGCGTCGACCGTGAGGCGTGCTCGTCGCCACCCCGCGGTCGACTCGAGGCCCCGGTCGAGCTCGGGCCAGACAGCACGCAGCCGTCGGCGCCCCTGCATCGGCCAGAAGGCGGGCGCGTGGCCCCACGGCAGCCACCGGGGGGCGAGGTCGAGGGAGGCGGCGAGGCGACGACCGAAGCGGCCGACGTCCTCGGGGGAGAGCTCGGACCGGCCGATGAAGACCCCCAGGCGCCGCCGAGTCTCGAGCGCGGGTTCTGGCGTGCGACGGGTGAGTAGGAAGGCGGCGTCGACGCCCTTGCACCTGTCGCCCGGTCTGTGGCGGTGGGCGACCTCCGCCGAGTAGGAGTCACGGTGCGACACCGCACGCACACCGCTGTGGAAGCGGCGCAGCTGTGACCCGTATGGTCCTTGGTAGTCGGCGGCGGTGTTGAAGGAGAGCGTCGTGCCATAGGAGATGACCCGGCTCAGATCTCGCTCAGGCACGCCGTCGAGGAGCAGGTGTCGTGCTGCCAGCGTCTGGGCCTCCCGCTCGCTCAGGCCGGCGTCGATGCGCTCTGCCCACACGTGGGCGGTGTGTTGGAGGTACACGGCCATGTGGTGGAAGTCGCCCCAGAAGACCACAGTGTCGGCGTCCAGCACCTCTTCGAGCCGGCCTCGGCCGATCTCGTAGGTCAGTCCGCTGACCGAGTCGGTCACGCGACCGTCGGCACCGACGACGGAGCCGCCTGGTGGGTCGGTCCACTCCGACTGGTCCCAGAGACGCCAGTACCGCACGTCGCTCACACCGGCCTCGTCGGCGACCGACTGGAAGGCGAGGTCGACACTCGACATGCCGGGGTTGGACCCGTTCGTCGGTGCGCAGACGACGCTGACCCTCTTGGTGGTGGACATGTCAGGCGCTCGCCCTCCAGACACTGACCAGATCCTGCGCGCCCCGTGTCACGGAGAAGCGGCGCGCGACATCGGCGTGTGCGAGAGCGGCCCGTGCCAACGCCCGTTCGGGCTCCATGAGCACCTCGAGGATCGCCCCAGCCAAGGCAGCATCATCGTCAGGGTCGACGAGAAGTGCTGTCGGAGAAGCAGACTCGCCACCACAGACGATATCGTCCACTCCTCCACCACGTGTCGCGACGACCGGCACGCCCCAGGCCATGGCTTCGGTGACCACCTGCCCGAAGGGCTCGGGAACGGTCGAGGCGTGGACGCACATGGTCATCCGTGTCAGCTCCTCCCGAGTGTCGTCGACGAACCCCACGAAGGTGATGTGGTCCGCGAGTCCCAGAAGGTGGACCTCTTCCCGCAAGGCGTCGTCGTACGCCTCCGCACCGAAGGCCGGCGAACCGATGAGCCGAAAGCGCACGTCGGGACGGACGTCGACCACACGTCGCGCGGCGCGGACGAGGACGTGCTGCCCCTTGGTCGGGCTGAGCCTTCCCACCATCCCGACGACAGGGCCACCTTCCGGCTGCTGTGACCGGGGAGCCGGCGCCACCTGGTCGACCGAGACCCCGGGATGCACCACGGTCAATCGACGAGCGCCGGGGAGCGTCGCGGCCGTCGCCGCTGAGTTGGCCACGACGGCGGAGGGCATCCGCCGTGCCAGGACCCGAAAGCTTCGAGCCACCCAAGCCGGGAGGTAGTCCTTGGAGATCCTGTCGTGCACGTGCCAGACCAGTGGACGGCGCAGGAGTCGCGCGGCCGCGCCGCCCAGCAGGTCGGCCTTGAGCGACGTCGTGTGGACGACATCGACGTCGAGGCGGCGAAGTCGGGCGACGAGTCTCGGGACGAAGAAGGTCGAGAGAAGGGCAGTCCTCATGGCCGAGGTCCGCGACATGGAGCGGGGGGTGCGGAGCAGACCTGAGGCCAGAGGCACGATGACGACCTCGTGCCCCGACCCCAGCAGCCGGTGTTCGAGAGGCCCCGAGGAGAAGAGCACGACAACGGGTTCCACTTGGCTCGGCTCGACGACATCCAGCACCCTGGCGAGGGCCAGCTCTGCTCCGCCGAGCTCCGCGGTGTGGTCGAGCAGGGCGACGCGCAAGGGGCGTCGGCAAGGCTCGCTGGCGGGGTGCACGGTCCCGAGGCTAGACCGCAGTCCTGCGCGAACCGCCCGGATCGCGAAAGGTTTGCTGACATACTTCCGCACATGTCGACCTCTTCGCCGTCTGTCGACGTGGTCGTCGCAACGTTCAACCGGCCGGACAACGTGCGGATCTGCCTGGAGCACCTGTCCCGTCAGACCTTGGTTCCCGACGAGATCGTCGTCGTCGACTCGTCACCCCATCGGCTCACCGCTGACGTAGTCGCCCGCTTCCCGAGGGTCCGCTACCTGCGCAACGAGGCCGGTCGGGGAACCACCGCCACCTCGCGTGCGATCGGGGTGGCCGCCACCGGCTCCGACATCGTCGCCTTCATCGATGACGACGCCTACGCAGAGCCTGACTGGCTCGAGAATCTCGTGGCGCGTTATGCCGACCCGGCTGTCGCCGTGGTCGGCGGCCGGGCGAGCAACGGCCGCGTGGGCGAGGAGAACGAGGGACTCGACGCTGTGGGGCGGCTGTTGCCGGACGGAACACTGACCGGCAACTTCGCTGCCGACACGGGTCACGACCTCGATGTCGACCACGTGCTCGGCGCCAACATGTCGGTGCGCAGGGCGGCCCTGGAGCGGATCGGCGGCATCGTCGACCTCTACCCGGGCACCTGCCTGCGCGAGGAGAGCGACTTCGTGCTCCGACTCGGGTGCGCGGGGCACCGCGTCATCTACACCCCCGCGGCGGTGGTCGAGCACGTGGCCGCGACGTACGCCCGGGGGCGACGTTTCGACGTGCGCTACACCTTCTACGGACACCGCAACCACGTCGTGCTGCTCTCGCACGCGTTCGGGATCAAGGACCCGATTCTTCGACGCTTCTACGGCACGGCCCTTCGCCAGGTCGGCACCAACGTCGCAGACGGCGCCAAGGCTGTCGTCTCCAGTGGCCGGAGCCCACGGCAGCGCCTCCGGGCCGCGGGAGGACGCGCGCTGCATGCCTCCGCCGTCCTCGGAGGTCTGGTCGTCGGCACGACCGCAGCCCTCCGCACCCGCCTCGGCGACCGGCGCGCGGCTCGAGCCTGAGCCGTGTCGTCGGCAGAGGTCGTGCACGGCCGCACCGAGGCCGCCCGGGTCGCGCTCAACGCTTTGGACGGGGACCACCTTGGGGACGACTGAACCAGCCAGGCGGGGCGGACCGAACAGGCCTCCGATGAGCCGAGAAGGCCTGCAGGAGAGTGCTGTCCGGGGAGCTGTGTGGACTGTCGTCCACACCCTCATCGCGATCCCGGTGGCGTTCCTCGTCAACCTGCTCCTGGCGCGTGTGCTCGGCGCCGCCGACTACGGACGCCTGGCCTTTCTCACGGCTCTGATGGAGGTCGTCTCACGAGTGCTGACCGCCGGGTTCGGTTCGGCGGTAATCCAGTTCGGCGCCAAAGCCCACGCGGCCGGACGCACGGAGACGGTCGCCAGGCTGCTGTCCCAGTCGCAAGGCTTCCGCCTCCTGGTCGTCGCTCCCGTGCTGTCGGTCGTCGTGCTGGTCTCCGCTGACGTGCCCGTAAGTGCCGTCCTCGTAGCCATCGTATTCGGTGTGTTCTTCCCCGCCGCGCTGGACGGCGCCGTCGCGTGCCTGACGATCGAGAGCAAGACCGCCGACGGGGCCAAGATCGCGCTAGCAACCTCTCTGGTCACCCAAGCGGTCGTGGTCGCGGTCGTCCTGCTCGCGCGGACGGCCGACTCCGTGTGGACCACCCGACTCATCGTCGGCGGAGTTGCGGTCGCGCTCTGCCTCATTCCGATCTCACCGGCGTACCGCAGAGCGGTGCTGCGACCCGCCCTGCCAACTGGAATGCCGCTCGGCTTCTGGCGCTACGCCCTCCCTGTCGGCCTCGCCAGCGTCATCAGCGGTCTCGTCATGTCGCGCAGCGAGATCTTCTTCATGAACTGGCTCGCGACGCCCGCAGCCGTGGGTGTGTTCGCCCTCGCCTTCGGGCTCGCGGCGCATGTCTTCGCGCCCGCGCAGGCCTTCGTCGGGCCGCTCGTCCCAGCGATCTCCGGGCTGCTCGAGGTCGACGCACCGTCGGTGCGGCCGGCCTTCCGCCGCGTGCTGCGCGCGGGCGCCACGGTGGTCGGCTTGATCGAGGCCGTTGCAGTCGTTCCGCTGGCGGTCCTCGTACCTGTCCTCTACGGCCAAGAGTTTGCGGCGGCGGGTCCCGTCGTCGTCGCACTCGGGGTCTCCGCGGGCCTCGTCACCGTGGCGACCCCGGTCGTGGCCTTCGTCTCGGCTCGTCTCTCAGCCGGAGAGATGCTGCGCGCCACCTCCGTCGCCCTCGTCGTCGACGTCGTCCTGGCAGTGACGCTCATCCCGTCGCTGGGGCTGTGGGGAGCCGTCCTCGCCAACATCGGCGGATCGCTGACGAGTCTGCTCATCATGACCCGTTCGGAGCTGCGAGGTCTCGGCATCACGGTGGGCACCGCCTTGCGGGACGTCCTTCCCTGCCTGCTCGGAGCTGCACTGGCGGGTGTGCTCATGCTCGGCGCCGGGGTCGGTGGGCAGGCGGACGGAGTGGGCGCGCAGGCCGGCAACGCCTGGGCTCGTGCGCTGGTGGCTGGGGCCCTGGGCGGGTTGTCCTACCTCGCAGCCGTCCGACTGGCCAGGGCGGGCCTCTCCGCCGGCGACGCGGGCGCGATCACGAAGGTTCTGCCGCGTCGGGCACGCCCGGTCGGGTCGTTCCTGCTCGGCCTGCTCACCGGGCGCAGTGCGTCCGACGTCTAGCGACCGCCGCGTCGTAGACCGATTCGTAGGCGTCCACCACAGCCGACCACGAGTAGCGGCGGACTGACTCCAGCCCGGCCGCTGCCAAGGCGGTCCGACGGGCCGGATCGCTGAGCAGCCCCTGGATGGCGTCGCGCAGCGCAGCCGTGTTGACGGGGTCGACGATGACCCCGTCGACGCCGTCGGCGACGAAAGAGGCCGGACCTCCGAGCGAGGTCGCGACAAGGGGTGTTCCCGCTCGCCACGCCTCGAGGGCGACGATCCCGAAGGCCTCTTTGCGACTCGGCACGACGACGACGTCCGCGCGACGCATCCAGGCATCCACCCCTGCCTCGTCCAATGGTCCGACGAGACGAAACCGACCGTCCAAGCCGTGCCGCAGACTCATCGCCAGCAAGGCGTCCCTCTGTGAACCGGCCCCGCCGAGGACCAGCGTGGCGCCGAGGCTCGCATCGATGCCGGCGAATGCCTCGACCAGCAGGTCGAAGCCCTTGGTGGCCTCGAGACGGCCGATGCCGAGCACCACCGGTCCTGTCTCATCGGGCTCGTCCGGACCCGACACCCCGCCTTGTGAAGCCGACGGGGGTGAGATGGCAGCCACCCCGTTGGGCACCACGATGCCGTCCCGCAGCCCGAATCGCCGACGCAGGTCGTCGAGCACGGGTTCCGAGCAGCCCGTCACTGCTGCGCGCCGGATCGCACGCCGTAGCCCCGTGCGCAGCAACGCCGACTGCGAGAAGACGTCGTGGTCATCGCCCGTCGTCTCGCCGTGGGACGAGATCACGAGGGGAACCCGTGCCCCCTGCGACAGGGCGGCCGCATACAGCCCGTTCGGCCCGAAGCACTGGACGTGCATGATGTCCGGCGCGAAGTCGCCCAACGCCGAATGCCACGTGGTCCAGGCTCCGGGCGAGGACACGAGAAAGCGCCACAGCGTCGGGAGCGAACGCGCGGGTAGCGGAGTGGGCAGATGGCGGACGACCGTTCCGTCAAGCTCGGTGACTCCGAGGTGCTCGCCCCGGTCGACGGTCCAGACCTCGACGTCGGTGCCTCGACTGCGAAGCTCGCGAGCGACGTTGCGCACGTGGGACTCCACCCCGCCGAGGTAGGGGTGGTACGACGACGTGACGAGGGCTACGCGACGACCCACCGCGACTCCTCCCCGGCGTCTGCGCGTGGCCCGACCGCACGCGTGCGCTCTCAATCTACGATGCGAGGGCAGCCCCGTCCCGGACTCCGACAGGCAGGATGACGCGTGCCCCGGCTCTCGATCGCGACGACGGCTACCGCCGTGCCCATGGGCGCCCAGGCCTACGAGCGGCACATCATCTCGCGTGCCCCGGCGGCGCTCGCGCTCCTCTCAGGACCGGGAGAGCACTGGGACGTGGGGCACGTCGTGACCAGGTCGCTGCGCTCGCCACTCCCCGGCACGCGTCGCCTCCCGATGGGCTGGCTCGCGGGGGCGTCGCCGCGGGCTCGCGCTGCCGCGGGGCGACTGGCGTACGCGGGGGGTGGGCTCGTGCACCGCATGTCCTTGGAGCTGCCGCCCGCCCCACGCGAGGTCGTCACGCTCCACGACGTCGTCGCCTGGCGCTACGCGGACGAGTCCGCGCCGGTGCGGGCGGCGGCCGAGGAGCTGCGGCGCGCGGCCGCCGTCGTGTGCGTCTCCGCCTACACGGCCGCCGAGGCCGTCGACCTGCTCGAACTGGCCGACCCTGTCGTCGTGCCGAACGGGGTCGAGCAGCGCTACTTCGGGGCCGAGCCGCTGGGCGCCGACGCCCTGGCCGCCCTCGGCGTCACCGGCCCCTACGTCCTCACCGCGGGTGGGGCCTCCGAGCGCAAGAACCTCGAGGGGCTGGCCGAGGCGTGGCCGCGCGTCCATGCCGCACTGCCGGACCTGACTCTCGTGCTGGCCGGGCCGCCGCATCCACGCCGCACTGAGCTCTTCGGGTCGCTGCCTGGGGTCCGCCTCGTGGGACGGGTCGCCGACGGCGTGCTGCCGGGGCTGTATGCCGCAGCGTCGGCCGTGGTCGTCCCCTCCCTCGTCGAGGGGTTCGGGCTGCCGGCTCTCGAGGGGATGGCGGCCGGCGTGCCCGTCGTCGCGTCCGATCGCTCGTCGCTGCCCGAGGTCGTCGGCGACGGGGGGCTGCTCGTCGAACCCACCGGACCTGCGCTCGCGGCTGGGATGCTCGACGTGCTGGCTGGGGGAGTGGACGTCGATGCGATGGCGGCTCGAGGGCTCGAGCGGGCGCGACAGTTCACCTGGGAGGCGAGTGCCGAGGGCCACGCGCGAGTGTGGCGGTCGGTGTCCGCCTGACCTCAGGCCGAGGCTCGATCGTCGGCCCTCGGCGGTGTCGGATCCTCGGCCCGCGCGACGAGGTTCGGGCTGTCGCCACCGAGCACGGCGAAGGTCACGGCAGCTAAGGCCATGACGACCAGGGTGCTGCCGAGCACGTCGCGCGGTTGGTGGGCGTACCACGTCACGTTGCCCAACGACACCACGACAGCAGCCACCGCCAGTGCGAGCAGCCCTCGGCGCGTGACCCGGCGCGGCCATGCGATTGCCAGCCCCACGAGCAGCCCGAGGCCCGCAGCGGCGTGGTTGGAGGGGAAGGCGTCGCCGCCCACTCCGAAGGTGTCGTGCCGACGCAGCTCGAGGGTGAGCAGGGTCGCTGCCGCAGGGACGAAGACGCCCGCGACCGCCCTGCGCCAGCCGCGACGAACCAGCGAGAGCAGGGCCAGCGCGCAGACCACCGGCGCCAGGACCACGATGACGAACGGGCGGGCGATGCGGTCGAGCCCTCGTCGCAGCGCCTCCGGGAGCGTGTTGAGCAACCAGCCGCGGACGGCATCGTCAGCGGCGCCACCTGCGGCGGTGTGCCCCGACAGGATGGCGAGGAGGACGAGCCCGGCAGCCGACCCGACGGCCACGAGAGCCCAGCAGAGGCGGTGGCGATGCGGCACGTGCGCCTCCAACCGGCTGTTATGGTGCGATCGACCAGTCTGCCTGCAAGTCTAGAGGGGCTCGCGCGATGGCATCCCACGACACGTCAGAGGTGCCCGACGCGGTTGGGTCAGTGCCTCTGGAGGTGCGCATCGCCTTCGCGCACGCCTCCGTTCAGTGGCTCGCCGATCAGTGCGGCGCAGACGTGCTCCACGTCAAGGGCGCCGCCCTCGACCCTGGTCTCGTGCCGGGCCGCGCCTACTCCGACGCCGACGTTCTCGTCCGGCCCGACCACCTTCGCGTCCTCATGCACGAGCTGCGCGTGCACGGCTGGGAGCTCATCAACTCGTTCGCCTACGGCTCCTCCTTCGAACACTCGGCAACACTGCGGCACAAGGACTTCGGACTTCTGGACCTGCATCGCGTCTTTCCTGGTGCAGGGCCCACGCCCGCCGCCGCTTTCGAGACCCTGTGGTCCGAGCACACGAGCACGATGCTGGGCGGAGTCGAGTGTTCGGTGCCGTCACGCCATGCGCAGGTCGCGCTCCTGCTGCTCCATGCGGCGCGGGGAGGCCGCGACCCCAAGGCTGCCCACGACGTGGAGTCAGTCTGGACGTCGGCAGACGACGAGCAACGCGCCCACACGCTCGCTTGGATCGAAAAGCTCGACGCCGCCCTGGCCTTCTCCGTGATCAGCGGGACACTGGACGACCATCGCGGCCACCCGGCATACGACCTGTGGCGCGTCGCCGCACGCGGCGGCACGCGACTCGAGGAGTGGCGGGCCCGCCTTCGCGCCGCTGAAGGGGTGCGCTCCAAGCTGGCCGTGGCCGGAAGGTCGGTGCTGGTCAACGTCGAACACCTCACCCTCGTGCGCGGCAGGCCCGTGTCCCGGCGTGAGGTGGTGGCGGAGTTCTTCGCCCGCCCCATCCGAGGCTTGCGCGAGCAGGTCGTCGACCGGCGCCGTTCCCTGCCCTCCGAGCCTCGATGAGCGCGGCCTACCTCCCCGGGCGCGACGTCGGCGTGGCCGTCAGCGACAACGGTGCGACCATCTATCTGGCGCACCTGCCGGATGGACCCCTTCTGGTGCTCGAGGGTGTGGCTGCCCTCATCTGGCACGAGGCGACGACGGCGCCGGCGGAAGGGTGGGTCGAGCGCGTGGCCACGACCGTCCACCGGTCCGTGGCCGACATCACCGCCGAGGTCGAGGCGTTCGTGAGGGACCTGCGCGACCGCAGACTCGTCCAGCCGTCGTCGACGAATGGGCCCCTCGACTGCTGAACTGCCCTACCTCGCTACGGAGCTCATCCTCTGCGCCGCTGCCGCGAGCGCTTCTTGCGCTTGGCCGGCTCGGAGTCGGGCGTGACGCCGTAGTAGCCGTAGCGATGGGTCGTGGACGACCCTGACGCCACCATGTTGAGTGCGAAGCCCGCCACTGGTGCATCGACCGTCTCCAAGGACTGGACGGCGCTCGCCAGGTCGCGCTTCTTCGTACGGTCGGCTGCGACCACCATGATGAGCCCGTGGGTCAGCTTGTCGATGAGCACTGCGTCGATGACGGGCACGACGGGCGGGCTGTCGACGAGAATGAAGTCGAACTCGTGCGACAGCTTGCCGAAGAGCGCCTCCATCGGCTCGGAACCCAGAAGCTCGCTCGGGTTCGGGGGCACGGGCCCGGCGGGCAGAACCGAGAGTGTCGACTGACGCCACCGCTGGATGACGTCCTCCGGGTCGGCCTGCCCGAGCAGCAGGGTCGTCAGGCCGAACGAGCCGTCGAGACCCATGGTGCGGGCGACCGACGGGTTGCGCAGGTCGCCGTCGATGAGCAGCACCCTGGAGCCGGCGTCAGCCATCGCGAGAGCGAGGTTGATGGTCGTGGTGGTCTTGCCCTCGCCAGGCACCGACGAGGTTATGACGAACGAGTGGCCTCCGGTGGTCACGTCGACGAAGAGGATGTTGGTGCGCAGCCGCCTGATCGACTCCGCGTGCCGCCCGTGCGGGTCGCTGTCGAGCGACAGGAGCCCACCCTTCGAGGACTTCACCATCGGGAGGTCGCCGAGGATCGGGCGGGGAGAGAGGGCCTTGATGTCGTCCTCGGTGCGCACCTTGGTGTCGAGCGTGTGGCGCAGCAGCGCGAGGCCGATACCGAGGGCCAGTCCCAGGAGTCCCCCGAGCAGGAGGTTGCGCCGGGCGTTCGGTGACAGGGGTTCTGTCGGCACGGTCGCAGGTGCAATGGGTGTCGCCTCGACGGACTGTCCGTTCGCCGCAAGAAGTGGCGAGAACTTCTTCGTGGCGACCTCGGCGAGCACCGGCCCTGCCTCGTTGGCGGTGCGGGCGAGCAGTTCCGGATCACCGCCAGTGGCGGTGATAGTCATGATGTTCGCGGTCTGCGAGACCTCACCCGACACGGACAGCGGAGTGCCGGGATCCAGCCCCAGGCGCTGCCGCAGGGGCTCGATGACCGACGGGGCGTTGAGCACGTCGAGGTAGCGCGCGAGGTCATCAGCACCCACGGCGTACGTCGTGACCCCGTTCGTCGTGCCGGCCCCCGGTGGCTGGGTGGCGGAGAGGAAGATCTTCGCGGTCGACGAGTAGACGGCAGGAGTGAGCATCGTCTGGACGGCTGCCGCGGCGACCACCGCCAACAGACTCAGTGCGATGATTCGCCACCGAGTGCCCAGCACGCTCAGGAACTCTCGAAACGTCACTGACCCCCCCGGCCAACTCGACGATACGTAGGCGCATCTTCCCATATCATCCGAAGGGTTGTGCCGAGTACGAGACATCGGCCTGGGGGAGTGAGAGCGGGGTGGGGTCTCATGTGGGTACTGCGCGTTTCCCACAGCGCGGTCGTTGACGTGTGGCGCGAGCGCGAGCGATCGCTCCGTCGCGCAGGTCACCGTGTGGACCTGGTGTCAGCGGCAGCATGGTCGGAGGGCGGTCGAGTGGTCGAAGCCCAACCGCAACCTGGCGAATCCGTCGTCACGGCAAAGACTTTCGGAACCCACCCTGCGCTTTTCCTCTATGACCCCAGACCGCTGTGGCGGGCGCTCGGGCAGCCCGTCGACGTCATCGACATTCATGAGGAGCCCTTCGCCCTGGCCACGGCCGAGGTGCTCGCGCTGCGCTGGCTCCGTCGCTGCCACGCCCCGTACCTGCTGTACTCGGCGCAGAACCTGGAGAAGCGCTACCCCGTGCCGTTTCGGTGGTTCGAGCGTGCCGCGTTGCGTCACGCCGCCGGCGTCAACGCCTGCAACACCGGGGCTGCGCGGATCGTCGAGCGCAGGGGATTTGCCGGGCGGGCTCGCACGGTCGACCTCGGCGTCGACCTGGCGCTCTTCACCCCGGGTGAGCCTCGGCAGATGCCAGGGTCCGGGCCGCAGCACGCACGCACCGTGGGCTTCGTCGGCCGTCTCGATGCCGCCAAGGGCGCCGACGTTCTGCTGCGTGCGGCAGCCCTCGAACCCGAGCTCCGCGTGGCCGTCGCTGGCGACGGACCCCAGCGTGAAGAGCTGCTCGAGCTCGCCCGGGCACTCGAGATCGCAGACCGCGTCGACTTCGTCGGCGCCCTGTCACCCGAGCAGCTGCCGGACTTCTACCGCTCGCTGGACGTGCTCGCCGTCCCTTCGCTGACCACTCCGACCTGGATGGAGCAGTTCGGCCGGGTCGCGCTCGAGGCAATGGCGTGCGGGGTCCCGGTTGTCGTCAGCGACAGCGGTGCCCTGCCCGAGGTGGTGGGCGACGCGGGCGTCGTGGTCGCCGAAGGCAACGCCGCCGACCTCGCCAAGGCGCTGGCCGAGGTCGTGCGCGACCCCGACGTGGCCACGCGGCTGCGCCAGGCCGGCCTGGCCCGTGCCCGAGCGGCAACTTGGGACCGGATCGCCGTCGAGCACGAGGCCCTGTACCGCGCGGCGACAAAGTCCTGGGACTCCACCGCAGCGCGCACGCAACCCGACACCCGCCCGCTCGAGATCGTCGTCGTCGCCTACGGTCAGCCCGCGCTGCTGTCCGAGGCGCTCGCACCACTGGGTTCCTTCTCCATCACCGTCGTCGACAACTCGTCCTCGCCGGCCGTTCGCGAGGTCGTCGACGCCGCAGGAGCCCGCTACGTCGACCCCCAGCGCAACGGTGGATTCGCAGCCGGCGTCAACGAAGGGCTCCGCTGGGTCGACCCGAGGGCCGACGTCCTGCTGCTCAACCCGGACGCCGTCATCGGGCCCGACGACGTGTGGGCCCTGCGGGATGCTCTCCTCGCCCAGCCCGACCTCGCCAGTGTCGGTGCGGCGCAGGTTGACTCGACCGGCTGCTCGTCCCGGGTCGAGTGGCCGTTCCCGTCACCCGTCGCGGCGTGGGTGGAAGCTGCAGGGCTGGGGCGACTGCGTAAGGACGCCTACGTCATCGGTTCCGTCCTGCTCCTGCGCCGAGAGGCGATCGACCACGTGGGGCCGTTCGACGACGAACGCTTCTTCCTGTACGCCGAAGAGACCGACTGGGCCTACCGGGCAACCCGCCTGGGCTGGCGGCACGCGTCGGTGCCCGCGACCCGAGCCCTCCACGTAGGTGCTGCCACCAGCACCGATCCTTCACGCCGCGAGGGCCACTTCCACGCAGCCCAGGAGATCTACCTCAGGAAGCACTACGGCACGGTGGGCTGGCAGGTGGCCAGGGCGGCTCAGCTGGTCGGTTCGCTTGCTCGGTCGGTCGTGCTCACGGGCGATCGGGGCCGAGCCGCTCGCTTGCGCGTACGCCTCTACGGCGCCGGCCCACGCCGGGTCGAAAGGCGGCCGGCCGACTCGCTGCGTCACCGCCAGCCGCTCGGTTCCGTCCCGGGCCGTGCGGAGGAGGCGCCCCCGTGACCGCGCTGGCCCCCGCCGGCAGGGGGAGGCGGTCGGACTTGCTCAAACGCGCTGGACTCGTGCTCGTCTCGACTGTGCTGCTCGTCGCCGTCGGCCATTTTGCGGTCGTCCAACCACTCGCGGCGGCAGGCATCGCACTGGCGGTCCTCGCAGCCGGTCTGACTGCGCTTCAGCCCGGGCTCATCCCACTGGCCGTTCTCCCGCTGCTGCTCGTCGTCCTGAGGCTCGGCAGTGGAGGCGTCGACCTGTCAGTGTCGGACTTCGCCCTTGCGGCCGCGTCGGTGCCTGCCGTGCTGCTGGCCAGGCGTCCGTTCTCGCCGGGCCTCCGCGCCGTGCTCTGGGCCTCAGCGGCCTACCAGTTCGCGACGCTCATCACGGTGGTGAACAACCCGTATACGGCGAACGCTGTGGAGTGGGCGCACGCCGGCCTGTTGGTGGCCGGCTCTCTGATCGTCGGGTGGGCTGTGGGGACGAACGGGCACGGTCGGGCGGCCGTGCGGCTGCTCGTCGCATCGATCACCGTGCTCGCCGCCGCGACCGTCGTCGAGGGCGTGCTGCGTGTGGCGCGGGGCGATCTTTCGCCCGTCTATCCGAGCTTTCCGTACGCGATGCACAAGAACTTCGCCGGAACGGTGCTCGCGATGGGTGTCGTCATGCTCTACGCGCGCCCGTCGTGGGCCGGGCTGGCTCGCCGCTGGTCCCTGGCCCTGATGACGCTGATGCTGGCCGGTGTCCTCTTCACCCAGTCCCGTCAGGCGATCCTCGGATTGACGGCGGCCATCTTCGTGCTTGTCCTGCGATCCAGGAGTGACAGAAAGCGCTCGAAGCTCACCCTGCTGATCGCAGGGCCGCTCGTCCTCTTCGTCTCGGGCCTCGTCCAGGACCAGCTTCAGTCCGACAACCAGTTCAACTCGGTGTTCCAGCGCCTGACCTGGTTCCAGGACTCGATATCCATCTGGGCGCACGACCCGTGGTTCGGCGTAGGCCTGCGCTGGTGGTACACCGACCGCTTCCCTGTCACGTTCCAGCCTCCGAACGCCGAGATCGAGGTCCTGACCTCCGCGGGTGTCGTGGGCCTGATCGCTTTCATCGTGCTCATGGTGGTGGCGCTGCGTGTCGCGTGGCGGCTGGACCCGGCCTACGGCTCTCTCGCCGTTGCAGTGCTCGTGTCGCGCCTCGTCCAGAGCCAGCTCGACCTGTACTGGACGGCCGTGCAGGCCTCCCTGCCGTTCGTGATCCTCGGTCTGTGCCTCGGGGTCCAGCGCTTCTCCGAGCGCGAACCCGCCAGCCTCGGCGCTGACCCCCTTTCCTCCGCCGCTCGCGCGGCCACCCCGACGGGCCACGCGACGTGAGGACCATCGTCCAGGTCGCCCCCGAGATCGGTCCCGGCACCGGGGTGGGGTCGGTGGCCTTCCACCTGGAGCAGGAGTGGGCCCGCCGCGGTCACCGAGTCCTCCGGTTCACGCTCGAGGACTCAGGGGGGTCGTTCATCCCTCGGCCCGAGGGCCGGCTGGCGGGTCGTCTCGCGCTGCTGGCGAAGGTGGTCTGGTTCTCGACCGTCGGCAGCGCTCGGGCACGCCGCTTCCTGCGCCGGCACCCTCACGCGGTGTCGATCTGCCACAACGATGCCCTCGCCGGCGACGTCTACGTCAACCACGGGCTCGTCCAGGCGGCCATGCAGTCGCGCGGCAGCTACGCCTGGCGCATGGTCCGGAACCCCTTGCACCTGTTCACGACGGTGCGCGACCGTCGACGGTACGCGTCGGGCGTGCACCGGACGATCGTCAATTTGTCGGACGAGGACGACCGGCTGCTGCGACGCATGAATCCACGTCTCGTCCCGCCCACTGCGGTCATCACCAACGGGGTGGACACGGACGCCTACGCGCCGCCCAGTCCCGCAGACCGCGCAGCGGTGCGCAGGTCGCTCGGGGTCGCCACCGACGAGACGCTGGCGATCTTCGTCGGACACGAGTACGCCCGCAAAGGCCTCGACCTCGTCGTCGACGCCCTCGACCGGTGTCCGGCGAACGTGAAGCTCGTCGTCGTGGGCGGCACCTCGGGCATGATCCAGTCCATGAGCGCGCGTCCTGCAGCCCGCAGGCACGAGTCCCGCATCACCTTCGTCGGGGCAGCAGCCGACCCTCGGGTGTGGCTGAGCGCTGCCGACGTGCTCTGTCTCCCGAGCGCGTACGAGGCGTCGCCGCTCGTCGTGCTGGAGGCACTTGCCATGGGGGTTCCCGTCATCGGCACCAGCACCGGTTCGATCGGGGATGTCGTGCACGACGGCGTCAACGGTTACGTGGTCGACCGCACCGTCGACGGGGTCGCCGCAGCTCTCACTGAGGTTGCGGCGGCGGACCGGGCGCCCCTGCGCGCTGCGGCCCGAGCGACCGCGCTCGAGCACAGCTGGGCCAGGGTGGCCGATCGCTACCTGGAGCTCTTCGACCGTATCGAGGCGGCCGAGGGTCGCGCGCGCGAGCTGGCATGAGAATCCTGCACGCGGTGCGCTCCGACGGTTTCGCGGGCGTGGAGAGCCACGTCGCGCGGCTGGCGCGTGCGCAGCACCAGCTGGGCCACGACGTGGTCGTCATCGGCGGCGACCCGTCGCGTATGCCGCTCGTCGCCGGCGGTGGAGTCCGCACCTTGCCGGCAGCGACCGTCGGCGACGTGATGCGGGCATCGATGCGCTGGGCCGCTGGTGCCAATATCGTCCACTCCCACATGACAGCAGCTGAGGTCGCTTGTGCTGCAGCGCTTTTCGGTCAGAGGACTCCGCTTGTGGCAACCTGCCACTTCGCTCGCGAACGAGGTAGCAACCCGGTGTCGTCCACCGTGGTGCGTCTCGCGGCACGACGCATCGACAAGCAGATCGCCATCAGCCGCTTCGTCGCCGACAGGGTTGCAGGCCCGAGCGTCGTGATCCACCCGGGAGTCGACTCGATCTGCGGCTCTCGGTCCGCCTCGGAGCGCGACCGCGTGATTCTGCTCGCGCAGCGGCTCGAACCGGAGAAGGAGAGCGACCTGGCGATCCGGGCCTTCGCCACCTCCGGGATCGCACACGAGGGGTGGCGCCTGGAGATCGCCGGCACAGGGTCCGAGCAGCCGCGCCTGTCCCGGCTCGCAGCCGAGCTCGGCGTCGTCGCCGCGGTCCGCTTCCTGGGGCAGCGCAGCGACGTCCCAGCGCTCATGAGCAGGGCCGGCCTACTCCTGGCACCGTGCCGCATCGAAGGCCTGGGACTGTCGGTGCTGGAGGCCATGGCGGTCGCCCTGCCCGTTGTGGCGGTTGCCGCCGGCGGGCACCTCGAGACGGTGGGGATGGCGGAGGGTGCCGCCCTCCATCCTCCGGGGGACGTCATCCGGGCCGGCGCGCTGCTGGCCCGGCTCGCGGCTGATCCCCACGAGCGAGATGCCTATGGCGGGCGCCTGCAGAGCCTTCAGCGGGAGCAGTTCACCCCTGCCCGCCAGGCGGAGTCGACCGAGGCGGTCTACAGGAGCGTGCTCTGACATGGATCTCGTCGTGATCTCGCTCGAGGCCTGGGACGGCGTGTGGCGCCGCAACCAGCACCTCGTTGCAGGCCTCATGCGCCGGGACCGGCGGCTGCGCGTGCTCTTCATCGAACCGCCCACCGACCCACTCCACGCCGTCATGGGCTCGGGTCGGGCACGGCTGGGCCGAGGCCTGCGGCGCGGACCGGCAGTGGCCGGAGTCGGCGACGGGGCCCTGTGGCTGCTCGAGCCGACGAAGTGGCTCCCGAGGCGGGTCGACCGCCACGTCGACGAGCGCTGGGCGCGGCAGGTCCTCAGGGCTGCGCGCTCGTTGGGGATGACCGATCCGCTGTTGTGGGTCAACGACCCGACCGGCTCGCTCCTCGTGGAGGCGACGACGTGGCGGTCGCTCTACGACGTCACCGACGACTGGACCTTGGCCCCTCGAACCGCTGCGGAGAGGGATCGCGTCGTCGCGCAGGAGCAGGTGCTGCTGGACCGATGCGACGAGGTCGTCGTCTGCTCGCCCGCGCTCGCTGCGAGCAAGGGCACGGCACGTCGAGTGACCCTCGTGCCCAACGGAGTCGACGCCAAGGCCTATCTTGAAGAGCACGAGCGGCCGGCTGACCTGCCGACGGGCGCGGTGGCGCTCTACGTGGGAACCCTCCACGGCGACCGCCTCGACGTGGATCTCTGCGAAGCCACGTCGCAGGCGCTCGTAGGCATCGGCACGCTCGTCCTCGTGGGTCCCGACGCCCTTGACGCACAACAGCGCTCACGTCTCGATGCGGCCGGGGTCATGACGCTCGGCGCTCGTCCCAGCAGCGATGTACCGGCATACGTCCAGCATGCTGACGTGCTTGTCGTGCCACACGTGGTCACACCCTTCACCGACAGCCTCGACCCGATCAAGCTCTACGAGTACCTGGCCGGGGGACGTCCCGTCGTCGCCACACCGGTGGCCGGCTTCCGCGACGTCGATGACGCCGTCGTCGTGGTCACCGACACGACTTCCTTCCCGTCCGAGGTGGTGGGCGCGATCCAGGGCCCCCGAGCGTCCGCCGCGACCGCAGGGACGCGCGCGACCGCCTACGACTGGGCGCTGCGGGTCGACCAATTCGCAGCCCTCCTCAGGGACCTGCGCAGCCGCGGGGCGACGGCATGAGCAGCTCCCTGAGCCCTCCCGAAGACGCCGGCACCCGAGTGTTCGTCGACGCGCTCGGCACCACTGTCGCCATCGACGTCCCCGACCCAAGGCTCCTGCGTGCCGTCGCCCGAGCGTGGGTCGCCGGCCGCACCGGCCCGGTCGAGGGCTGTCCGGTCGTCACCGCACCTCAGCTCGGACCCGACGCCTGCGACGACGATGTGGCTCGGGTGCTGCAGTCCCTCACCCAGTTGGTGACGCGTGAGGCGATCCTCTCGCGCGCCGGATCGATGACGATGCTGCACGCTTCAGCGCTGTGCGACCAACAGTCCGGGGCCACCATCGCCATGGTCGCCCCCGGCGGCACGGGCAAGACCACCTTGGCACGCACTCTGGGTCGGGGAAGGGGCTACGTCACCGACGAGACGGTGGCCATCGCCGCGGACCGGTCGATCGCTCCGTACTGCAAACCGCTGTCTCTCCGACGTGTGGGCACGAACCAACCGAAGGACGAGGTCGCACCGCAGTCGCTCGGACTCCTCCCGCCGGCAGTGCCGCCCTGGCTGGCTGGCATGGTGCTACTCCGTCGCGACCTGCCGGACGGCGACGAGCTCATCGTCGAGGACATCGAACTCCTCGACGCCCTCGTCCTCCTGGCGCCTGAGACCTCCTCGTTGGCAGCTCTCGAGCGTCCTTTGCACCGGCTCGCCGACCTGGTCGAGTCCGTTGGTGGTCTGCGCCGAGTCCGCTACCACGACGCTGTCGACGTGGAGCCGGTCGTGCGCGAAGTCCTGGGGAGGTCGCGATGACCCGCGACGTCGAGCTCACGCCGCTCGTACGGCTGCGTCCCGGAGAACTTGTCGACGAGCTCTCCACCGACGAAGGGACCGTCGTCCTCGTCGGCAGGGGCGAGGTCAGCATGGTCGTGCGTCTGTCACCGCTGGGGCAGGCAATCCTCGCCGCCGCGCGCCTGGGTCCGACACTCGCCGAGCTCGAGTCCGAGGTGCGCTCGCGGCTCGGCGAACCGGAAGCCGGCGACCCCTCATTGCTCGTGCGTGCAGCCGTCATGGCGCTGCTCGACACAGCGGTGCTCGCGGTTGACGAGGGATGAAATCGACATATCGGACGTGATCTACCGACATGCCACCCAACCGGCCCCAAGCCGCGTGATTTCCCCGTATCTACGGCGCTCTGCTCGGGTATCTTGACGAATGACTTGGGGGGTTCCAGTCATCTAGTGGGGGGTTCAACTATGTCCAACAGTCATGGCGCCGACGCGGCGCCACCGAGTCGTCGCTCGGTTGTCAAAGGCGCGGCGTGGGCCGTGCCCGCCGTCGTCGTGGCCGGTGCCGCACCGACCGTGGCGGCATCGGTGCCACCGGTGTTCCCGGACATCGGTCAAGGCGTCGCCTGCAAGCTGCCGGGTGAGAACATCCCGGACTCCTACGGGTGCTGGAACAAGGGCTACGTCCTGTTCGTGAACTTCGTCAACACCCTCAACACCCCGGTGTCCGTCAGGGTGACGGGGCTCGCGGTGTCAGGCGTGCCCGACATGCAACTCATCGCGACGACCCTCACCAGCGCCTGCAACTCGCCTACGACCTGCATCAACATCGCGGCAAACAGCCAGACGCAGGTCGCCGTCTACGGCAACGCCTCGACGAGCAGCGCGAGCAACGTCACGGTCACGGTCGACTACAACTTCTACTCCGCCTCAGGATGTGGCGGCACTGCCACGCCGGCCAAGGTCGCCGGCCAGGTCGAGAGCGGCGACCCGTGGACCGTCAACGACCAGGGCAAGGCCGGTGGGGCGTGCAAGCGCCCGGCCGGTTGCGTCACGCCACCGCACGCACCCTGCTGATCTGGCAAGAGTCGTTGCAGCGCGCCGGGGCCATCGACCAGGGTCCCGGCGTCTGCTCATCTCCCGGGCAGCTCGGCAAGCTCCCGGAGTATGTCCGTGACGAACTCCGGCACAGCGAGACTCCCGACCACCGGGCCGCCCGCCAGCATCCCGTCCGCGCCAAGAAGCACCGCGCTGGGTGTGGCTCGCATGTCGAACGTCTCGGCAACCAGTCCCTGGGAATCGTGGACTGTGAGGGTGTCCGTGTGCGACGCCAGGGGCGTTGAACCGGGGTCGAGGCTCAGGACCAGGCGCACGTCGACCGCGCTCAGCCGGTCGCGCCATCCGGGCACAGCCTCGATCACATCGAGGCAGCTGCCGCACGTCTCGGAGACGTGGATCAGCAGCTGCGGGCGTTCAGCGCTCAGCGCACGCAGCGTCGTGGTGGAGCCGTCGCCAAGGACCACCGGCACCGCGGGCGTGCGCGCACGCACGTAGTCACCCTCGTCGGTGCCGTTCGCGTAGGGCTGCGGCACGGTTCTGTCGGTGCCGCCGGCAGGTCCGACGACGAGCACGACGGTGGCTGCGGCAGCGAGCGAGCCCACCAGCCACCACCACGGGGTCTGTCCCTCCGTCACGCGTGACGCGACCGAACCGCCCTGGAGCGAGGCGAGCACGGCGGCGGCCCCCAGCACGACGAGCCAGACGTTGCGCAGGACGGTGCGACGCGTGATGCGCCCCGGTGCGAAGGCGCCGAAGCACGCGCAGTCGACGTCCTCGTCGAAGCCGAGCGCCCTCGCGACGAGGAGCAGGTATGCCGCGAAGAGGAGCAGCGCGGCCACGGCCGCGAGCGTCCCCGTCGGACCGCCGACGAGGACCAGTCCGGCCGCGAGCACCAGCTCGACGTAGGGCAACGCCTCGACGACCAGGCGGCCGGAGAGCGGCGCCGGCACCCGCAGGTCCCGGAACGCCTCGGCCGACGCGCTCGGCGACCGCAGCTTGCCCACGGCGCTGACCACGAGCACGCAGGCGAGGATGACCGGTGCGAGGGCCAGGGCGTCGGTGGGCACGTCGCATTCTAGGCAGCAGACGGCATACCACCGCCGTGGTTCGGTGCAACCGACCCACCCGGTCGATGGCCGTCCGCCGGCTCCTGCACAATCGGCGCATGCGTCTCGTCACGGTCAACGTCAACGGCATCCGCGCCGCCGCGCGGCGTGGCATGGTGCAGTGGCTCGCGCAGGCGCAGCCCGACGTGCTGACGCTGCAGGAGGTGCGGGCCGACGACGTCGAGCTAGGCAAGGTGCTGGCTGACGCTGGACTCGCCCACTGGTCGGTGGCGCACACCGAGGGCGCTGCCAAGGGTCGGGCCGGGGTCGCCGTGGTGTCCCGCGACCCGCACACAGCCGTCCGCGTCGGCATCGACGGCGAGTTCGCCGACGACGGTCGGTGGGTGGAGGCCGACCTCGCGACCGAGGCCGGCACGGTCACGGTCGTGTCGGCGTACGTGCACACCGGGGAGGCCGACACCGACCGGCAGGTCGTGAAGTACGCCTTCCTCGACGCCATGACGCGCCGCCTCGACCGGGCCGCCGCCGACGGTGCGGCCATGGTCGTCACCGGCGACCTCAACATCGCGCACCGCGAGGCCGACCTCAAGAACTGGAAGGGCAACCTCAAGAAGAGCGGCTTCCTCCCCGAGGAGCGCGCCTACCTGGACCGGTGGTTGCAGGGAGACGCCTGGGTCGACGTGCAGCGGCGCCACGCCGGCGACGTCGCCGGCCCGTACTCGTGGTGGTCCTGGCGGGGGAAGGCGTTCGACAACGACGCCGGCTGGCGCATCGACTACCAGCTCGCGAGCGGGCGGCTGTCGGTGACGGCCCGCAACGCGTACGTCGACCGCGCCCCCACGTATGCCGAGCGGTGGAGCGACCACGCCCCGGTCGTCGTCGACTACGACCTCACCGCCCTCGAGCGTCCCGCGGTCACCTGACCCTGTTCGCCGGACCGGGCGAGGTCGGTTGGGGGCCCAGACGCCGGATGGGCCAGAATGCAGCCATGTCCTCGACGCCCTCCCTACCGACCGCCACGCCCCGCAGCCTGGCGGGCATGCAGCCGACGAGCGACTCGCTCCACCTCGGCAACTACATCGGCGCGCTGGTCG
Source organism: uncultured Terrabacter sp. (assembly GCA_966081555.1). Lineage (GTDB taxonomy): Bacteria > Actinomycetota > Actinomycetes > Actinomycetales > Dermatophilaceae > Terrabacter. The sequence continues at coordinate 24,485 of CBHRRQ010000027.1, forward strand.
AGTGGGTCAAGCTGCAGGAGACCCATGACGCGTTCTACTTCGTCGCCGACCTGCACGCCCTGACGGTCGCGCCCGACCCCGAGGTGCTGCGCGAGCGCACCCGCATCACCGCTGCTCAGTTCATCGCCGGCGGCGTCGACCCCGCCCGTTCCACGCTCTTCGTGCAGAGCCACATCGCCCAGCACACCGAGCTCTACTGGGTGCTCGGCACGCTCACGGGTTTCGGCGAGGCGAGCCGCATGACGCAGTTCAAGGACAAGTCCGCCAAGGGCACCAACACCAACGTGGGGCTCTTCGCCTACCCGGTGCTGCAGGCTGCCGACATCCTCATCTACGACGCGAACGTCGTGCCCGTCGGCGAGGACCAGCGCCAGCACCTCGAGCTGTCGCGCGACCTCGCGGGCCGCTTCAACCAGCGCTTCGGCGAGACGCTCGTCGTGCCCGAGCCGCACATCATGAAGGCCACGGCCAAGATCCAGGACCTCCAGGAGCCGACGGCGAAGATGAGCAAGTCGGCGGCGTCCGACGCCGGACTCGTCAGCCTGCTCGACGAGCCGTCGCGCATCGCGAAGAAGATCCGCTCCGCGGTCACCGACGCCGAGCGCGAGATCCGCTTCGACGAGGAGAACAAGCCGGGCATCTCCAACCTGCTCTCGATCCACTCCGCGCTCTCGGGCACGCCGGTTGCCATCCTCGAGGAGCAGTACGACGGCAAGGGCTACGGCGACCTCAAGAAGGACGTCGCCGAGGTCGTCGTCG
>CBHRRQ010000028.1:0-24934 GCA_966081555.1 uncultured Terrabacter sp.
GGGCTCATCACGAGCCTGCAGCTCAAGCGCACGAAGAAGGGCGACCTCTGGGCCATCGCCACCGTCGAGGACCTCGACGGTGCCATCGAGTGCCTATTCTTCCCGTCCGCCTACATGACCTACTCGACGATGCTCGCCCAGGACACGGTGTGCGCCGTCAAGGGTCGCATCAGCGCGCGTGACGACTCGATCTCGATCTTCGCCCAGGAGCTGACGATCCCCGACATCAAGGAGGGGCCGCGAGGTCCCGTCGTGCTCACGCTGCCGCTCGGCCGTGCCACGCCGGCGGTGGCCGAGAGCCTCACGCGGGTGCTCGGCGAGCACCCCGGAGCGACCGAGGTCCAGGTCAAGCTGACGCAGCCCGGCCGGTCGGTGCTCATGTCGCTCGACGACTCCCTGCGCGTCAACGCGACGTCGGCGCTCTTCGGCGACCTCAAGGCCCTCCTCGGCCCGGCGTGCCTGAGCTGAGGTGAGCCCGATGGCGGCGGCCGACCGCACGCGCTTCCGCCGGGCGCGGATGGCCGCCCTCGGTCTCGCGCCGGCCCTGGGCGGCCCCGACTGCCCGGCCTCGGCCCTCGACGTCACGCGCAGCCTGGGCGCCTTGCAGGCGCAGGACTACGGCAGCGGCGTCTGGTCGCTCGGGGTGCGCTCGGGCCTCACCCTCGCCGAGGTCGAGCAGGCGGTCGAACGCCGCGAGGTCGTGCGCACGTGGCCGATGCGCGGCACCATCCACTGGGTGCCGGCCGAGGACGCGCGCTGGATGTGCCAGCTGCTCGCGGCCCCGCGCAGCACGGCACTCGCGACCCGCTATGCCCAGCTGGGCCTCGGCGAGTCCGACATCGAGCTCGCCGGCCGGCTCTTCGAGGAGCACCTGACGGAGCCGATGAGCCGCCCCGACGTCGTCGCGCTGCTCGCCGACGCCGGCATCGACCCCAGCGACCAGCGGGCGTACCACCTCGTGGGTCACCACTGCATGACCGGGCTGCTCTGCCAAGGACCCGTCATCGGCAAGCAGCCCAGCTTCGTACTCATCGACAGCTGGGTTCCCCACTCCCGCAGGCTCTCTCGGGAGGAGGGTCTGGCAGTCATGGCCGAGAGGTACCTCCGCGGCCACGGCCCGGTCACCGAGAAGGACCTCGCGGGCTGGCTGCTCAAGCCTCTCGGTCTCGCGCGCGAGGCGCTGGCCCTCGTCGAGCAGCAGGTCGTCCGCGAGGAGCTTGACGGGCAGGTGTGGCTGACACACGTCGACGCGGCCCGAGTCTCCACTGCCGGCGCGGACGCCCTGGGAGCCTTGGAAGCCTTGGGACACAGTGGAGTCCACCTGCTGCCGCAGTGGGACGAGTTCCTGCTCGGCTACAAGTCCCGTGACGTCACCCTGCCGCCCGAGCACTTCCACCGGGTCGTCCCGGGCCGCAACATGGTCTTCAAGCCCACCCTCGTCGTCGACGGCGAGGTGGCCGGCACGTGGTGGCGTCAGCAGCGGCCGCGCCAGACGGTGATCGAGGTCGCGCCGTTCGTGCCGCTGGGCAGGGCGAGGTGGCGCGACGTCGAGAGGGCGGCGACGGCATACGGCCGGTTCCTCGGCGCCGACGTCGAGGTCGTGCGCGTCGAGCCCGGCGAGGTGGGCTGAGTGGCGCGCGGCGCCATCCCGCCGTCCCCGCTGCCCCCGCGCCACGGCGTCGACGCCCAACGCTTCCGTATGCCGCAGGGTGGGCCGTGGCCGTCCCTGCGCGACCACCTCGTGGAGCGGCTGGCACCCGGCCTGCCGCCCGACGAGGTCGACCGCATGCTCGTGGCCGGCGAGTTCGTCGACGCCACCGGGTCGCCCGTCCGGCCCGACGCGCCCTTCGTGCCGCAGTCGGTCGTGTGGGCCCACCGTGACCTGCCCGTCGAGGTCGTGCACCCCGAGGAGCTCGTCGTGCTGCACCGCGACGACCGGGTCGTCGTCGTCGACAAGCCGCACGACATGGCGACGATGCCGCGCGGGCGCCACGTCGTGCAGAGCGCGCTCGCCCGCACGCGGGTGCTCACAAGCCTCGACCGGTTGACCCCCGCCCACCGGCTCGACCGGCCCACGGCGGGCGTGCTGATGTTCACGACCGAGCAGCGGTGGCGCGGCGCCTACCAGCGGGTCTTCGCCGAAGGACTCGCGCACAAGGAGTACCTCGCCGTCGCTCCCGTGCGTCACGATCTCGCCCTCCCGCTCGTGCGGCGCACGCACCTGGTCAAGCAGCACGGCACCCACCAGGCCCACGAGGTTCCGGGCGCCGAGCCCAACGCCGAGACGCTCGTCGAGCTGCTCGACACCGCCCGAGGCCCCGCCGACGCGGAGGAGATCGGGCTCTACCGCCTGACACCGCGCACGGGACGCACCCACCAGCTGCGCTGCCAGCTCGACGGTCTCGGCATCCCGATCGTCGACGACCCCCTCTACCCGCACGAGGTCGATGTGTCCCTCGACGACTTCTCCCGGCCCCTGCAGCTGCTCGCGGCCGTGCTCGCCTTCGACGACCCCGTCGACGGCGCCCCCCGACGGTTCGTCACGAGACGGCGTCTGGCGGCCTGGCCAGGTCCCTGGCCGGCGCTCTGACCCGGGCCTCCGACCGTTTCGGACCGTCCCGCAGGAGCAGCCGCGTCGATGTCACCGGGCGTTCAGCGGGGTGACGGGATCTCGACGGGCGAGAGGGCCACACCCGGTCTAGGGTGACCCGCAGACCGAGCGGAGGAGCCGGTCCCAGGGAGGATCTTCAATGCGTCAATCTCGTCCTGCCCTGCGTCGGGTCGCCGCGGTCACCACCGCTGCGCTCGCCGTGGGCATCACCCCCTTCGTCGCGGCCGGACCGGCCTCAGCGGCGTCCCCGAGCGAGCTGTTCTTCAGCGAGTACGTCGAAGGCTCGAGCACCAACAAGGCTCTCGAGATCTACAACGGCACCGGTGCCCCGGTCGACCTCGGCGCCGCCGGCTACAGCGTCTTCATGTCCTTCAACGGCGGCTCGTCCACCGGCACCGTGGCGCTGACGGGCACGGTCGCGAACGGCGACGTGTTCGTCCTCGCCGCCACGAGCGCGGCCCCGGCGATCCTGGCCGAGGCCGACCAGACGACCTCGGCGTCGCTCTTCAACGGCGACGACGCGATCGTCCTGCGCAAGGGCACTGCCGCGGTCGACACCATCGGGCAGGTGGGCGTCGACCCCGGCACCGAGTGGGGCACCGGTCTCACCTCCACCGCCGACAACACGCTGCGTCGCAAGTCGTCGGTCACGATCGGCGACACCGTCGGCACCGACACGTTCGACCCGGCCGTCGAGTGGAACGGCTACGCCAACGACACGTTCGACGGGCTCGGCAGCCACACGATCGACGCAGGCCCCGCCAACGACGTGGCCCCGTCCGTCACGGCGACGACACCGACCACGGGCAACGGCGCGGTCGCGGTGGGCGCGAACGTCTCGGTCACGTTCTCCGAGCCGGTCACGGCGCCCGCGAGCGCCTTCTCCCTCGTCTGCTCCGTCAGCGGCACCAAGGCGTTCTCGCTCGGCAACACGGCGCAGACCACGTACACCCTCGACCCGGCCACCGACTTCGCGGCCGGGGACTCCTGCGCCCTGACGGTCACGGGAACCGCCGTCTCCGACGTCGACGAGATCGACCCGCCCGACACCCTGGCCTCCGACTACGTGCTCCGCTTCTCGACGCCGGCCGGCAACCCGTGCGACGCACCGATCACGTCGATCCCGGCCATCCAGGGCAGCGGTGACACCGCCGCCGTCACGGGTCGCGTCACCACGCGCGGCGTCGTCGTCGGCGACTACGAGGGCGCCTCACCGGCCCTGCGCGGCTTCTTCATCCAGGACCCCGCGGGCGATCGCGACTCGGCCACCTCCGACGGCATCTTCGTCTTCGAGGGCAGCAACGCCGACTCGGTCAAGGTCGGCGACCTCGTCACCGTCAGCGGCACCGTCGGCGAGAACCAGGGTCAGACCCAGGTCAGCGCCAGCACCGTCGCAGTGTGCGGCACCGGCACCGTCACGCCCACCGCCGTCACGTTCCCCCTGACGGCGGCGACGGAGCTCGAGCGATACGAGGGCATGCTCGTGACGCTGCCGCAGGTGATGAGCGTCACCGAGCACTTCCAGCTCGGCCGCTTCGGCCAGGTCACGCTCTCGCAGGGCGGCCGCCTCGAGCAGCCGACCAACGTCGCCGCCCCGGGCGCCGACGCTGCCGCGGTCCAGACCGCCAACAACCTGCGCAAGATCATCCTCGACGACACCACACAGGCCCAGAACGTCGACCCGATCGTCTTCGGGCGTGGGGGCCAGCCCCTCACGGCGACGAACACGCTGCGCGGTGGCGACACCGTCACCGGCCTCACGGGGGTCCTCAACTTCACCTGGGGCGGCAACGGCTCGAGCCCCAACGCCTACCGGATCCGCCCGGTGAACGCTCAGGCGCGCGTCGACTTCCAGGCGACCAACCCGCGGCCGACCACTGCTCCCGCCGTCGGCGGCAAGACCCGCGTCGTGGGCATGAACCTGCTCAACTTCTTCAACACCCTCGACACCACGGGCAACAACTGCACCGGGGGCACGACCGGTGCCCCGATGGACTGCCGCGGCGCCAACACCACGGCGGAGTTCGACCGGCAGTGGCGCAAGACCGTCGCCGCCGTCTCGGGCACGCAGGCCGACGTCGTGGCCTTCATGGAGATGGAGAACGACGGCTACGGCGCCGACAGCGCCGAGCAGTTCCTCGTCGACCGGCTCAACGAGGCCGACGGTGAGGGCACCTGGTCGTTCATCGACGCCGACGGTCGTACGGGTCAGGTCGACGCCCTGGGCAACGACGCGATCAAGGTCGGCATGCTCTACAAGCCGAAGGCCGTCACGCCGGTCGGCACCACGGCGGCCCTCAACACCGTCGACTTCGTCAATGGTGGCGACTCGGCCCCGCGCAACCGGCCGTCGCTGGCCCAGGCGTTCCGCGACAACACGACCGGTGGCACGTTCGTGGCCGTCGCCAACCACCTGAAGAGCAAGGGCTCGGCGTGTGCCGTGCCCGACGCCGGCGACGGACAGGGCAACTGCAACGCCGTCCGGGTGCGCTCGGCGCAGCTGCTGGCGCAGTGGCTCGCCGGCGACCCGACGGGCACCGGTGACCCCGACGTCCTCGTCCTCGGCGACATGAACTCCTACGCCCAGGAGGACCCGATCACCACGCTGGAGAAGGCCGGGTTCACCAACCTCATCGAGCAGCGCAACGGCCGCGAGGCGTACTCGTACGCCTTCGACGGGCAGTGGGGCTACCTCGACCACGCGCTGGGCTCGGCATCGATCGGCAGCCAGGTGGCGGGCGTCGCGGACTGGCACATCAATGCCGACGAGCCGTCGATCCTCGACTACAACACCGAGTTCAAGACGGCGAACCAGATCGGCACGCTGTACGCGGCGGACGAGTACCGCATCTCCGACCACGACCCGGTGGTCGTCGGTCTGGACCTGACGAACGCCGCTCCGGTCGTCGGCGACGTCACCGGACCGTCCGCCGCGACCTCGGTCGGCAGCCCGGTGGAGGTCGGTGCGACCTTCACCGACGCCGATCCGCTCGACACGCACACCGCGTCGATCTCGTGGGGCGACGGGTCCGAGACCGCAGGCAGCGTCGCCGGGTCGGCGGTGAGCGGCAGCCACGTCTACACCGCCGCCGGCGTGTACACCGCGACCGTCACCGTCACCGACCAGTGGGGCCACAGCGACACCGGCACGACGACCGTCGTCGTCTACGACCGTGCTGCCGGGTTCCTCACCGGCGGCGGCTGGTTCAGGTCGCCGAAGGGCGCGGTCACGAGCGCGCCCGGTGCCACGGGCAAGGCGCAGTTCGAGGTGTCGGCACAGTACGCCGTGGGTGCGAGCCGTCCCGACGGCTCGTTCACGGTGGCGACGCCCGGTCTCATGCTCGCCTCCACGGGCCTCGACTGGCTCGTCGTCACGGGTGACACCGCTCGGCTCGCGGGCACGGCCACCGTCGGTGGCGTGCCCGGCCAGCGGTTCGAGGTGACCGCGGTGGATGCGGCGAGCGGCGACACGATGCGCGTCGTCGTGCACGACTCCGCGGGTGCCCTCGTCTACGACAGCGGCACCCAGCGGGTCCAGGGCCAGGTCAAGGTCCACTGACCGCGACACCGACCGCGACACTCGCCGACGGACGGCCCGGGATCCCTGCGATCCCGGGCCGTCCCGCGTCCGGCGCCCTCCTAGACTGCTCGGATGCTGGAGCCCCCTGTCGCGCGTCGCGACCCCGTCGTCCGCGAGCACCACGGCGACCGTTTCGAGGACCCGGACGCCTGGATGGCCGACCGCGACGGTGACGAGCTGCGTGAGCTGCTCGCCGCCGAGAACGCGTGGGCGACCCAGAGCACCGAGCACCTGCGTCCGCTGGCAGACCAGGTCTTCGAGGAGTTCCGGTCGCGCATCGAGGAGACCGACCTCTCGGTGCCGGTGCGCCACGACCGCTGGTGGTACTACTCGCGCACCGTCGAGGGCGAGCAGTACGCCGTCGAGGCCCGGGTGCTCGCTGCGGACCACCCGGAGCGTCCCGCGCTCGCCGGCGGTCGTCCGCCGGCGGGGGAGCAGGTGCTGCTCGACCAGAACGAGGAAGGGCGCGACCACGCGTTCTTCGCCGTGGGGGCCAGCGAGGTGTCGCCCGCGGGCGACCTCCTGGCGTATGCCGTCGACGTCGTGGGCGACGAGCGCTACGACGTGCGCGTCCGGCGCATCGCCGACGGTGAGCAGCTCGACGACTCGGTCCGCCGCACCGGTGGTTCGCTGGCGTGGTCGCTCGACCAGCGCCACCTCTTCTACACGAAGGTCGACGACGCGTGGCGCCCGTACCAGGTGTGGCGTCATGAGGTGGGCACCCCCGCAGACGCCGACGTGCTGGTCCACGAGGAGACGGACGAGCGGTTCTTCGTCGGGGTCGGCACCTCCCGCGACGACCGGCTCGTCATCATCGCCATCGGCTCGAAGACGACGAGCGAGTTCCGCCTCCTCGACGCCGACGACCCGCTGGGCAGGCCCCGGGTCGTCGCGCCCCGCCGGCAGGGTGTCGAGTACGACATCGAGCCGTTCGGCGAGCAGCTGCTCGTCACGCACAACGCGAACCGGGTGAACTTCGAGCTCGCCGTCGCTCCCGTCACCTGCACCTCGGCCGACGAGTGGGTGCCGCTCGACGTCACCTCGGAGGACGAGTACGTCACGGGCGCAGAGGGTTTCGACGACTTCATCGCCGTCTCGCTGCGACGCGAGGGCGGCACGGGCATCCGGGTCCTGCTGCGCGACCCCGCCGCCGCGAACGGGCTGGGCGAGGCGCACGACGTCGCGGTGGACGAGCCCATCGGCACGCTGCTCGTGGGCGTCAACCCGGAGGCGAGCACCCGCACGCTGCAGGTCGTCCACGAGTCGCTCGTCACGCCGCGCACCGTCGAGGACTACGACGTGCACGCCCGCACCTTCACGCTGCTCAAGCAGCAGTACGTGCGCGGGGGAGTGGACCTCGGGCGCTACCGCCAGCGGCGCGAATGGGCCACCGCGGCGGACGGCACCCGCATCCCCATCTCGGTCGTGCACCGCGACGACGTCGTGGCCGACGGCAGCGCACCCGGCCTGCTCCACGCGTACGGCGCCTACGGCATCCCCAGCGACCCCTGGTTCTCGGTGCTGCGGCTCTCGCTGCTCGACCGTGGCTGGGTCTTCGCGATCGCCCACGTGCGCGGCGGGTCCGAGATGGGGCGCACCTGGTACGACGACGGCAAGCTCGAGGCCAAGCCGAACACCTTCACCGACTTCGTGGCCTGCGCCGACCACCTCCTGAAGGCCGGCATCGTGGCGCCCGACCGGCTTGCGGCAGAGGGTGGTTCGGCTGGCGGTCTGCTCATCGGCGCCGTCGTCAACCAGGCACCCGACCGGTTCCGGTTCGTCCACGCGCAGGTGCCCTTCGTCGACGCCCTGAGCTCGGTGCTCGACCCCGGCCTGCCGCTCACGGTCGTCGAGTGGGAGGAGTGGGGCAACCCCTTGGACGACCCGGCGGCATACGCCCTGATCCGGTCCTACACGCCCTACGAGAACGTGCGCCCCGGCCCGCGGCCGAGCATCCTCGTGACGGCGGGTCTCGATGACACGCGCGTGCTCGTCACCGAGCCGGCCAAGTGGGTGGCGGCACTGCGCCACGCCGACCGATCCGCGCCGGAGGGGACGACGCCGCCGCAGCTGCTCTTCCGCACCGAGATGGCCGCCGGCCACGGCGGCCGCTCGGGACGCTACGACCTGTGGCGCCAGTGGGCCTGGGAGACGGCCGTGCTCATCGACCAGACGTCGTGAGCACGACCGCCACGGGTGTCAGGAGCCCCAGATCGCGGTGACCCACTCGGGGTGGTCGACGAACGGGTTCCGGTTGTGCTGCCAGGTGTCGTAGATGACCTGGTTGCGGCGCTTCTCGAAGGCGTCCGGCGGGTCCTGCAGGTTCCACTGCTTGAGCACCGAGAGCCTGCCGATGTACGGCGCGGTGCCGTTGTTCACCGACTCGTTCGGCTCGAGGTCGGGCCAGGCGTCGTCGCCCTCGTAGCGCACGGCCATGTAGAAGATCATCCGGGCGACGTCACCCTTGACCGCGTCGCGCGGCTGGAAGGAGTCGGCGTCGCGGAGGCACCCGGTGCACTGGGCCACCGCTGAGCCGCCGTTGTCGAAGTCGAGGTTGCCGCGGTCGCTGTTGACCGTCACGTCCTCGGGACGCAGGTGGTGGACGTCGGTGCCGGGGCCGTTGGTGGTGCCGAAGTCGCCGTGGCTCTTGGCCCAGACGTGCTCGCGGTTCCACTGGTCGACGCCGCCACCGTTGTCGGACTTGGCGATCGAGCGCCCCGAGTAGATCTCGATGACGTTGTTCGTGTTGTTCGGGTCCTGGTCGGTGTCCTTGAGCGCGGTCCAGACCTGGTCGTAGGTGAGCACGGTCTGCGTCCTGATGATGCCGTGCAGCGAGCTGCGCAGCGCCGTGCCGGTCTTGCCGACGGCCGGCGCGTAGTAGGTGGAGTCGTACGGCCCCGTCGTACCGGTCGGCGTGCTGGTCGAGGTGGTCGTGGTCGGCGGCGGGGTGGTCGAGCCACTGCTGCTGAAGGCGAAGGCGGTCGTGCTCGTCATTCCCGGGTGCGAGAAGTACGCGGAGAGCGCGCCCGTGACGTCGATCTGGCGGCCCATGAGCGAGGGGTTGGTCCTCAGCCCCCACGCGGATCGGAAGGCCGAGGGGATCTGCACGTAGAGCATCCGGCTCGTCGAGGTCTCCGTCGCGGAGTCGGCGACGGCGAGGGCGTAGTCGTTGGGGAAGGCCGAGGTCACGACGGTGTTCGTCGCCGTGGGCTGGCCCACGACGTAGCCGCGCACGGTGGCGCTCTGGCCTGTCTGGCCGGCGATGGCCTGAGAGACGGTGAGCGGGGTGGCGGCGACGGCGGCGGGAGCCACCGCGGGAAGGGGCAGCGCCGAGGCGGGTGCGCCGGCGGCGGCCGTCAGCGCGACGCTGGCCGGCACGACGGCGACGACGACACCGGCGAGGGCCGCGACGAGGCGGCGCCTGGGAAGGACGACGGGCACGGGTTCTCCTGTCGGACGGGGAGGCATGGCGCAGCCCCCCGGTCGAGAGGCAGCCCGACGAGCGTGGCGGACGCGCGGTGGGCGACGGGTCAGCCGTTGGTCAGCCGTTGCCCTGCCGCGGGTCAGGATTGCGCAGGCACCGCGCGGGGCGACCTGGGCGGCCGCCGGTGCGACCGGTGTTCACGCGCCGTTGGTCCGCTGGAGACGAGTGCGGGGCCTGCCCGTCTCCTCCCGCCCCTAGCGTCCGCTCATGGGTGACACCGCGCTCGAGCTCGTCCGGGCCGTCATGGCCTCGCCCTGGCTCTACGCCCTCCTCGTCGGCCTGGCGGTGCTGGACGCCTTCCTGCCGCTCGTGCCGAGTGAGGCCGCCGTGCTGCTGGCCGGCACCTTCGCGGCCGGCCACGGGCCCGACCTCGCGCTGGTCGTGCTCGCGGGCGCCGCCGGTGCCGTCGTCGGCGACCACGTGACGTATGCCGTGGGCCGGGTGCTGGGGAACCGTGTCCTCTCGAAGGTGGCTCCGGACACGCGTACGGCCAGGGCGCACGCGTGGGCCGCTGAGGCGACGGCGCGGGCAGGTGGACCGGTGCTCGTGGGGGCGCGCTTCGTGCCCGGCGGCCGCACGGCCACGACGCTCACGATGGGGGCCACCGGCTTCCCCGTGCGACGCTTCGCCGCGTACGACTCGGTGGCCTGTGTCCTGTGGGCGAGCTGGTGCTCGGGCGTCGGCTACGTCGGTGGCCGCCTCTTCGCCGACCATCCCTTCGTCGGTGCGGCGGCCGGCACGGTGCTCGCGCTGCTCGTCGGAGTCGTGGCGACCTTCGCGCACCGGCGCTGCGCCGCGCGCTGAGACGTGGCGTCGGGCACCTCCGCGCGGCTTTTAGACTTGGGGTCATGATGTCTTCCCTCGACCTGCGCGGACGCACGCTCGACGTGCGCTTCCTGCGCCGGGCCCTGCCCCGAGCCGAGTTCGACGTCACGGCCGCCCTCGAGCAGGTGCGGCCGATCTGTGAGGACGTCGAGCATCGAGGAGCCGCGGCGCTGCGCGACCTCGGCGAGCGCTTCGACGGCGTGCGACCGGGCCACCTGCGCGTGCCGCGTGCCGTGCTCCGGTCGGCCCTCGACCGCCTCGACCCCGACCTGCGCCTGGCACTCGAGGAGTCGATCCGTCGTGCGCGCCTCGTGCACGCCGACCAGCGCCGCACCGACACCGTGACCCAGGTGGTGCCCGGGGGCACCGTCACCGAGCGCTGGGTGCCGGTCGACAGGGTCGGCCTCTACGTGCCCGGCGGCCTCGCGGTCTACCCGAGCAGCGTCATCATGAACGTCGTGCCGGCCCAGCTCGCGGAGGTGGGGTCGCTCGCGGTCGCCTCGCCGCCGCAGCGCGAGAACACCGGTGAGTTCGCCGGCTACCCCAACCCCACGATCCTCGCGGCCTGCGCGCTGCTGGGCGTCGACGAGGTGTACGCGGTGGGCGGCGCCCAGGCGGTCGCGATGTTCGCGCACGGGTTCGTCGACGACGACCCGGAGTGGGGCACCGTCGACGGCGAGCAGGTCTCGTGCGACCCCGTGTCGCTCGTCACCGGGCCCGGCAACATCTGGGTGGTCGCGGCCAAGCGCCTGCTCAAGGGGCTCATCGGCATCGACGCCGAGGCCGGGCCGACCGAGATCGCCATCCTCGCCGACGACTCCGCCGACGCCGACCACGTCGCCGCCGACCTCGTCAGCCAGGCCGAGCACGACCCTCTCGCCGCCTCCGTGCTTGTCACCGACAGCGAGTCGCTCGCGCAGGACACCCAGCGTGCGCTCGCGCGGCGCGTGCCGGCGACGAAGCACTCCGAGCGCGTCACCGAGGCGCTGGAGGGTACGCAGTCGCGCATCGTCCTCGTCGACGACCTCGACGCCGGTCTCGACGTCGTCAACGCGTATGCCGCCGAGCACCTCGAGATCCAGACCCGCGACGCCGCCGACGTCGCCGCCCGCGTGCGCAACGCCGGCGCGGTCTTCGTCGGCCCGCACAGCCCGGTGAGCCTCGGCGACTACGCCGCGGGGTCCAACCACGTGCTGCCCACCGCCGGCTGCGCCTGCCACAGCAGCGGCCTGTCGGTGCAGTCGTTCCTCCGTGGCATCCACGTCGTCGACTACGACGAGGCGGCCCTTCGCGACGTCGCACGCCACGTCGTCACCCTCGCGCAGGCCGAGGACCTCCCGGCCCACGGCGAGGCCGTCACGGCGCGCTTCGGCGACGAGGTCCCGCGGTGACCGACGACACCACTGCGGCGACCGCCGTCCCCACTGCGGCCGACGAGGTGCAGCGGCTGCTGCGCCCCGACCTGCGCGGCCGCACGCCCTACGGGGCTCCGCAGCTCGACGTCCCGGTCCGGCTCAACACCAACGAGAACTCCTACCCGGTGCCGCAGGTCGTCGTCGACGCCGTGCTGACGGCGCTCGCCGACGACGTGGCCGCCCTCAACCGCTACCCCGACCGCGAGTTCACCGAGCTGCGCAAGGCGCTCACGGCATACCTCGAGAAGCAGTCCGGGGTGGCGGTCACGCCCGAGCAGGTCTGGGCCGGCAACGGCTCCAACGAGGTGCTCTCGCACGTCGTGCAGGCCTTCGGTGGCCACGGCCGCGTGGCGCTCGGGTTCACGCCGAGCTACTCGATGCACCCCATCATCACCGAGACGCTCGGCACCACCTGGGTCGACGGGCTGCGTTCGGCCGCAACCGATCCCGACGCCTTCGACCTCACCCCCGAGTCGGCGGCCCGGCAGGCGCGCGAGCACGACCCCGCCATCGTGTTCCTCTGCTCGCCGAACAATCCGACCGGCACCGCTCTGCCCTTCGAGGTCATCGGCGCGGTGCTCGAGGCTGCCCCGAACGCGATCGTCGTCGTCGACGAGGCCTACGCCGAGTTCGCCCGGCCCGGAACGCGATCCGCGCTGACACTGCTCGCCGAGCACCCTCGCCTCGTCGTCACCCGCACGATGAGCAAGGCCTTCGCGTTCGCCGGTGGCCGGCTCGGCTATCTCGTCGCTGCGCCTGAGCTCGTCGACGCGCTCCGCCTGGTGCGGCTGCCCTACCACCTCAGCAGCCCGACGCAGACGATCGCCCGCGTGGCCCTCGAGCACGCCGACGTCATGCTCGGCACCGTCGAGGTGATCAAGCACCAGCGCGACCGCATCGTCGAACGCCTCGCCGAGCTCGGCGCGCGTCCTGTCGCGAGCGACAGCAACTTCGTGCTCTTCGGGGGCCTGCGCGACGAGAAGGCAACGTGGCAGGCCCTGCTCGACGACGGTGTGCTGGTGCGCGACATGGGCATCGCCCACCACCTGCGTGTCACGGCGGGCGACCCGCGCGAGACCACCGCGTTCCTCGAGGCCATGACGCGCCTCGCCCCCACCCACGTCGACCGCCAGGAGCCCACGGCATGAGCACCTCCGCCCGCCCCTACAGCCCCGCAAGCCGCACCGCGAAGATCACCCGCGCGACGTCCGAGTCGTCGGTCGAGCTCTGGCTCGACCTCGACGGCAGCGGCCGGTCCGACGTCTCCACCGGCGTCCCGTTCTACGACCACATGCTCGCGTCGCTGAGCAAGCACTCGCTCATCGACCTCACGGTCAAGGCCACCGGCGACGTCGACGTCGACGTGCACCACACGGTGGAGGACACGGCGATCGTGCTCGGCCAGGCGCTGCGCGAGGCACTCGGCGACAAGACGGGCATCTCCCGCTTCGGCGACGCCACCGTGCCGCTCGACGAGGCGCTCTGCCACGCGGTCGTCGACGTCGCCGGCCGGCCCTACGTGGTCCACGAGGGTGAGCCCGAGGGGCAGCAGTACGCGCTCATCGGCGGCCACTTCACAGGGTCGATGACGCGACACGTGCTCGAGTCCTTCGCCTACAACGCGGGCCTCTGCCTGCACGTGCGCGTGCTCGCGGGCCGCGACCCCCACCACATCGTCGAGGCCCAGTTCAAGGCCGTCGCGCGAGCGCTGCGCGCCGCCATCGCGCCCGACCCGCGCGTCGTGGGCATCCCCAGCGCCAAGGGAGCCCTCTGACCATGGTGGGTCCCCGATGACCGCCGACGTCGTCGTCCTCGACTACGGAAGCGGCAACGTCCGGTCGGCCGTCCGCGCGCTCGAGCGGGTGGGAGCGAGCGTCACGTTGACGGCCGACCCCGTGCGTGCCCTCGAGTGCGACGGGCTGTTCGTCCCCGGTGTCGGCAACTTCCACGCGTGCATGGCCGGCCTCGCCGCAGCGCACGGCCCACGCATCATCGGCCGGCGCATCAGCGGTGGCCGGGCCGTGCTCGGCGTCTGCGTCGGGATGCAGGTGCTCTTCGACGGGTCCACCGAGCCTTCCGCGACACCGCTCGAGGGCCTGGCCGAGTGGCCCGGCACGGTCGAGCGCCTCCCCGCCGACGTCGTGCCGCACATGGGGTGGTCCGAGGTCGAGGCCGCCGAGGGGTCCCGTCTCTTCGCCGGCGTCGAGCAGGAGCGCTTCTACTTCGTGCACTCGTACGCCGTCCAGCAGTGGACGCTCGAGGCCACCGGCGCGTTCGCGCGGGTCGCGCCCCGGGTCACGTGGGCGCGTCATGGTGCGAAGTTCGTCGCCGCGGTCGAGAATGGGCCACTGAGCGCGACGCAGTTCCATCCCGAGAAGTCCGGCGACGCCGGGCTGCACCTCCTGGAGAACTGGGTCCGCAGCCTGTGACCGTGCCCGAGATCCCGTGACAGACAAGGGATCGGGCCGACGAGGAGGAGCCATGGCGACGAAGAGGGCGACGAGCTCGTCGGCGCGCACGAAGAGGTCGACGGCCCGGAGGACGACGAGACGCACCACGACCTCCTCGTCCTCGACCCGGCGCCGCACGTCGTCCGGCTCGCTCTACCCGCGTCGCCGGGCGAGCCGGCCGGGGCTGCCCACCACGGTCGGCACGGCCATCGGCACCCTGGTGGTGACAACGCTGCTCGACCTGTCCTGGCCGATGCGGCTGCTGCTCATCGGCGTCGTGCTCGTGCTCGGCCTCGCCTACGTCCTCTGGCGGCACCGGGCCGAGATCACGGCCGCCGCCCAGACCACCCAGACCGAGCCGGCCCCCGACCAGACCCCCGACCACACGCCCGACCACACGCCCGACCAGACGCCCGACGCCCCCACTGCCTGATCGAGAGAACGCTCCGTCACGTGCCGCGCGGAGGTGGCGCCCGCCTGACGGTCCGGTCGGCGACGTCCCGGGGGCCCACGGCATACTCGGGGGTCGACGATCGACCTGAGGAGTGCGTGACCGATGACCACACCCACCGACCAGCCACGGCTCGAGCTGCTGCCCGCCGTCGACATCTCCGACGGTCAGGCGGTGCAGCTCGTGCAGGGCGTCGCAGGCAGCGGCGGCCAGTTCGGCGACCCGTGGGAGGCGGCGAAGGCGTGGCAGGACGCCGGCGCCGAGTGGATCCACCTCGTCGACCTCGACGCGGCGTTCGGGCGGGGCAGCAACCGCGAGCTCATCGCTTCGATCGTGGGCCGGCTCGACCTGCAGGTCGAGCTCTCCGGGGGCATCCGCGACACCGAGTCCCTCGAGGCAGCCCTCTCGACCGGCTGCCGCCGGGTCAACATCGGCACGGCGGCGCTGGAGGATCCCGAGTGGACCGCTCGGATCATCGCCGACCACGGCGACCGCGTCGCGATCGGTCTCGACGTGCGCGGCACGACGCTGGCGGCCCGCGGCTGGACCCGCGAGGGCGGCGACCTCTGGGAGACCCTCGAGCGCCTCGACTCCGAGGGCTGTGCCCGATACGTCGTGACCGACGTCAACAAGGACGGCATGCTCCAGGGCCCCAACGTCGAGCTGCTCCGCGACGTGTGCGCCCGCACCGACCGTCCCGTCGTCGCCAGCGGCGGCGTCTCCACCCTCGACGACATCGCCACGATCCGCACCCTTGTCGGCGACGGGGTCGAGGGCGCCATCGTCGGGTCCGCGCTCTACCGGGGAGCGTTCACGCTGCCCGAGGCGCTCGACGTCGCCGGCCGCCCGCTCGCATGAGCGGTGCCTCCGACGTTCCGGCCGGGTCCGGGCACGTCGACGCGCAGGGCCGCCCCGCCGACTCGGCCGGTCAGGCCTGGGAGGGCAAGTCGATCCCGTCGCACGGGTTCTCGGGCGACGACGGGTCGGCGGACGAAGGGCTGCTCACCGCGCTGCGAGCCCTCCAGTCCGCGCCGGGCCCGGACGCCGAGTCCCTCCTTCTGCGCAGCGTGGCCACCAGCCGCTGGCTCGTACCGGTCGTCGCGATCGCGACCGAGGTCGACGACAGCGGTGAGCACGCGATGGACACCCGCAGCGACATGGCCGCCGTGACGCTGACGGCGCCCGACGGCTCGCGTGCGCTGCCGATGTTCACCTCGCTCGAGAGTCTCGCCGCCTGGGACCCCGGGGCGCGGCCGGTGCCGGTGCGGGCCGCCGCGGCCGCGCAGGCCGCCATCAGCGAGGAGTGCCACGTGCTCCTCGTCGACGTCGCCTCGCCCCATGCCGGCGTGCTGCGACCCAGCATGCTGTGGGCCCTGGCGCAGGAGCGCGAGTGGCGTCCCAGCCACCTCGACCCCCACGTCGCCGCAGCCGTGGGCGCGGCGGTCGCCGCCGAGCCGTCCGTCCAGAGCCATCGGCTCGAGGCCGGCGAGCCCGCCGGGGCGGGGGTGCTGCGCGTCGTGCTGGCGCTGCGACCCGGGCTCGAGGCGGCCGACGTGAGCGCCGTCGCCACCCGCATCGGCGAGCGCATAGCGACCGACGGCGAGACGCGTGCGAGGATCGATGCTCTGACCTTCGCGCTCGAGACGGCGCACTGAGCACACCACCAGTGGAGGTGCCGGACGTGGACACCACACCCCAGGCGACGCGGGAGCGCGACGCCGCACCGCCCTCGGCCGACGCCGCCGCGCTCCCGAGCGCGGCAGCGCCCGGTCCCGCCCCGCGGGCGGGCGCCCGCCGCCGGGGCCGCGGCGCCGGTGGCCCGCTCGGCTTCATCGTCGACCCGGCGCTCGAGGCCCAGCGCCGCAGCGACCTGCGCCGCATGCGACTGCTGGCCACGGGCCTGCTCGTGCTGGCGGCCATCGTCTACGTGCTCACCCGGGGCCACGACGACGGCTTCCTCGGTTTCGTCAACGCCGGCGCCGAGGCCTCGATGGTGGGGGCGTGCGCCGACTGGTTCGCCGTCACGGCGATCTTCCGCCACCCGCTCGGCCTTCCCATCCCGCACACGGCGCTCATCCCACGCAAGAAGGAGATGATCGGGCGCAGCCTCGAGGAGTTCGTCAGCGAGAACTTCATGCGGGAGGACATCATCCGCGAGCGGGTGCTCGACGCCGAGCCGACCCGCAGGGCCGCGGAGTGGGCCCTGACGCCGGGCCATGCCAAGCGCCTCGTCGACGAGGTCGCCACGGTCACGGTGCACGCGCTGCACCGCATCCCCGACGAGGACGTCCGCGCGGTCATCGAGCAGGCGGTCCTGCCGCGTCTGGCCCAGGAGCCGGTCAGCTCCCTCGCGGGCGGCCTGCTCGACCAGGTGGTGCGCGACGAGGCCCACGTCGGCCTCGTCGACCTCGCGCTCGACGAGATCCGCGTGTGGCTCGTCGACAACGAGGACCTCTTCGAGTCGCTCATCACGCAGCGTGCGCCGTCCTGGGTCCCCGATGCCATCAACGACATCGTCGCGCGCAAGATCCACGTCGAGGCGCTGAAGTGGCTCGCCGACATCCGCAACGACCCGCGGCACGACGTGCGGCAGGCCCTCGACAAGCTGCTCATCGACCTCGCCGACGACCTGCAGCACGACCCGGTCACGCAGGCCAAGGCCGAGCGGCTCAAGGAGCGGGTCCTCTCGCACCCCCAGGTGGCCGACACGGCGATGTCGCTCTGGGGCTCCCTCCGGGCGGTCGTCGTGGCGGCGCTCGAGGACGAGGGTGGACCCGTGCGCGTCCGCGCGGTCCAGGAGGTCACCGCGCTGGCCGAGCGGCTGCTCGCCGACGAGGCCCTGCGTGACCGCATCGACGCGCGCATCTGCGACGCCACGATCTACGCCGTCGACCGCTACGGCACCGAGCTGACCCGCATCATCAGCGACACCGTCGACCGGTGGGACGGCAAGGAGACCGCCGAGCGGGTCGAGCTCCAGGTCGGGCGCGACCTGCAGTTCATCCGGATCAACGGCACGCTCGTCGGCGGGCTCATCGGCATGGTCATCCACGCCATCTCGATCCTGCTGCCGTCCTGAGGGCGGCGTCGCCTCAGTCGCCCGAGTGGTGGTCCAGACGCTCCGTCACGGTGCGCAGGGTCTCGTGCAGGGCCAGCATCTGCTCGCGTGTGAGTCCGCTCCGGGCCGCGATGCGCTGGGGCATGTCCTGCAGTGCGGCGAGCTTGTCGCGCCCTGACGTGGTGACGGAGACGAGCACCCGCCGCTCGTCCTCGGGGTCGCGGGAGCGCACGACGAGCCCGCCGGCCTCCATCCGCTTGAGCAGGGGGGAGAGGGTTCCCGAGTCGAGCCGCATGTGTTCACCGAGGCTGCTGACCGTCATCGGCCCGTGCTCGCCGACCCCCATGAGCGCGATGTACTGCGGGTAGGAGAGCCCGTGCTCCGCCAGCAGCTCTCGGTAGACGGCGTCGAACGCCCGCACGGTCGTGTGCATGGCGTAGCAGATCTGCTGCTCGAGGCTGAGGGTGCCGGCGGCGGTGGTCGGATTGGACGGGCTCATCCCCCAAGCGTACTATCAAATTGCGCACAACTTAATTGCTCACAATTTCTCAACCCGAGGAGACCCATGACCACCGCCACCCAGACCGCCCAGTACGTCGCCTCCGCCACCGCCTCCGGTCGCGAGGGACGCGCCGTCACCTCCGACGGTCGCCTCGACGTCACCCTCGCGGCACCCCGCGAGCTCGGCGGCAGTGGTGAGGGCACCAACCCCGAGCAGCTCTTCGCCGCCGGGTACGCCGCGTGCTTCGCGAGCGCCTTGGGCCTCGTCGCGCGCAAGCGTCGGGTCGAGGACTTCGACGTCGCCGTCACCGCGGACGTCACCCTCAGCGGCTCGTCCAGCACCGGCTTCGGCCTCGGCGTCGTCCTGCACGTCGAGCTGCCCGAGGGTGTCGACGCCCAGCTCGGACGCGAGCTCGTCGACATCGCCCACCAGGTCTGCCCCTACTCCAACGCGACGCGCGGCAACATCCCCGTCGAGATCATCGTCGACTGACCCCCTCCCCTCCACGACACCCACGAACCCTGCTGCACAAGGAGATCCGATGACCAACCCCCGTGAGGTCCAGCTCGTCAGCCGCCCCGTCGGCTGGCCCACCCACGACGACTTCGCGCTCGTCGAGAGCACGTCGGTCGAGCTCGCCGACGGCCAGGTCCGCGTCCGCAACGAGGTCATGTCGGTCGACCCGTACATGCGCGGCCGCATGAGCGACGCCAAGTCCTACGCCGAGCCGTACGCGCTGGGCGAGGCCATGCACGGCGGCGCCGTCGGCGTCGTCACCGAGTCGAAGGCCGACGGCATCGCCGTCGGCGACCACGTGCTCCACGGTCTGGGCTGGCGCGAGGAGGCCGTCCTCGACGGCACCGCCGTCCGCGTCGTCGACGTGTCGGTGGCCCCGGCCTCGGCGTACCTCGGCGTGCTCGGCATGACCGGCCTGACGGCATACGCAGGCCTGACCCGCATCGCGAAGATCAAGGAGGGCGACGTCGTCTTCGTCTCCGGTGCGGCGGGTGCCGTCGGCTCCGTCGTCGGCCAGGTCGCCAAGGCGCTCGGCGCGAGCCGCGTCATCGGCAGTGCCGGCTCGCAGGAGAAGGTCGACCACCTGCTGAACGACCTCGGCTTCGACGCCGCGTTCAACTACAAGGACGGCAAGGTCTCCGCGCTGCTGCGCGAGGCCGCCCCCGAGGGCATCGACGTCTACTTCGACAACGTCGGCGGCGAGCACCTCGAGGCGGCGATCGGCTCGCTGCGCCTCGGCGGCCGCATCGCGATCTGCGGTGCCATCTCGGTCTACAACGACACCGAGCCGGCCCCGGGCCCGCGCAACCTCGCGCGCCTCATCCAGACCCGCGGCACCATCACCGGCTTCCTCGTCGGCGACCACTGGGACCTCGGCGGCGAGTACGCCCAGCGTGCGGCCGGCTGGATCGCCGACGGCTCGCTGCGCTCGCGCGAGACCTTCGCCGACGGCATCGACCACGCGGTCGACGCGTTCCTCGGCGTCCTGCGCGGCGAGAACACCGGCAAGATGGTCGTCCGCCTCTGACCCCACGAGGGCGACCCAACCCCCATCGAGAAAGCGATCCGTCCGCGCGGACGGGTCGCATTCTCGATGCCGGGGAGCCGGCAGGCCGTGTGGAGGTCGCGCCCCGTGTCGGCCGGGCGCCGGTCGTGGCGCACCGGCTCGCGCACGAACGAGCCCGTGCCGTGCGACACCGAGCGCAGGTCGATGGGGTAGCGCGACAGCTCCGACGACGGCACCTCCGCGTGCACCACGGTCCAGCCGCCCTCCGGCCCCATCTCGTCGGCCGGCTCGGTGCCGAGCACCTGCCCCCGGCGACCGCGCAGGTCCGACATGACCGCGCCGAGGTACTCGTCGGCGATGGTGATGTCGACCCGGTCGATCGGCTCGAGCAGCGCCATCGTCGACTCGTTGGCGGCCTCCTTGAGCGCGAGGGCCGCGGCCGTCTGGAACGCCACGTCGGAGGAGTCGACCGAGTGGGCCTTGCCGTCGGTGAGCGTCACCCGCACGTCGACGACGGGGTGTCCGGTGAGCAGGCCCTTCTCGAGCTGCAGCCGCGCGCCCTTCTCCACCGACGGGATGAACTGGCGCGGCACGGCGCCGCCGACCACCTTGTCGACGAACTCGAACCCGGCACCTCGGGGGAGCGGCTCGATCTCGATCGAGCAGACGGCGTACTGCCCGTGCCCGCCGGACTGCTTGACGTGACGTCCCTGCACGCTGCACTTGCGCACGAACGTCTCGCGCAGCGCGGTGCGGTAGGGCTCGGCCGTCACCGTGACGCCGTAGCGGTCGGCGAGCTGCGCGATGAGGTCGTCGACGTGGGCCTGGCCCATCGTCCACAGCACCACCTGCTCGGTCTCGGCCGAGTGGTCGAGCCGCACCGTGACGTCCTCGGCGACGATGCGCTGGAGCGCGCCGGCGAGCTTGTCCTCGTCGGACTTCGTCGCCGCGCGGATCGCCACCGGCAGCTGCGGCTCGGGCAGCAGCCACGGCGCGACGACGGCCGGTCGCTCCGGCGACGAGAGGGTGTCGGACGTCTCGGCCCGGGTCAGCTTCGACACGAGGGCGAGGTCGCCGGCGATGGCGGTGCCGCGCGGTCGGTGGCCGTCGACGAAGGGGGACGCGAGGGGGCCGACCCGCTCGTCGTCGTCGTGCGCGGGGTGGCCGGCGACCTCGTGGCCGACGAAGTCGCCCAGGTGGCCCGAGACGTGCACCGTCTCGTCGACGCGCAGGGTGCCGGAGAAGACCCGCACGAGCGACAGGCGACCCACGTACGGGTCGGTGGTCGTGCGCACGACCTCGGCGACGAGCGGCTGGTCAGGGTCGCACGCGACGCCGCTGATCGCGCCGCCCGCGGGACTGGTCACCGCCGGAAGCGGGTGCACGGTCGGGTCGGGGAAGGCGCGCTCGACCATGCCGAGGAGCTCCTCGACGCCGGCGCCGGTCAGGGGCGACACCGGCACGATGGGGAAGAAGGTGCCCTGCGCGATGGCGGCTCGCAGGTCGGCGAGCAGCGACTCGGTGTCGATGACCTCGCCCTCGAGGTAGCGGTCGAGGAGGGTGGCGTCCTCGGACTCCTCGATGACCGACTCGATGAGGGCCGACCGGGCGTCCTCGTGCTCCTCGGAGGTCTCGCCGGTGAGCAGGCCGACGACGCCGGTGACGTCGCCGCCGGAGACGGTGGGCCAGTGCGTCGCGCGGGCGTCGCCGAACGTGCGACGGCACGTCTCGACGGTGGCCGCGAAGTCGGCGCGGGGCTGGTCGAGGTGCGTGACGACGACGGCTCGCGGCATGCCCACGGCCGCGCACTCGCGCCACAGCAGCGACACGGGACGGTCGATGTCGTCGGCGCCCGAGATGACGAACACCGCGGCGTCGGCTGCGCGCAGCCCGGCGCGCAGGTCGCCGACGAAGTCGGGGTAGCCGGGGGTGTCGAGCAGGTTGAGCGTGACCGGACCCGACTCGAACGAGGCGGCGGTGAGGGTCGTCGTGCGCACGTGGTCCGTCGCGCCGGTGCGTTGACCGGGCACGCGGGCCGCCACGAGGGCCTCGAACAGTGCGGTCTTGCCGGCCCCGCCGGGTCCGACCAGCACGACGTTGCGGATGTCCTGCGGCGAGGCGGGGTTGGGGGCCGCAGGAAGGTCTGATCTGCCGGGCGTCTTTGCCATGACCCCACCTTTCCCCTGTCGCCCACGCGTCACAAGACCCTTGGCGTATGCCGGGCTGCCGCCTTCCGCGGAGGGGGGTGGGTCCCGAAACCCGAGTGCGTGGTGTCGGTGCGAGGTGACAGGCTGGCGCCATGGATCTCGGGGCCTACCGGCCGGTGCTGGCCAACCGCGACACGCGGGGCGCACTGCTGCTCGGCTTCTTCATCCGGGTGCCGATGTGGGCCGGTGCGGTCATCCTCACGCTCCACGTCGTGTCGTCCCTGGGCCGCAGCTACGGCGAGGCCGGGCTCGTCACCGCCGCGTCGACGATCGCCGTCGCGGTCTCGGGCCCGTGGCGCGGGCGGCTGCTCGACCGCATCGGGCTGCGCCGCACGGTCGGGCCCTCGCTGGTGGTCCAGGTCGTCTGCTGGTCCATCGCGCCGTGGGTGGGCTACGCGCCGCTCATCGGCTTCGCGGCGCTCGCCGGCCTCTTCGTCGTGCCGACCTTCTCGATCCTGCGGCAGGTCATCATCCGCTCGGTGCCCGACGACCAGCGGCGCACCGCGCTCTCGCTCGACTCGTCGGCGACCGAGCTGTCGTTCATGGCCGGTCCCGCCATCGGCGTCTGGCTCGCCACCAGCTACGACACCGCCTGGGCCTTGCTCGTCTGCGAGCTGACCTCGGTCGCGGCCGGTTTCGTGCTCTGGCTGGTCAACCCGCCGCTCACGTCCGAGACGTCGACGGCGGCCACCGACGACCCGGGGGAGGGCGCCCGGGCCGACGCGATCGCGACCGCCGAGAGCGGGCTCGAAGCGTCGAGCGGGACGGCGGGTCGCTCGACCGCGCCCCGTGCGTTCCGCGGCTTCATCACGGTGCCGGTCGCTGCCGTCTACCTCGCCGCCGCGTGCTCCACGCTCGTGCTGAGCGGCACCGACGTCTCGATCGTGGCGGCACTGCGCACCTTCGACGCCACCCAGTCGATCGGCTGGGTGCTCGCCCTCTGGGGCGCCGGCTCACTCGTCGGCGGCCTCGTCTACGGCGCCTGGCACCGGTCCTTCTCCGTCTTCTGGCTCCTCGGTGGGCTGGCGGCGCTGACGCTGCCCGTCGCGCTCGCCGTCGGGGTCCCGACCTTCGCCGTGCTCGTCACGCTGTCGGGCCTGCTCTGCGCCCCGACGATCACCGCGACGGTCGAGCAGCTGAGCCGCCTCGTCCCCGAGCGCTTCCGTGGCGAGATGATGGGCTGGCACGGTTCGGCCATGACCGCCGGTTCGGCGCTCGGTGCGCCGCTCGCCGGGTTCGCCATCGACCACGGTGGCTGGCAGTGGGGCTTCGTCGTCGTCTCGCTGCTCGGCGTGCTCGTCGCAGCAGCCGGGCTCGTGGCCGCCGGCCGCTCCCGCACCCGCTCCCGCTCGCGCTCGCGCGGGGCAGGCTCGGGGGCGCAGGCGTCCGATGCCGTCGGCACGAGGGGCGACTCCGGCGCCGATTCGGATCGAGCCGTCCCGGCTGCTAACATGGAGCACTGACCAGCCGTCACCCGACTGCCGCTCCGGCGCAGCAGGGTGACGACGTGCAAGAGAAGCTCGCTTCCACCCGCGTCGACCTCACGGTTGCCGGGTCAAGGTCTGCTCGACAGGCGTGCCGTCCCACGGGGCGCGTGACGAGCCGTGTGACGCGACGGCGACCGTCCGGCATACGCGATCCTTGGGCTCCTCGTGCACACACGGGGAGCCCTTTTCTCGTTGTGGTCGCAGCAGGACGGCAGAACCCGTCTGGTCACCCATTTCTCGAACTTAGGAGCACCACATCAGCGAGCCTCGCATCAACGAGCGCATCCGGGTCCCGGAAGTGCGCTTGGTTGGCCCCAACGGCGAGCAGGTCGGCATCGTCCGCGTCGAGGACGCGCTGCGTCTGGCCGAGGAGGCGAACCTCGACCTCGTCGAGGTGGCCCCCATGGCCAAGCCGCCGGTCGCCAAGCTCATGGACTTCGGCAAGTTCAAGTACGAAGCCGCCATGAAGGCACGGGAAGCGCGCAAGAACCAGGTCAACACCGTCATCAAGGAGATCAAGCTCCGACCGAAGATCGACCCGCACGACTACGGCACCAAGAAGGGCCACGTCGAGCGGTTCCTCAAGGCCGGCGACAAGGTCAAGGTGACGATCATGTTCCGCGGTCGCGAGCAGTCGCGACCCGAGCTCGGGCGCCGTCTGCTCGAGCGCCTCGCCGAGGACATTGCCGAGCTCGGCTTCGTCGAGTCGGCCCCGAAGCAGGACGGCCGCAACATGATCATGGTGATCGGCCCGACCAAGAAGAAGGCGGAGGCCAAGGCCGAGCAGCGTCGCTCCCGCGAGCAGCGCCCGGCGGCAGCCGAGCAGCCCGCAGAGCAGGCCGCTGAGCAGCCCGCAGTCGCAGAGGCCGCCCCGCAGACCGACGAGGCCACCGCCGCCGCCGAGTGACCGGCGCGCGGTGACCAGCCGGAGGCGAGAGCGCGTCTCGAGCCACCGGCACGACAGACCACGTACGTCCACTGACGCACGCAACACGAAGGAGATCGGCCCCCATGCCGAAGATGAAGACGCACAGCGGTGCGAAGAAGCGTTTCCGCCTCACGGGCACCGGCAAGGTCATGCGCGAGCAGGCCGGCGGTCGCCACCTGCTCGAGCACAAGTCGAGCAAGAAGATGCGTTCCATCGCGAACGACGTCGAGCTCGCCAAGCCGGACGCCAAGAAGGCCAAGAAGCTCCTCGGCAAGTGAGCCGGGACCCCCACCAATCAGCATCTCGCTGAGCAGCCGGGTCTCCGGTAAGCCAGCAGCACGAAGCACTGCACCAAGCAGAGAAGGAGTATTCACGTGGCACGCGTGAAGCGGGCGGTCAACGCCCAGAAGAAGC
>CBHRRQ010000029.1:0-24678 GCA_966081555.1 uncultured Terrabacter sp.
GCGGGCCACGAGCTGGCCCTCGTGGGCGGCCCGGTGCGCGACGCGTTCCTCGGCCGGGTCTCGCCCGACCTCGACCTCACGAGCGACGCCAGGCCCGACGAGATCCTGGCGGTCGTCCTCGGCTGGGCCGACGCCCACTGGGACATCGGTCGCGAGTTCGGCACCATCGGGCTGCGCAAGGGGGCCCACGTCATCGAGATCACCACCTACCGTGCCGACACCTACGACCGCACGTCGCGCAAGCCGGAGGTGATGTTCGGCGACAACCTCGAGGGCGACCTGGTGCGCCGCGACTTCACCGTCAATGCCATGGCCATCCGGCTGCCGAGCCTCGAGTTCGTCGACGTGCACGGCGGGCTCTCCGACCTCGTCACTCGGCGCCTCATGACCCCGGCCGCGCCGGAGGAGTCCTTCGCCGACGACCCGCTGCGGATGATGCGGGCTGCCCGGTTCGCGTCACAGCTGGGCTTCGAGGTCGCTCCCGAGGTGGCCGCGGCGATGACCGAGCGCGCCGGCACCCTCTCGATCATCTCGGCCGAACGCGTACGCGAGGAGTTCACCAAGCTGCTCCTGTCACCGACGCCGCGGCTGGGGCTCACCCTGCTCGTCGACACCGGCCTCGCCGACGTGTTCCTGCCCGAGCTGCCCGCGCTGCGCCTCGAGCTCGACGAGCACCATCGCCACAAGGACGTCTACGAGCACTCGCTCATCGTCCTCGAGCAGGCGATCGACCTCGAGGGACCTGCCGACGGGCCGGCCGAGTCGGTGCCCGGGCCCGACCTCGTGCTGCGCCTCGCCGCGCTGCTCCACGACATCGGCAAGCCCGCGACCCGCCGTTTCGAGGACGGCGGCGGCGTCTCGTTCCACCACCACGAGCTCGTCGGCGCCAAGCTGGCGACCAAACGGATGAAGGCGATGCGCTTCGACAAGGACACGACCAAGCAGGTCGCGCGCCTCGTCGAGCTGCACCTGCGGTTCCACGGCTACGGCGACGGCCAGTGGACCGACTCCGCGGTCCGCCGCTACGTCACCGACGCCGGGCCGCTGCTGAGCCGCCTGCACCGGCTCACCCGGTCCGACTGCACCACCCGCAACGTGCGCAAGGCCCAGCGGCTGTCGCGCGCCTACGACGACCTCGAGGCCCGCATCGAGCGGCTCGCGGCCGAGGAGGAGCTCGCCGCGGTGCGCCCCGAGCTGAACGGCAACGAGATCGCCGAGGCACTCGGCATCCGCCCGGGGCCGGTGCTCGGCGAGGCCTACGACTACCTCCTCTCGGTGCGGCTCGACGACGGGCCCATCGGCAAGGAGGCCGCCCGCGAGAAGCTGCTCGCGTGGTGGGCCGCGCGCGAGAGCCCCGCCTGACCGGGTGACGGGCCCGGCGGCATACGGCAGGGGAGTGCTCCCCATCGCGCCGCCGACGACACGTCCGTACGCTCGGGCGCACCCTCGTTCCCGGCCCACCCGCCGGCGACCGCCGTGGCCGACCTGACACCGCCCGAGGTGTTTGATTGACTGACCGCGCCGTCCCCGACCCCTGCGGGAACGACCGAAAGGACCGAGCCATGAGCACCCTCGCCTACCCGAGCGCCGACTTCCCGGGCCAGCCGTCGGTGGCCCTCGACGTTCCCGAGGGGTGGGAGCCGGTGCACGCGCCGGGCACCACCATGGCAGCGCGGCTGCCCCGCGAGGGCGCCTTCGCGCCCAACGTCGTCGTCAACATCGAGCCCTGCGAGCCCGCCTTCCGGGTCGAGGACTCCCTCGACCAGCTGCGGGCCATGGCCACCTCACGCGGCGGCGCCGTGTCCGAGCCGTATGCCGCCGAGCTGGGTGACGCGCAGTTCGTCGGGTGCGACGCCACCTGGCCCGACCCCGACGTCGAGACCGTGCTGCAGGCCAACCTCTTCCATGTGGCCGGGGCCGACTCCGGCTCGGGCGCCCACCTCGTCCAGCTCACCGGAGCAGTGGGGGGTGCGTCGGCCGAGACCGACTACGAGCTGATCCGCCAGGTGCTGACCACGGTCCGCGTGACCGCGTGGCGCGCGACGGGCGAGCGCGCATGACGCCGACGCTTCCCGCGATCACCGTCGGTGTCGCCACCGACGTCGGGCGGGTGCGCCGGCACAACGAGGACTCCGCACGCACCGAGGGCACCGTCTACGTCGTCGCCGACGGTATGGGCGGGCACGCCGCCGGTGAGGTCGCCAGCCGCATCGCCGCCGAGACGGTTGTCGAGCTCGCCGACCGCCCGGCCGTCAGCGTGCGCGACATCGTCGAGCAGGTCGGCGAGGCCAACCGCCGCATCCTCGGCTCCGCTGCCCGCCACCCCGAGCAGACCGGCATGGGCACCACCGTCGCCGGGCTCGCCCTCGTCTCGGTGGGCGGGTCCCGCCACTGGGCCGTCTTCAACATCGGCGACTCCCGGGTCTACCGGTGCCTCGACGGCGAGCTGTCGCAGGTCACCGTCGACCACTCGGAGGTGTGGGAGCTCGTCGAGCGCGGCCTCATCACGCCCGAGCAGGCGCAGCGCCACCCCGGCCGCAACGTCGTCACGCGTTCGCTCGGGCGTGACCCCATGGGCGTCGTCGACACGTGGGTGTTCCCGCCCTACCCGGGCGAGGTCTTCGTCATCTGCTCCGACGGACTGTCCAACGAGCTGACACGCGAGCAGATGCAGGCCGTGCTGGCCGAGCACCACGGGGCCGAGGAGGCCGCCGCCGAGCTCGTGCGCCGGGCCGTCGAGGCCGGGGGCCACGACAACGTCACTGCTATCGTCGTCGCGGTGCAGGGGCAGGACGCCGACTCCGACGTCGACGAGGACACCACCCCGCGCGAGAACGTGAACGGCTCATCAGGGGAGAGCAGGTCGTAGACGTGAGTGGCCCGTCCGTTGTGGTTGACCGGGCCCCCGACGGGTGGACGCACATCGGGGGCCCCGGCATGCACCTGCTCATCGGTCTCGACGAGGACGACGACCGCACCCTCGCCGCGAGCGACGCGGCCGACGGCGGCGACATCGACGACGTCGTCGAGGTGCTGACGACTGGCGGCATGCGCAAGGCGCACCACTTCGTCGGCGTCCACTGGCAGCCCCGCACACGCATCGTGGCCTTCGGTCCGGTCTCGGCCCTCGTCACGCTCGCCGACGGCACGGAGCACGACGTGCGCGCCCCCAGCGCCCGGGTGTGGACCGACCTCGAGCTGCCCGAGCACCCCGAGCGGGTCGTGCTGCGGGTGCTCGACGAGTCGGAGCGCGCGCAACCGGTGCCACCCCAGCACCTCGTCGCAGGAGTCCCGGCAGGTCCGGCGGTCGGGGTCGCGCCGGAGTCCTCCGTCCCTGTGGCCGGCTCGGCCGCCCCGGTCGCGTCGGCACCGACCAGGGCTGACGACGCGAGCGTTGCCGAGGGCGCCAGCCCCCCGGACGTCGCCCCGGCGGTCGAGGAGCCCGCGGCCGTGACGTCGGTCGCAGTGTCGCCGGCGGGCACCGCGGCATCGACGGCATCGACGCCCGCGAGGCCCGTGAACCCGCCTGCAGCGCCCGTGAACCCGCCTGCAGCGCCGGCCATCCCGACCTTCGGTGCCGCGTCTGCAGGGGACGGCGGAGCTCCGTCGCCCGGCCCGGGGACATCACCCTGGGGTCGCAGCTGGGCTCGCCGCGACGCGGTCCATGGCGACGTGGATGAGCCGGCTGCCCACGTGTCCCAGTCTTCCCATGGGGCAGTCGATCCCGCTCGCGCTGTCGCGGATCCGGTTGAGGCACAGGAGCGCCGACAGCGCGCAGCCGACGCTCCGTCTGCAGCGCGCGAATCCGGCGCCACCCATCCCGCGCCAGAGTCCGCTCCGGCTGCTGCACCCGCGCTGCGGTCCTGGGGCTCGGTCACTCCGGCCGCACCGGTCCGCTCCGTCAGCAAGTCTGCGTCTCGGGCCCCAGCAGCGCCGGCCGCGCCGGCGCCGGTTTCCGCGCCGCCGGCAGCAGCTGCTGAGGCCGTGGTCCCTGAGGCTGCGGTCCCCGAGGTCGAGGTTCCCGTGGCGACCGACCTTCCGCCGGCGCCCCAACGCGACGTCGACTCGACCTGGGCGGCGCGCCCCGTGCCACAAGGCGATCCGTCGCCGCCGGCACCCGCGACTGCATCCGCGTCTGCATCCGCGGAGGGCTCGGCCACCACTCCCGACACGGACGGTGACGACCCGCAGGTGGCCGCGCCGTCCTACGACTACCTCTTCGGGCACACCACAGCCGCCGACGAGCACCGCAAGGTCCTCGCGCAGCTGACCCAGCCTGCCGACGACGAGGGCGCTCACGAGGACGACGAGGTGCTCTCCGTCCCTGCCGTCGCCGACACCTCGGACGCGGCGGTGACGAACGCCGCGCCCGCACCCGAGGTGCCCGAGCGCCCGATCCCGTCGGCCCCCGAGGTCCCTCAGGGCGGCCTCATCTCCTCGGTGCCGTGGGCCACCCCGGCGTCGGCGCCCGCGCCCAAGCCCGAGGCCGAGGTGCCGACCTTCTCCGGCAGGCCCAGCCCGCCGGCGGCCCCGAGCCTGCTGCCGCCCGTGAACACGCCG
This sequence comes from uncultured Terrabacter sp., assembly GCA_966081555.1. GTDB lineage: Bacteria > Actinomycetota > Actinomycetes > Actinomycetales > Dermatophilaceae > Terrabacter. The sequence goes on from CBHRRQ010000029.1 coordinate 4,561, forward strand.
CCACCCGGCGCGCGTGCCCCGGAGGCGACGCCCCTCATCTCGACCGGGCCCCCACCGGCTGTGCGCGACGAGCGACCCGGCGCGGACCAGCCCGACGTTCACCAGCACGACGCGTGGGCGGCGCCGCACGCCACACCGGTGCTGCGCACACCCCCGACCGTCCCGATCGCGACGACGCCCCCATCGGCACCGACGCCCCAGCCGGTGCCTGGTGCCGAGCCCTCGTTCGACGTGCCGATCGGCCGTGCGCCCGTCAGCGCAACTGCCTCTGCGACAACAGATCCCGCGGGCGGCAGCGGAGGGAACGCTCCGCAGGCCGCTTGGGTCGACCCGTCCGACGCGGCAGCGGACGACGACGAGACCGAGCTGACCGTCGACCGGAGCGCCCTGCTGGAGGCGCGCAACGCCGCCCTGAACCAGACCTTCTCGGGCCCCAGCGTCCTCGCCGTGCTCTGCTCGGCCGGTCACCCGACGCCGCCCCACAGCGACCGGTGCCGCGTGTGCGGCACGGGCATCCCGCCCCAGGAGCCGTTCACCATGCCGCGGCCGCCGCTCGGCGTGCTGCGCCTGTCGACCGGCGACGTCGTCACGCTCGACCGCAGCGTCCTGCTCGGCAGGGCCCCGAAGCTCGGCGAGGGGCTCGCGGCCCACGACCGGCCGCACGTCGTCAAGGTGCCGAGCCCCGAGCGCGACGTCTCGCGCAACCACGTGGAGGTGATCCTCGAGGGCTGGCACGTGCTCATCCGCGACCTCGGCACCACGAACGGCACCACCGTGACCCTGCCCGGCGACACTCCGGTGCGACTGAGGGCGAACGACCAGCAGGTCCTCGAGCCCGGCTCGCTCGTGTCGATGGCCGACGAGGTCTCCTTCACCTTCGAGGCGGCCCCGTGAGCAGGAAGGGCGCACCGCCGAAGATCCCCGGCCTCGTCTTCGTCCAGCCGCTCGGCTCGGGCGGCTACGCCGACGTCTTCCTCTACGAGCAGCAGAGCCCCCGCATGCCGGTGGCCGTCAAGGTGCTCAAGTCCGAGGGGCTCACCGACGCGCTGCGGCAGCAGTTCGTCGAGGAGGCCGACACCATGGCCGCCCTCGGCGACCACCCGTACATCGTCCAGGTCTTCCGTTCCGGCACGTCCGACGACGGCCGTCCCTACCTGGTCATGAAGTACTACCCGCCGCCCAACCTCGCGATGCGGGCGCGGGCCGAGCGGTTCTCGGTCGAGGACGTCCTGCGCACCGGCATCCAGCTCGCGAGCGCCGTCGAGACGGCGCACCGCGCTCACATCACCCACCGCGACATCAAGCCGGCCAACGTGCTCATCAGTGCCTACGGCGCCCCGGGCCTCACCGACTTCGGCATCGCGGGTCGCGGCGCCCGCGACGGGGACGTCGAGGTCGAGGCCACCGACGACGTCGGCGTCTCGGTGCCGTGGGCCCCACCGGAGGTCCTCTACGGCCAGAGCAACGGCGACGAGCGTTCCGACGTCTACTCACTCGCCGCGACCTTGTGGCAGCTGCTCGTCGGCCGCTCGCCCTTCGAGGTGCCGGGGGGCGACAACTCGGCGTACGCGTTGATGCCGCGCATCCGCAGCAACGCGCCCCCGCGCACGGGCCGCCAGGACGTGCCGGCCGGTCTGGAGCGCCTGCTCGCGCAGGCGATGGCCAAGGACCCGTCACACCGTCCTGCGTCGGCGCTCGAGTTCGCCCGCGCCCTGCAGGCCGTGGAGCAGCAGCAGCGCCTTGCCCGCACGCCGATCGTCGTGCTCGACGAGCAGGGCCACACCACCCTCGTCAGCCAGACCCAGGGCTCGCCTACCGGGCGCGGCGGCGACGAGGACGACCGCACCCGCATCAAGGCGCCGCAGACCGTCGTGGCCCAGCCGGCCGCGCCGGCCGTGCCCTTCCCAGCCCCGTCGGCGCTCGACGACGAGACTCGGCGCCGCTCCGACGCCGGCGGGCAGCGATGGTCACCGGCACCGATGCCCAGCCCCACGCGTACGTCGTCGGCGGCCCCCGTGCGCGCCGCCGCGGCGACGGACCCCGTCGCGAGCTCGACGAGCCCGCTGGGCGCCGACCTGTCCGACGAGGCGACCGTACGCCGGGCTGCGAGCACCGTTGGCACACAAGCAGACCCGGCGCCCGTTGCGCCGGCGCCCCCCCCGCTGGGCAAGCCCGGCGTGGTGTGGGGGCTCGTGGCAGGCATGGTGCTGCTGCTCGGCCTCGTCGCCTTCCTCGTGCTGCGCCCGAAGACCGAAGACCCGGTCGCCGCCCCGACGCCGAGCGCGACGGTGTCGATGCCCGGCGACGACAGCGCCATCGGTGACGGCGTCTTCGACCAGCCGGTCGTCGACGCGAACAGCGAGGCCGGCAGCGTCACGTTCGCCTGGACCTATCCCAACCGGTCGAAGAAGGACACCTACCGCGTGTCCTACGGCCCGACGGCCTCCGACGCAGGGAACCCGTCGCGGGCCAGGACCGTCTCGGTCACGGTGCCGCGCTACACGGTCAAGGCACCGAAGGGCACGAAGGTGTGCGCGACCGTCGTCGTCGTCCGGTCCGGACAGGCGTCGCCGGGAGCCCAGCCCCAGTGCGAGACCGCGAGGTGACCGTCGTTCCGTGAGTACGCAGGCGGGTGGACACCCGCCCGGCAAAACGGCAACCTCGACCCAGACATCAGCAAACCACCACAGACTTCCGTAACGTTGCACGGCCGGACATCGTTGACCGCGAGTGCCGGCAGGCGTGCGCCTCGACAGGGATTAGGGGACCTGATCGTGATCCACAGCAAGGTGAGCGTCGTGTTCTGCGGCGAGGAGTACTCCGTGTCCGCCGACACCGGTCTCACCATCGGGCGCACCGGCGACGTCGAGGTGGACGACAACCCCTACCTGCACCGCACCTTCCTCGTGGTCTCGTTCGAGAACGGCTTCTGGTGGCTCAGCAACACCGGGTCGACGCTCACCGCCACGGTCGCCGACGAGCAGGGCCTCTTCCAGGCGTGGCTCAACCCGGGCGCGAAGATCCCGCTCGCGATGCGCAAGCTCATCGTCTGGTTCACCGCCGGCCCCACCACCTACGACTTCGAGATCCACGTCGCCAGCCCGGCGTTCAAGTCCGTGACGGCCGAGCCGGCCGCCGACGCGACCGACGGCGACGAGGTCGGGGCCGCGACGGTGGGCCGCGTCTCGCTGACGCCCGACCAGAAGCTGCTCATCGTGGCGCTCTGCGAGCCGTTCCTCCGGAGGCGCGAAGCGGGTACGAGCCAGATACCCTCCTCGGCTGCGGCGGCAGAGCGCCTCGGCTGGACCATCACCCGCTTCAACCGCAAGCTCGACAACGTCTGCCAGAAGCTGGCCGACGCGGGCACGCGGGGCCTCCACGGTGGAGTGGGCAAGCTCGCCACCAACCGCAAGTCACGCCTCGTCGAGCACGCTCTCTCGACCAAGCTCGTCACCGAGGACGACCTCGCCCTTCTCGACGACCCGGCCGCCTCGGGTGAGACCACAGACTCCACCGGGCCCGGCACCGCCGTCTCGAACCACACCGACTCTAAGTACGCCCTCTCGAACCACGCAGGGTCGCCGGCCGCCGGGTCGAACCACACACCACGCACCGAAGAGAACAGGTCCGGCCGGCCGGTCGCGACCGAACAGGGGACCGCATGAGCACCGCCGCCACCAAGCGACGGATCGGGATCATCTCCACCGTCGTCGTCGCCCTCGTCGCGAGCCTGCTCGTCTGGCTCGCGACGCGCAGCGAGGGCGAGATCGTCCGCAAGGCCGACCTCAACGACGGCGGCATCTGGGTGACCAACGCCGAGCAGGCGCGCTACGGCCGCATCAACAAGGCGGCCGGTCAGCTCGACGCCGGGGTGCTGTCCGACGGCACGAACGGGTCCGGGCTCGACGTCTTCCAGGACGGCGCGGCCATCGTCGGCTACTCCAGGGCGAGCAACCAGATCGTGCCGATCAACCCGTCCGAGGGCACGCTCGCCGCGGAGCAGTCGATCCTGCTGCCCAAGGCCAGCACGGCCACGGGCAACCGGGTCTTCACGGCCCCGCTCGTCGACGTGCGTGGCGGCACCATCGCGATGATCGACCCCGCCAAGGGCGGGCGGCGCGCGCCGCGCGTCGACGACCGGTCGGGCATCACCGGTCTCGACGGCCTCCAGACCCAGGCCAAGCCGCTCGCCAAGGTCGGTGGCAACGCTGCCGTCGCGGTCGGGGTCGACGGCACCGTCTACGCCCTCTCGGCCGAGAAGGGCACCATCACCGTGTTGCGCCCCGAGGGCGACGGGCTCGGCAAGCCGGTCACGACGTCGCTCGGGTTCACCTCCAAGTCCGCCCAGGTGACCGCGGTGGGCAGCCACTGGGTGGTGTGGGACTCCGCCACCCGCAAGCTCTACTCCGACGTGCTGCCCGAGCCCGAGCAGCTGTCGGTCGGCAGCGTCGAGCCCGGCAACCCGGCATACGCGGCGCTCCAGCAGCCCGGCCCCGACGCGAACGCCGTTCTCGTGCAGGACGAGTCGGGCCTCACCCAGGTGCCGCTCACCGACGAGAGCCCCACGGTCGGCGGGGTCAAGCTCTCCCAGGCGGCCCCCGGCGCCCGGCTGTTCCTGTCGGCCCCGGTGCGCCTGGCGAACTGCATCCACGCCGCCTGGGCTGGTGCGTCCAACGTCTACTACGGGCGCAACTGCGGGTCGCCCACCGACGCCGCGACCGTCGACCTCGGTGCGATGAAGAAGGGCGTGCGCACCGACGGCGTGAAGCTGCGCACCAACCGTGGCCTCATCGTGCTCAACGACCTCGACTCCGGCGACGTCTGGGACATCGACCGCAACCGCGTCAAGATCGACAACTGGAACTCGGTCATCCCGCCGCCGCAGACCGACGACAAGAACAAGAAGAAGGACGAGAACCTCGTCGACGACGAGGTGAGCCGCACGCCGCCGAAGGCCCAACCCGACAACCTGCAGGTGCGCCCGGGACGCACGTCCACGCTGCACGTGCTCGACAACGACTCGGACTCGCAGGGCTCGATCCTCGCGATCTCGCCCGGTGACGTCACCCAGCCGGCGGCCCGGGGCATCACGACGAGCGCCGCGGCCGACGGCCAGACCGTCCAGGTCACCGTGCCCGAGGAGGCGTCGGGCTCCTTCTCCTTCGACTACACCGTCAACAACGGCACCACCGCCAAGAACGGCCGGGCCACCGCGAAGGTCAACGTCCGCATCGTCGACCCCGACGTCAACACGCCGCCGAAGCTGCGCACGGGCCAGGCCAAGCTCGCCCTCGCGAAGTACCCCGTCGTGGCGAGCGGCTCGGTGCGCGTCGGCGTCATCGCCGACTGGCGCGACGCGGAGAACGACCCGATCCAGGTCTCGGCCGTCGACCCGACGACCACGGGCGTCGACGGTTCCGGTGCGCTGACCATCAAGGCGCAGGCCGCCAAGGGCGACCAGCTCGTCGAGTACGTCGTCGACGACGGCCGTGGCGGCTCGCAGAAGTCGAACGTCACGCTCGACGTGCTGAGCGAGTCCGACTCCAAGGCCGTCGCGCCGAAGACCCAGCCCGACGTGCTGCGCGCCGTCGTCGGCAAGCCGGTGCAGCTGCAGCCGCTCGGCAACGACATCGCGGGCGCCGACCCGACCGACCCGCAGGCGCGGATGCGTCTCGCCCAGGCGGTCAAGGGTCCGGGCCAGCTCAAGCTCGACACCAACCTCGACACCAACGTCCTCACGGTCACCGGGCAGACGCCCGGCACCTCGACGATCACGTATGCCGCGCAGGTGGGTTCCGGTGTCAGCGTCGGTCGCATCCGGGTCGACATCGCACCCAACCCCTCGGTCGACCTGCCGCCGGTGGCCTCGCCCGACGCGGCGGTGCTGCGCGGGCAGACCCCGGTCATCGCCGACGTGCTGTCCAACGACTACAGCCCCCGCAGCGACGTCCTCGTCGTGCAGCGCGTCGTCACCGGCGACGCGTGGCTGCGTGTCTCCGTCGTCCAGGGCCGCTGGGTGCGGGTCGAGGCGACGGCACCGCTCGACGGCGACACGGCTCGCCACGGCAAGGTCACCTACACGATCAGCGACGGCACCAAGACCGCCGTCGGCCAGCTGAGCGTCACGCAGAAGCCCGAGCCCAAGGACAAGGTGCTGCCCACCGTCGTCGACGACGTCGCGACCGTGCGTGTCGGTGACGCGGTGACGATCCCCGTGCTCGACAACGACTCGATGAGCGAGGGCATCCCGCTCAAGGTCGACCCGGCGGGCGTCAAGGTGCTCTCCGGCGGTGGCCAGGCGTTCGCCTCCGGCACGGTCGTGCGCTACGTGCCGGAGCAGGCAGCGATGACCGGCCCCAAGTCGGCGATCCTCGAGTACGTCACCTACCCCGAGGGCCTCAAGGCGCGGGGGGTGACCGGTCGCGTCAACGTGACGATCAACCCCCTTCCCGACGGCGTGAAGTTCCCGAACCAGCCGCCGTCGGCGCGCAGCTTCTCGGCCAGCGTCACGGCCGGTGACACGCTCTCGATCACGGTGCCGACGAGCGGCGTGGACCCCGACGGCGACCTCACCTTCGTCAGCGGCATCGTCGGCGAGGACGGCAAGGCCGTCGACCTCAAGCTGGGCCGCGTCCTCGGCTTCGGCGCGGCGACGATCCGCTACGAGGCCTACCCGCGCAGCTCGGGCACCGAGGTCATCCGCTACCAGATCCGCGACCGGTTCGGCCTCTCGAGCGAGGGCTTCGTGCGGGTCGGCGTGGTGCAGCCTGGCGACCCGCAGCCACCGGTCGCCGTGGAGGACGATGTCGTCGCCGCGCCCGGGCGCACGGTCCACGCCGACGTCCTGTCCAACGACCTCATCGCCGCCGGCGACTCGGTCTCGTTCGTCGACCTGTCGACCCTCAACGAGCCCGACGTGCTCAAGGAGTTCCAGAAGCAGAAGGACGACTCCTTCAAGGTGGTCGCGCCGGAGGACGGCCCGGCCAAGGTGCTGACCTACGGCATCACCAACGGTCTCTTCGACCCGTCGAAGTCGACCCTGACGGTGCGCGGCCAGAAGGACTTCAACAACCCGCCGGTCGCCGTCGACGACACGGGCATCGCCAAGCAGGGCGAGACGTCGATCCTCGTGGACGCCCTCGCCAACGACCGCGACCTCGACGGCGAGCCGTCGAGCCTCAAGATCACGAAGTTCGTCGGCGACGGCGTCACGCGCGAGGGCCGCAAGCTCCGCATCCAGCTGCGGGCCCAGGCCCGGGTCGTCCCGTACTTCATCGAGGACGCCGACGGTGCCTCGGCGATGGCCCTCATCTACGTGCCGGCCGGCACGAACGGGTCCCCGTACGCCGTCGACGGCAAGGTCGTGAAGATGGGCGCCGACTCGACCGTCGACGTCCCGCTCGCCGACTACGTCTCCGACCCGCGCGGCGGCAAGGTGTCGCTCACGTCCCCCGACACGATCTCGACCTCGCCCGAGGAGAACCTCCAGTTCTCCGTCACGTCCGGCACCGAGCTGAAGCTGACGTCGACCAACGGCTACGTCGGCCCGGCGGCCCTCATGCTCGAGGTCACGAACTCGACCGGCCCGGCCGACAAGGCGGCCCAGAAGGCGTACGTCACCGTCCCGGTGCAGATCGGGCCCGACGTGCCCGTGCTGCGCTGCCCCGACCACGAGGTGCGCCTCGTCGCCGACGGCCCGGCGCGCAGCTTCGACATCCCGCGCCTCTGCCACGCCTGGCTCCCGACCGGCATGGACCAGAGCAACGCGCAGTACGAGGCGACGTGGGACCCCGCGATCGACCGCGTCGACCTGGGCCAGACGGGTGCCGGCGGCCGCCAGGTCGTGCTCAAGGCGCAGCCGGCGGCCCAGGCCGGCGCGACCGGCTCGGTCACCGTCAAGGCCAAGGGCGGCGCCGAGTCCTTCAAGATCAAGGTGCGGGTCGTCAGCTCGCCCCCGATCGCGACGCTGCGTCCCGTGCGGGTCGAGGGCCTCATCGCGGGCACCAGCCGCGTCGTCAACATGGCGCAGTACCTCGACAGCCCGCTGGGCGCGCCGCAGTGCGCGATCCAGTCGTCGCGGGTGCTCTCGGGCACCGGCGTCAGCGCCTCGCAGAGCGGCTGCCGCCTCACGGTGGCCGCGTCCGACAAGGGCCGCGGCGACGCCCGCATCTCGGTCTCGGTCACCGATGCCGCGGGGCGTCCCGCCGTCACCGGCGAGGTGGCCGTGAGCGTGCGCAGCAAGCCCGATCCCACGGCCGCACCCGTGGCCGTCGCCGACCGCATCCTCGGCAGCAGCGCGCGCGTCGACTGGCGCCCCCCGGCCTACGACGGCGGCCTGCCGATCCAGGGCTACGAGGTCACGGCCATCGGCCCCGGCGGCGGCGCGACGAGCTGCCCCGCGGCGCCCTGCACCATCAAGGGTCTGACCAACGGCCAGGACTACTCCTTCACCGTGCGCAGCAAGAACCCGGTCGGCTGGTCCGACCCGAGCCCTCGCAGCAACACGGTGCGACCCGACACCAAGCCGAAGGCGACGGCGATCAGCAGCATCACGCCGGGCGACCGCAAGCTGACGGTGCGCTGGAGCGAGCCGCCCAACGAGGGCAGCAAGGTGCTCAAGTACCGGGTGCAGTGGGTCAACATCGGCGGCAACGCCGGTGCCACCGGCTCGGCCGAGGTCGTCGCCCCGGGCCTGACGAAGGTCATCAGCGGACTGATCAACAACGACGCCTACAACGTGCGGGTCCAGGCCTCCAACGAGGCCGGCTGGGGACCGTTCGGTCCCGACGTCAAGGCGCAGTCGTTCGGCAAGCCGGCGGCGGTGCCTGCCCCGAGCCTCAGCCCGCGCACCCCCGTGCCGGGCGAGACGAACGCCCAGGTGTCGATCTCCTGGCCGGCGACCGACCCCAACGGTCCGCCGATCACGAAGTACGACGTCTTCCGTCGCACCGGCAGCGGGCCGTGGAACCTCATCGCGACCCGCTCGGGTGGCGAGTCGCGGGTCGCCAGCGACACCGTCCCCTACGAGGGCCAGACGGTGCAGTACGTCGTCACGGCGACGAACGGTGGGCCGGCCACGTCCGACAAGGCCAACTTCTCGAGCTACACCGCGAACGGCTACCCGGACACCCCGACGCTGCTCACGGCGACCACCCCGCGCGCCGACAAGACGATCGACATCACCTTCCGGGTCGGCAGCCCGCACGCCGGCGGCTACGACCGCATCCACTGGACGACCGACGGCGTCACGGGATCCTTCCCCTGCTCGGGCACCAGCTGCCCCTCGGCAGGCACGACGCGGCCGGTCGACCCGATCTCGCGCACCATCGCGATCCGGGCCTGCAACTCGGCCGGCTACTGCTCGCCGCTGTCCAACGCGATCCGCGTCCACCCGTACGGCCCGACGCAGGGCGTCGGCGGCATCAGCCAGACGCACGACGACAACAGCATCACGTTCAGCTGGAGCAAGCCGGCCAACAACGGCAACCCGATCCAGGGCTACCGGGTCAACCGCACGAACGGCGGCAACGGCTGCGCCAGCAACCTCGGACCCAACCAGACGTCGTGCACCGTCTCCGGACTCGGATACTCCACGACGATCAACATCAGCGTCACGCCCTACGCCGACCGGTCCGGTGACGGCCCGACGTCGCGGGGCTCGGGCACCACCAACCCGGCGCCGCCCCCGCCGCAGCAGCGGGTCAAGTCCGTCTACAAGGGGCCCGCCTGCGGCACCAACAACTGCCCCAAGCCCGACGGCACGCAGTGCGGCACCAACTGCAACTTCGTCGGCTACGACCTCGCAAACTTCACGGGCAACATCGTGTGCAGCCTCGACAGCAGCACCGGTGCGTGGAGCACGCGTGACGACGGTCTGTCGGGTCGCCACAACCCGACCAACGGCCTCAACACCTCGGGCAAGTTCTTCGGGTTCCCCTACGGCTGGGTGAGCGTCCGATGTACCGGCTCCAACGGGTCCGACACCGCGACCCGAAACCCGTGGGGGTGACGGCCGGCTCCCGAGAGGGAGCCTCCCCGCCCCGGCGGGCGAGCAGTCGCCCACTCACGAGCCACCCGGCATACCAACGCTTTTCGCAAGAACCGACAGGAGAACGAGAGCCATGACGGCCCAGACCACCAGTGCGCCCATCACCCAGGAGCAGGTGACGTGGTTCGCCCACACCTTCGACCAGCTCGTGGGCAACATCGAGCGGGCCGTCCTCGGCAAGCAGCACGTGACGCGCCTCGCGCTCACCTGCCTTCTCTCCGAGGGCCACATGCTCCTCGAGGACTTCCCCGGCACCGGCAAGACGCAGCTCGCCCGCGCCCTCTCGGCGACGGTGCAGGGCACGCACAGCCGCATCCAGTTCACGCCCGACCTGCTGCCGTCCGACGTCACCGGCGTGACGATCTACGAGCCGAGCAAGCAGGCGTTCGAGTTCCACCCGGGCCCGATCTTCGCGACGATCGTGCTCGCCGATGAGATCAACCGCGCCTCGCCGAAGACCCAGTCCGCGCTCCTCGAGGTCATGGAGGAGGGCCGCGTCACCATCGACGGCAAGCCGCACTCGGTCGGTGAGCCGTTCATGGTCATCGCGACCCAGAACCCGATCGAGCAGGCCGGCACCTACCGGCTGCCCGAGGCGCAGCTCGACCGCTTCCTCATGAAGGCGAGCGTCGGCTACCCCGACCACGAGGCGACGATCGCCGTGCTCGCCGACGCCAAGACCCGCGACCGCGCCAAGACGCTGAGCCCGCTCATCGCGAGCAACGTCATCGTCGAGATGAGCAAGCTCGCCGACGAGGTGCACGTCGACCCGGCGATCCTCGGCTACGTCAGCCGCATCGCCGAGGAGTCGCGCCGCCACCCCTCGCTCAAGCTCGGCCTGTCGGTCCGTGGCTGCCTCGCCTACGTGCGCTGCGCGAAGACGTGGGCGGCGAGCCAGGGCCGCACCCACGTCATCCCCGACGACATCAAGCTGCTGGCCGAGCCGGTGCTCAGCCACCGCCTGCTGCTCAACGCCGAGGCGCAGTTCGCCGGCACCACCGTCGAGGCGGTCATCGACCAGATCCTCGGCGACATCGCGCCGCCGGCCGAGCGCGCCTCCTGACCCGGACGCGCGTCCGCGGCCGGGGGCACGACAGCACGACTGCACAGGGAACCAAGGGGAGAGCATGACCCAGCAGGACCAGGGAGGGACGCCGCGCGCCGGCCGTCGCTTCCGTATGCCGTCCCGTCGCGCCACGTCGGCACCCGCCGTCGCGGGTGCGTCGGCACCGGCCGTCGGGGGCCGCACCGGCAGCCGGGCACGCGGCGTCTCGGGCGTCCCGAATGCCTCCGGTGCCTCGGGTGCCTCGGGCGTCTTGGGCACGACGAGCCGTGGCATCCGCCAGATCACCCAGCCGATCACCCGCTCCATCGAGCAGGTGGCCGGGCAGACCGAGGGTGTGTGGCGTCCGGTCGCGGGCGTGCTGCGCTGGGTCTCCCCGCTCGGGTGGACGATCCTCGCCCTGGGCGTCGTGTGCTGGGTGGTGGGGGTCCACTGGGTGTGGACCGAGCTGCTCATGGTCGCCGGGGCGGCGCTGCTGCTCTTCGCGATCTGCTTCCTGCTGGCCCTCGGCCGCACCAAGGTGCGCATCCTCGCCGAGGTCGACCCCCGCCGCGTCGTCGTGGGCGAGCCGGCGACGGGCCGCATCCTCGTCACCAACGAGGCCCGCACCCCGATGCTCCCGATCCTCGTGGAGCTACCGGTCGGCCTGTCCGCCGCCCGCTTCGTGCTGCCGGCGCTGACGCCCGGCAACCAGCACGAGGAGCTCTTCGTCGTGCCGACCTCGCGCCGCGGCGTCATCCAGGTCGGCCCGGCCACCACGGTGCAGGGTGACCCGCTCGGCCTCATGCGCCGCACCCTGACGTGGACTGAGCGCACCGAGCTGTTCGTCCACCCCCGCACCGTCGCTCTCGAGTCGTTGGGCGCGGGCCTGCTGCGCGACCTCGAGGGCAGCACCACCGAGGACGTCTCGATGAGCGACCTCGCCTTCCACGCCCTGCGCGAGTACCAGCCCGGCGACGATCGCCGCTACATCCACTGGCGCAGCTCGGCCAAGGCCGGCAAGCTCCTCGTGCGCCAGTTCCTCGACACGAGGCGCTCGCACGTGACGATCATCGTCGACCCCGACCCTGAGCAGTACCGCTCCGGGCACGGCAAGACGGGCCAGAGCGACCGCGACGTCGAGCGCGACGTCATGGCGGCCAACGCGCCGACGGCGATCCAGGCCGACGTCGAGACCGCGATCTCCGTCGGCAGCTCGATCATGGTCCGGGTCATGCTCGACGAGCAGGACTGCACCATCGTCTGCGGCCCGCAGAAGGTCACCAAGTCGGTGCCGCAGATCGGACTCGACGCGATGTCGCGGGTCGAGCCGGGCCCCATCGACCTCTTCACGGTCTCGCTCGACGCGGCCGACCTCGCGCCCGACACGAGCACCTGCTTCATCGTCACGGGTCCGCACCGGCCGTTCATCGAGCTGCAGCGCGCCGCCGGGCAGTTCCCACCCGAGGTCACCCGGGTCATCGTCGTCGTCGACCCCCAGGCCGAGCACGGCATCCGCCGCGGTGGCGGCCTCGTCATCCTCACGCTGAGCTCGCTTGACGACCTCCGCACGCTTCTCGTCTCAGGGGTGGCCCGATGAGCTCGAACCCGTCGATCCCCGCCCCGCCCCCCTCGGCGCTGGTCACCCCGCCGACGGTGCGTGAGCGCCTGACCGGGCAGCTGGTGCGCCTCCGGCCCACCACGCCCCACCTCGTCGACGCCGCCTTCACCGTCGTGCTCGTCGGCCTCGCCCTCGTCGGCTTCCGCACCACGTTCTTCGGCCTCGGCTGGCTCTGGGTCGGGCTGGCCGGCCTCGTCCTCGGGCTGCTGCTCAGCCACGTCACGGCCACCTACCGCGCGCTCGGAGTGGTGACCCTCCTCGCCGTTGCGGCGGCCTACCTGCTGCTCGGTGGCCCGATCGCGACGCGTGAGGACCTCATCGCCGGCTTCATCCCGTCGGGGGCGACGTTCGGCACTCTCGTGCACATGGCCGTGCCGGGCTGGAAGGAGCTGCTGACGGCCCTGCCGCCGGTCGACTCCGAGGGCCCCTACATGGCCCTGCCCTTCCTCTTCACCCTCGTCGGTGCCGCGCTGACCTACGGCGTCGCACGCCGCTGGACCGGTGCGGTCACCGCCCTCGTCGCGCCGGTGCTCCTGCTCGTCGCGTCGATCATCCTCGGCACGAAGAGCCCTGCCGCGGTGCTGCTCCAGGGCGGGCTCTTCGCCCTCGTCGCCATCGGCTGGACCGCCCTGCGCAGCAACCGCAACCGCCCCGCCCTGCAGAACGGCGCCGGCCGCACCACCCGGGCGGTCACCACGGCCGCCCTGCTCGCCGTCGCGACCGTCGGCGGCTTCTTCGTGGGCCCGCACCTGCCGGGCGCCGGCGGCGCCGACCGCACCGTCCTGCGCGCGGGCCTGGTCCCGCCGTACGACGTCACCCAGTACGCGTCGCCGCTCGCGGGCTACCGCAAGTACACCGAGCCGAACAGCGCCGACCTCTACGACAAGACGCTTCTCACGGTCCGGGGCCTGCCCAAGGGCGTGCCGGTGCGTTTCGCCGCTCTCGACTCGTACGACGACTTCGTCTGGGGCGCCGGGAAGTTCGCCAACAAGGGCACGGGCGACGAGCCCACCGGCACCGGCTTCCGCAAGGTCGGCAGCCACATCGCCAGCGACGCCGCCGGCGACGAGGTGACCGCGACGGTGTCGGTGCCCGCCGGCGGTTACGACGACGTGTGGCTCCCCACCTTCGGCACCGTGACCGGCCTCGAGTTCGGCGGCTCGCGCGGCGACCAGCTCGCCGACGACCTCCGCTTCAACATCGACACGAACACCGGCGTGCTGCCCGAGAAGCTGGCGGCCGGTGACACCTACACCGTCACGGCGCTGACGCAGAAGGTCGACGACGCCCTGCCCAAGACCGTCGAGGTCGCCGACGGCACCGTCGTCGACAGCCAGAACCTCACCTTCATCGACGACAAGATCACGCCGTGGACCGAGCGCGTCGACAGCCAGTGGGAGAAGGTCGTCGCGGTCGCCAAGGCCATGCAGGACGGCGCCTACACCGACGGCGGCGCACCGGGCGACTACCAGAACGTCTTCCTGCCGGGTCACAGTCTGCGCCGGATGACGCAGTTCATGAAGGCGACCCAGCTCGCCGGCAACGACGAGCAGTACGCCGCTGGCCTGGCTCTCGCCGCCAACCGCCTCGGCGTCCCGGCGCGGGTCGTGCTCGGCGCCGAGCCCCACGCGACCGGCGCCATCAAGGGCCAGGACGGGCACGCCGGGGTCGGGGTCGCTCGAGCCGAGGGCTCCTGGCAGCCGATCTACTGGAAGCAGTTCATCCCCGACCGCAACAAGAAGCCCCAGCAGCTGATCCAGAAGTCCGAGGAGAAGAAGACCGGCGCCCAGGTGCCGCCGCCCGCGGCGAACAACCCGCCGAGCGTGCTGCAGGGACCCGACCAGGCGCAGAACGCGACGCAGCTGAAGAACCCGCCCAAGGACGACAAGAACCCGCTCGACCCCGACAACTGGCCCGACTGGCTGCGCTACCTCATCTTCTTCCTCGTGCTGCCCGCGCTGGTGCTGCTGCTCGTCTACACGGCGATCCGCGTCGCGAAGTGGCTGCGTCGCCGCCGCCGTCGCACGACGGGAGCGACCGCGAGCCGCGTCAGCGGGGGCTGGCGCGAGGTCGTCGACACCGCCCGCGACCTGCGGATGCCGCTGCCCGTCAAGGGAACCCGCCTCGAGCAGGCCCGCGCCCTCGAGGAGCACGTCTTCGGACCGCCGCCCGAGAAGCCGAGCCCCGTCGTCGACGGTGCCCTCATGGGTGCTCCCGTCCCGTCCGCTGCCCGCCCCGCCGACCTCGACACCGAGCCGTTGCGCACCGGGCAGGGGACGGCGGGCGCTCGACCGGCAGCGACGCTCGAGCTCGTGCCGCTCGCCACGGCGGCCAACGGGCACGTCTTCGACGTCGCCGAGCCGACGCCGGAGGAGGTCGAGGCCTTCTGGGCCGACGTCGAGACGGCCCGCCGGCGCATCCGCGGCGAGCAGGGGTTCTGGCAGCGGCTGCGCGGCGACGTGTCGCTGCGCACGTTCCGCGACCACCTGCCCACAGGGACTGGTCTCGGACCGGCGGTGGCCCGCACCTCGCGGCGCCAGGGCAAGGCGCAGCCGAGCCGTCGGGGCGGCAAGGCGACCAGGGCGACCAGGGGGACCAAGGCGGGCATCGGCACGGTCGCGCCCACCGAGACCCGCACGAGCCGGCGCAGCGCCGGCACCAGGGGCTCCAGCCGTGGCAAGAAGGGTGACGCGTGAAGCTGAAGTTCGTCCTCCGGTCCGGCGATCGGGAGACCGACCTCGTCGCGACCACCGACTCGGCGACGACCGTCGGAGACCTCGCCGCCTACCTCGCGGCGGCCGACCCGAACCGGTCGAGCGTGCTCGGTGTCGACGCCGCGATGACGCTCGCCCTCGTCGACCAGGACCTGCGCGGGCTCGACCCCAGGGCCACGGTCGCCGAGAGCGGGCTCCAGTCGGGCATGCGCGTGTCGGTCACGCGCGCCGGCGAGGGCTTCGTCGACCGCGGTCGCGCGGCGGCGGTCGCCTACATCCGCTCGGGCCCCGACGCGGGCAAGGAGTTCGCGCTCGCCCGCGGCACGGCATACGTCGGCCGCGGGCGCGGCTGCGAGGTGCAGCTCGCCGACGAGTCGGTCTCGCGCAAGCACGCCAAGCTCGTCATCCAGGAGGTCGTCGAGGTCGTCGACCTCGGGTCGGCCAACGGCATCACCGCCGGCGGCCAGCAGGTGACGCGCGCCCACCTCAAGAGCGGCGACGTCGTGCGCCTCGGCGACACCGAGCTCGAGGTGCACGTCCAGGGCGACGGGGTGGTGAGCCGGCCCGGCAGCGGCGTCCTCTCCGGCGACGCCGGCACCGTGGCGTTCTCGCGCTCGCCCCGCGTCGCGCCGCTGTTCAAGGGTCAGGAGTTCCAGGTCCCCGACCTGCCCGAGCGCGGCAAGCTGCAGCCGATGCCGATGGTGGCCATGATCGTGCCGCTGCTCATGGGTGTCGTGATGTACCTCATCACCCGCAGCGCCTTCTCGATCATCTTCATGCTGATGATGCCGATGATGATGGCCGGCACCTACTACGAGGCGCGTCGTCAGCAGAAGAAGGACTTCGCGCAGGCGATGGTCGACTTCAAGGAGGACCTCGGCCTCCTGTCACAGCGCATCCGCGGCTCGCTCGACGCCGAGGGTCACACCCGTCGCGGCGAGCACCCCAGCGGGGTGGAGTGCCTGGCCGCGGTGCGCGACCGCAGCGCGCTCCTCTGGACCCGCCGACGCGACGTGCCGGGCTATGCCGAGCTGCGCCTCGGCCTAGGCACGCTGGCGTCGCGGTCGGCGATCAAGATGCCGGCCGTCGGACGGTCGAAGGCCGAGGCCTGGCTCGAGGTGTCCGAGCAGCTGCGGGGTCTCGAGGTGGTCCACGACGTTCCTGTCGTCGCGGCCCCCCTGTCGGACGGCGCGATCGGCGTCGCGGGCCAGCGCGGCAACGCGCTCGGCGCCGCTCGGTCGGTGGTGCTCCAGGCGGCCGCCCTGCACTCGCCCGCCGAGCTCGCGGTCTGCGCGTTCGCGTCGGGCAGCTCGGCCCGCGACTGGGACTTCCTCAAGTGGCTGCCGCACACCACCTCGCCGCACAGCCCCATCGGCACCGGGCACCTCGCGGCCAGCGCCCCGGCCTGCTCGGCGCTCGCCGACGCCCTCGAGGACATCGTCGACGCCAAGGGGTCGCCCAGCGAGCAGCAGGAGGCCACCGCCACCCGGCCCACCGTGCTCGTGCTCGTCGAGGGCGACGCCCCGATCGACCGCAGCCGGCTCGTGGCGATCGCCGAGCGCGGCCACCGCCACGGCGTGGTCGTCGTGTGGGTCGCCGAGTCCCAGCAGCTGCTCCCGGCCGCGTGCCACACCTTCCTCGTCGTCAGCGACGACGAGAGCTCGCTCGCCGGCTACGTCCAGGCCGGTGAGCAGGTGCAGCCGGTCGCCGTCGACCGCATCGGCTACGACGAGGCGATGGCGTGCGCACGCATGCTCGCCCCCGTCGTCGACGCCGGCGTGCCCGTCGACGACGCGAGCGACCTGCCCCGCGCCGTCTCGCTGCTCACCCTCACCGGCACCGACCTGGCCAGCAACGAGCAGGCCGTCATCGAGAAGTGGGGCGAGTCGCGCTCGATCCTCACCGGTCCGTACGCGCCGGCCGTGCTGCCGCGCAAGCCCGGCAACCTGCGAGCCATCGTCGGCCAGTCGAGCCAGGGCACCTTCTCCGTCGACATCCGCAGCGACGGCCCGCACGCCCTCGTCGGCGGCACGACCGGCGCCGGCAAGTCGGAGCTGCTCCAGGCGTGGATCCTCGGCATGGCAGCCGCGCACTCGCCGCAGCGGGTCACCTTCCTGCTCGTCGACTACAAGGGTGGCTCGGCCTTCCGCGACTGCGTCAAGCTGCCGCACACCGTCGGGCTCGTCACCGACCTGTCGCCCCACCTCGTGCGCCGCGCCCTCGCGTCGCTCGCCGCCGAGCTGCACTACCGCGAGCACTTGCTCGCCCGGCACAAGGCCAAGGACCTCGTCGAGCTCGAGCGCCGCGGCGAGGTCGACGCCCCGCCCTCGCTCATCATCGTCGTCGACGAGTTCGCCGCCCTCGTGCAGGAGGTGCCCGAGTTCGTCGACGGTGTCGTCAACGTCGCCCAGCGCGGCCGCTCGCTCGGCCTGCACCTCATCCTCGCGACCCAGCGCCCGGCCGGTGTCATCAAGGACAACCTCCGCGCCAACACCAACCTGCGCATGGCGCTGCGCATGGCCGACGAGAACGACTCCGACGACGTGCTCGGCAGCAAGGAGGCCGCGTTCTTCGACCCGTCGCTGCCCGGCCGTGCCGTGTCCAAGACCGGCCCGGGCCGGCTCGTCCCCTTCCAGACGGGGTATGCCGGTGGGTGGACCTCCGATGTGCCGCCGCCGCCGGACATGAAGGTCGAGACCCTCACCTTCGGTGCCGGCATCGAGTGGGAGCCGCCGCGCGGCGAGGGCAGCGACGACGCGGTCGACCTCGGCCCCACCGACATCCAGCGTCTTGTGGGCAGCCTGGGTCGGGCGGCCCGGATGGCCGAGCTGCCCAAGCCGCGCAAGCCGTGGCTGCCCGACATGCGCCCCGTCTACGACCTCGCGACGCTGCCGACCCAGCGCCGCGACGACGAGCTCGTCTTCGGCGTGGCCGACGACCCCGACAACCAGGCCCAGCCCGAGGTCGCGTTCCGCCCCGACAAGGAGGGCAACATCGCGATCTACGGCACGTCGGGCTCGGGCAAGTCCGTGTTCCTCCGCTCGATGGCGGTGGCGGCCGGCTACACGGTGCGCGGCGGCCCCTGCCACGTCTACGGGCTCGACTTCGGCAACCGCGGTCTCGCGATGCTCGAGACGCTGCCGCACGTCGGCTCGATCGTCCCCGGCGGTGACCACGAGCGCGTGACCCGGCTGCTGCGCATGCTGCGCGCGACGATCGACGAGCGGGCCACCCGCTACTCCGGGGTGAGCGCGGCGACGATCACCGACTACCGCCGCCTCTCGGGCCGCGCCGACGAGCCGCGCATCATCGTGCTCATCGACGGCATGACGGCCTTCCGGCAGGCCTACGAGGTGGGTGGCCGGTTCCAGTGGCTCGACATGCTCGCCGGGCTCGCCGCCGACGGGCGTCCGGTCGGCGTGCACTTCATCATCGCCAGCGACCAGCGCACCGGCCTGCCGACCAACCTCGCCGCCGCCGTGCAAGGCCGGATCATCCTGCGCATGAGCAACCTCGATGACTACTCCGTCTTCGGGGTGCCGGGCGACGTGCTGACGATGGCCTCGCCGCCCGGGCGTGGTCTCATGGCCGGCTCCGAGGTGCAGGTCGCAGTGCTCGGTGGCTCGTCCGACGTCACCGTGCAGGCCGCCGCGATCGAGGCGTTCGCCGACGCGACCCGCAAGGCGGGCGTCAGCCAGGCGCCGCCCATCGAGAGCCTCGCCGAGGAGATCCCGCTCGGCGACCTGCCGGCGGAGTTCGGCGGACGCCCCGTCCTGGGCGTCGCCTCCAGCTCCCTCGCGCCGCACGGCTTCGACCCGAAGGGCACCTTCATCATCACCGGTCCGTCCGGCTCGGGTCGCACCACCGCCGTCGCCGCCACCGCGGTCGGCCTCTTCCGGTTCAGCTCGGCGTCGGCGCTCTACCTCATGACCCCGCGGCGCAGTTCCGAGCTGCTCGACCTGGGCATCTGGACCGAGACCGCGGTGGGCGGTGACGCCACGTCGGCGCTCGCGACCCGGCTCGCCGGCGACATCGAGGAGGGCCGCATCACCAGGCCCGTCGCGGTCTTCGTCGAGCGCATCGACGACCTCGCCCCGTCGGGTGCCGAGAACGCGCTCACGACCCTCGCCAAGGCGTGCGTCGACAACGACCAGCTCGTCGTCGCCGAGGGCGAGGCGGCGTTCTTCAGCAGCAACTTCGGGCTGCAGGCCCTGCTCAAGACGTCACGCTCGGGTCTGGCCCTGCACCCGGACGGCAACGAGGGCCTGTCGGTGTTCAAGGCCAACCTGCCCGCCCTCAACCGTGCGGAGCTGCCGCCGGGCCGCGGTTTCGTCATCGAGAAGGGCAAGTTCGAGCTGCTCCAGGTGGCCAAGCCATGAGGCGCGAAAGGGCGTCGAAAGGCTTGCGCCACAAGGAGATCGGTGGTGCCACGCGGCATACGCCCCGGGCGTGCGCGACCGCGGGAAGGTCATGGGGAGTGCTCCCCATCGACACCCCACGAAGGGTCACATAGGTTCATGCATGTCGACGAAAGCCGCCCATCAGGAGAACTGGGTGCGGACGTCGAGAAGTTTCGCAAGGCGCGGGCCTGAACGGTTGGTCCGGAAGAGAACTTCCCGAATCAGTCGGGGGAACACAGGCAAAGGAGAAGGTCATGGCTTGGCTCGGAATGAACGACGATGAGGTCAACGCC